>JAJQFU010000006.1 GCA_021200955.1 Clostridiales bacterium | reverse complement strand
GAATATAAAGATTATAAATCATTATTAAAAATATCCGCAAAAAACACATCACTTGTATCACCTTGATATACATAAAACACATTCATATATTTTCCTCCTTCATCTCATCGGTAGTCCATCCCATATTAACTTTCCAATGCTTTTGCCATATGCCCTTATTAACCACTGCCCCAAACACTGGCTCAAGAAAATTTTTTATCGTCTCAATAACAATTGAAAATACCAATGTATCATCCTTAATTGTTTTCAGGAAAAATTTCCAACGCTTTTGCATATCCTCATCATTAGCAAGTGCTGCAATACGCTTAAAGCTGCTTTTGTCGTAGAGAGTTCCTCGCTGCTGTAGGGTTTCATTAATCGCCCTTTGCAATTTTTCCCCGTCAAAATCAAATGTTCTTGAAAGATAATATATATCATAAAAATCTTTCATTCTGCCTGTCAGCTCAAACCGCTGCAGGATAGCATCAAACTTTTCAGCTATAGTACTTTCAAGAGAATAAGTTTTGATAACAGGTTGTTCAAAGTCCGGAAGCTGTGTACTGATTTTTCTTTCTTCGGGTTGAGGAAAAATTACATCACCCACACCTATATCTACATTAAACGGCACTCTTACATTTTTTATCTGAGCAATAATCTGTGTACTGATACCGTGATATTTTCTTTGGGGTGAAATCTCTTCAAAAGCCTTTGCGGTCATAGTGATATAATCATTGCCGGTCGGCGTATCTATGATTTTGGAAATCAACTTTTTTACATTGTCCATCGAATTGGAATGTCCTCGGAGCAAAAAATCAACATCTACCGTTGCCCGACTTTGAAAATTGGTCAGAGTGTAAATGAACAAGCCTCCTTTGAGTATAAGCATATCTTCACACCCGGATTTTGATAGTTTTCTCAAAAATTCCTCCTGTACAAAAAGCTGCAGACATTGCTGATAACTAATGCCTGAAACCTTTGCTTTATTTCTGAGTTTTGCTAAAACAGAAGCTGCTTTGTCTGCCATTATAACCACACTCCTATCAAGTCCTTAACTTTTTTCTGCACACGCAGCCTTTTCGCATACACCATAAGGTTTGGTATATTCTTTTTCGGGTCATTCACATATCCCTGAATCGCTTTATTAAAAATCTCTCTGTCCATTCTGCTCATATTTTTCAAAACATCACAAATTGTTCGGTCACGGTCATAAATCCGAACCTTTGTAAAATCAATCTCGCCCGTTGTTTCTCCAAGCGTAACCAAATCAGATTCCATACGATATGCTTTAATAAACGGATAATCTATTTTTGTCCGCAATTTTGAAACATTTCTGTCTATTGCAAAGTTCCACTCGGCAGGATTCCTGTCGCTGTATTTATAATAAAACAATGCCGTTTCCATACAAAGCACCGCATCGGGAAAAAGCCTGTTTATAATAACAATCTCTCCTGTTTCTATGTCATAGATCCAATGATAATAACCCTGTCTTATTCTTTCAATATAACCTTCATCTAACAGCTGTTTAACATCAGCATAATATAACTTAGCGTTTAAAAGCTCGGCTGTAGTCATTACGTAATTATGTTTTTTGAATAACTTTCCTACATTTTCAATATGGTTTTTAGAAAGCATTTTCACACCTCTGTTAAATTACCTCATTTCACTTAATTAATTGGGTACTTTACTATATATTATTATATACGATTGCTATATTAAAAGTCAACAGTAAACTTCACTTTTCTGCGTTTAAAATACACATACATTTTGTTCGCAATAAAAAATCTCCCTGTTTTAAAGAATGCGAGTAAAAGAATGCCTCTCATATTCCATTATCGCATATTTCCTCAAAGTTTGGGAGACTGTTATTCTTAAACTTTTTAGCACAGTTATAACATTGCAATTATCAAAAAACCAGCCTATCGGAAAACACAACATTGTTAGAAAAATTTCACTAAGCCTCTTGCGTGTATCGTTAATCAATATTATATAGTTCGCCTTATCGGTTAATTTAACACACAATACTAAATCAGCCGAAATCCGCAAATGAGCAAAACCCCAGTTTTCCGTTAATTTATGCGGGTTTCGGGCTATTACACACAGTGTATAAAATTCCTTCTTAATCTATACGCTCCCCAAGCCGCATCGAACGATATGGCAATCTTGTTGTCACCCCTGTCCACACAATAAATAGGCAAAGCCTTCTTTGCCGCCGCAACCTCAGCCGTTTTCGACAGCATAAGCGGTCTTATTCCCAATAAACCCACAAGGTAAACCATACCCAAAACCACAGCATACACAACTGCCGAATTATTGCCAACTATATTTATAAATTTTCTGATTTTGTTTGCCATTATAAACCACCTGTTTTTTTACTATATTATGAGAATATTATGGCTTTTATCATAAAATATTTTGCAGCTGCTTACTTTTCAGCCTGTACAAATAAAATGTATGTTGGATTTTCAACTCTTAAAATTCCACTTTGGCACTAATCAAGTAAAACGCTGCCCATTAATTGAGCAGCAATCTCTCACACCACCACACACCAAACCATCTAACAAAACATTACTGATAAGGCAGTTTATTGGGCAATTTACTTCTTAGTATTATGTAAATCAATATTAAAAGGAATTGAGACTGTAAAGAAATTGATTTTTCAAGTTTTTCACAGTCCCCTATTTTTGCCCGGACAGAGTCTCTTTCCTATCGGTCAATGGTTCGGTTTTTACAGAAAACTTCCGTAGGTTTCTTTGTTATGATAATAAGCTCTTAGTTTTCGTAAAAGTCCGATTCAAATTTCAATTTAACTCAAAAATGCATTAAGGATTCCGATTGACTGCAATGCCAAAACAAACATCATAACCGGAGCTATGTATTTTATCATAATATTGTACAATCTTTTTCGTTTGAATGTATGTCCGCTTGATTCCATTTCGTCGGAAATCCATTTTGACCCCACTATCCATCCGATCAGGATACAAGAGAAGAGTGAAATAAACGGCATCATTACACTGTTGCTTATATAATCCATAATGTCCAGCAGCTGTCCGACGGTTCCGTTAGGCAGCTTCACTTCCAAATAGAAAACGCTGTAACCAAGCGTGATTATCGCAGATACAGCCATATAAATGACCGTAAGTACAAGAGTTACCCTCTTACGGCTTGCGTGGAAAATATCCATACAGTTGGCAACGATTGATTCCAACACCGAAATGCATGAAGTAAGTGTTGCAAATGCTGCCGTGAGAAAAAATGCCGCTCCGATAAAGACCCCTATTCTGCCCATCGCATGAAAAACCTTCGGCAGAGAAATAAACATCAGGCTCGGTCCTGCACTCATGCCTTCTGTTCCTGAGAAAACATAGACTGCAGGAATGATCATCATACCGGAGAGTAATGCCACAGATGTGTCAAAAAACTCTATCTGGTTGACTGATTTATTCAGGTTGACCTGCGGTTTGACATATGATCCGTATGTAATCATAATTCCCATTGAAACGCTGAGGGAAAAGAACAGCTGGCTCATGGCATCAAGCAATATTTGCATAAAACGCCGGAACGTAATTCCTTCCAGACTTGGTTTCAGATAAAACGCTAACCCTTGAAGACCGGTTCTTATAAATCCATCATTGTCTGTATTCGTCAGCGTCAAAGAAAAAACGGCAATGCCCACTACCATAACAAGCAGAACAGGCATAATAAATTTTGAAACTCTTTCAATGCCCTTTTCCACACCATTATATACAATCAACGCTGTTAAGCCCATGAAAAACAGGGAAAATACCACAGGAGAAACAGATGACGAAATAAATGAGGTAAAGTACCCGTCTTCGGCGGCAGCTTCAGCTGTCCCCGTTAAATATACGGTCAAGTATTTTGTGATCCAGCCGCCGATTACAGCATAATATGTCATAATCAATACCGGAACCAGAAAAGTTACAATCCCAAGAACGCTCCATTTTTTGTTCATTTCCGCATATGCATATATAGCACTTTTTTTCGTCTTTCTTCCAATAGCTATATCCGACACAAGCAGCGTAAACCCAAATGTGAGAACCAAAACAAGATAGATCAATATAAACAGTCCGCCGCCGTCTTTAGCCGCCAAATATGGAAAACGCCAGAGATTTCCTACACCGACAGCACTTCCCGCTGCTGCCATAACAAACCCGAACTGACTGCTGAAATTACCTTTTTTTGCCTTATTTTTCATAACATCCTCCTTAAATAATTTGAAGCTTATTCCATATTAACATATCCTTACAGACTTTACAATACAAGCTGAATCATATCCCGCAATATTTTTCAATGATTTCATTTCCTCTACACCTGAAATAAAAATCTGTTTACTTCCTTTTTAAGCTGTTTTGAATATATTTGAATAGTCGGCCTGTGTTATAAAATTCCGGTCGATTTTTTACAAAATGTACTCCATAATTGGAGTCTATATTTTCCGCAAAAACCTTCTTCCCTTACTTTGTAATTACAACAGCCGCACGGGCAGGGCTGTCTATAAGACCGATCTTTTTTAAGAAATCGCTGATTAATTACATTTGGCTGCTTCTGCGTTCAACTTCCTTTTTCAAAAGAGAAAACTTATTTTCGGGAATTTCCAAAGACATAGCTGTCGCCGCATAATACAGTGCAGCCAGTTCAATATCTCCAAGCTGTGAAAAATCTTCTACGGAATTTATGAACTCAGACATATATTCTTTTTCTTCATCAGACAATTCCATTTCATCAAACTCATCCGGTAATCCATTTTCCATAGAGTAATAAAGCTGATCCTCCGCTCCCTCCAATTCGCTGCAATAATCTTCAAAAACAAGTTCTATACCCAAATATTTTGCAAGCTTCAAATACATATTGTAAGTTCTTTCATTCATTACGGTTATTTTTTTCGGCTTGCCTGTATCGAGCATATCTCTAAGGGCTCTTTCTGTAAAATGTTTGGCATAGTTCTCCTCAGCACTGCACGAATCGCAGGAAACCGCTTTTCCTTCGCTGTTTAAAATTATGCTTAACAAAGGCAAAAAGGGAACTTTCCGAAGCTCATCGGAAATATTCTCATCAACATTCTCACCATAAACAGGAGTTGGGCAAAGAAATACATCACACATCCAATCTGCTCCGTGTTTTTTTGACCTTCGGACTTTTGCCGCCAAAACCTCACTGAAATTTACATCTGCTTCATATTCTTCATCATCAAAATCAGGCAAAACAGTACTGCTCCACTGAAAAGTACCGTCCGGCAGCACCTTCGCCAAAATCACTTCCTGCCCTTCCTCAACTCCGTCATACAAATCGGAAACAGACAAAACTTTGTTCTTAAACTGCTTTGACAGATCGATACAGGCACCGAGAGCTTCCTCCAAATATTTTTTATCTGTTTCATCTTTTAAAAACCACGGAACATGGTAAGGCTGCATTTTTTCGAATTTAGGGCAGGAATTTTTACCCCTCAGCCTTATATTATGTGAAGAGCAGTATGCTCTGAGGCTGCTTTTTTCTGATTCGTGAAGCTCATCCATATTTTCAAAGGAACAGGAAACACAGTTTTGCGATACCCTTTTCTCACGGGTTATCCAAATCGGGTCAAAGGGCGAATTATAACAAAGATTTCTGAGAGTTCTGAGTCCCTCCTCCCCGGGATATACCGCAAGAGCAATATGCTGCCCTAGCATCCCCATTATACTGCAGTAGCCTATAGTTCCGTCCGAATGCTCAACAGCTACAAGCTGAGAATCCGCAAGCTTTTTCCAAAGCTTTGTTTGTTTATATTCAAATGCTTTTTCGTATAATCTGTTCATATAAGATTTTTCCTTTCCGTAAAAATAAGATTAAACATCTTTTATATATTAAAATAGGAGTTCCTTAATAAAATATTGACTGGCAAAGAGCTCTTTAATAGCATATGGTGCCAATCTATTTTTCATATGTTGATTATTTAACTATTCAATTGCTTATTTAAATCCCTTTTGCCATATAAAATACAATATAATTATCAACCGATAAAAATCTCAAACCTCGTGAATGCCAAGGTTCGTATTCATACAGCTCATATCTCATAGGCATTTCATAAAGACCTCGTATTGATTTTAAAATCCTTTGTATTTGTATGGCCGCTGTTTCCGGCACAAGCAAATTATAGGCAATATATTCATACACTGCCTTTAAATCTTCCCGAGACTGTGCTGAAAATTTAATATTCCAACTCATACACCATACAACTTCTGCATTTCATTTTCAACCTCATCAATTGAATAAACCCGTCCGTTTTCTATGTCGTCCATCCCTTTTGAAATTTCCGCATCAAACTGCTCCTTTGTTAAATTTTCCATTGCCAAAGGAGTTCTGTCAGGCAGCTTCATTTCAAAGGGTATTCCTCTTTGAAGAATAACCTGCCTTAAAAACATAACAACTGCATTTGACATTGATACACCAAGCTGATTTAATACACTTTCTGCCTGTTCCTTTATTTCCGGCTCAACCCTTGCAAATACATTTGATGTTCTTGCCATAATATCACCATCCTGTAAAAATTTGTATTTTATAGGTTTATTATAGCCGTTCTGTCTGCAAAATGCAAGCGTAGTATAAGCAGTTTTAAATAGACATAGTCAATCCGACAGACTTTTAATTACATAACTACTTAGAAAACCTCCATTTAACTTAAAAAATAACCGCCGCTTTAATTGACTTAAAACTACCGTGTATGGTATAATAAAAACCGGCAATATAAAACAAGAATTATAGGAACAGATTAAAATCTTGTTATGCTTGCTCATTTGAATAATGGATAAGGTAAATCTATATCAATTTTTGACAGAAATCACATAGTAACATTTAAGGAATTGAGAAGTACTGATTATGAAAATAAAATTACAGCAGGTTATTGATGCTATAGAAGAGGCTGATGATAATTGGACAGGATTTTATGATTCGCAAACCGGTGAAACGATCCGGCTGGGAGACAGCGATTTCGATGATGATTATGAAGAAACCGAAGAATTAATAGAAACATCAGAAAACCGTTTCTATCGTTTTTCTACAAAATTTGATATACATGAATACAGTATTATGGAGGATTTTGCAGACACCTTCCATATGGCAGCAATACGAAATGAATTGATGAATGCTATTCGCGGCAAGGGAGTATTTCGAAGATTTAAGAACATAATTTATTATTATGGTATTGAACAGCAATGGTATGATTATCAAGCACAGACTTATAAGCAAATTGCCATTCGATGGTGTATAGATGAAGGATTTGAGTATACAGAATAAAAAGAAGAGAGATACCCTATGAATGTATGATAAAATCAAGAGTGATGTCAATCAAAAGTATTATGGTAAACTCTGAAAATCATTACATAAAACAGCCTGCTGAGAAAGGATACATAAATATGTCAAAATCAAAAAAATTAACTTCAGCCGAATTAAAGAAATGTCTTAAAGAAATCTCACGGAATCGCCTGGAATCCATTATCTGCACTTTATATAAGGAAAGTGATCAAGCGATGATATATTTTAACTCACTCTTTAAGTCAGAAGAAACACAGGAAGAAAACCTGCGAAGTTATGAGAAGAAACTCCGGAAGTGTTTCGCATTTTCTAATCCTAACAGCCCCGACATTCAAACAGGCGAAAAGATTATCAAAGAAGCCAAGAAATTTACCAATATGCGGGTTACCCTTTATATAATATTATGTTTTGTAGAATTGGGAACAGAGTTTACGAATGATTATGGCGACATTGATGAATACTTCTATGAAAGTTTAGTTAATGCATTTGATGATTTTGTTGCATTATTGAATGCGGAGAATAATGATGCAATGTATAAAGAATTTAAGGGGCGCATAAATCAAGTTATTCAGAATTCTTTACATATTGGATGGGGGTATGGCGATACTTTGGACACATTGAAAAATGATATTGTATGGATTGCCCCTGCAATGGCGGCAGCGGAAGCTGAAGTTAAGAAACAAAGTTTATGAATAACCGGTACTAAGACCGTAGCCTAAAACGAAACTTAAGTTCCTTAATTATTATAGGACAGCCTTTTATACTCAAAATATTTTCCCCAAGATAGAGCTATAAGAGCAAAAAATCAACTGCGTAAATGGTTTGGATAATCGAATTCTCAGCAATACTGATATTACATAAAAAAGGAAACATTTAGAGACAACCCAAAAGCAGGCTGTGAAATAGAGTAACTTTTTTTGACTCCTTATAACAACTTCTGAGAGAGTAGCCCAGATTTCTAAAAACTTCTCTTTCAACTCCGTAATTCACCTTTTAACCAACTTCATGTCTCACCTTTTCCGGTTAATTTAACACACAATACTAAATCAGCCGAAATCCGCAAATGAGCAAAACCCCCGTTTTCCGTCAATTTATGCGGGTTTCGGGCTATCATACACAGTGTGTAAAATTACTTCTTTATCTTACCGCTCCCCAAGCCGCATCGAACGATATGGCAATCTTGTTGTCGTCCCTGTCCACACAATAAATCGGCAAAGCCTTCTTCGCCGCCGCAACGGAAGCCGTTTTCGACAGCATAAAAGGTCTTATTCCCAATAACCCCACAAGACAAATCACTCCTAAAACCGCAGTATATACAACCACCGAATTATCGCCAACTTTATTTATAAATTTTCTGATTTTGTTTATCATTATAAACCACCTTTTTTTACTATATTATGAAAAGATTACAGCTTTTATCATAAAATATTATACGGTCACTTACTTTTTGCCTGTCTGAATGTCATTTCCAATAGCTCGGCGGCAATGCTTTTGCTGCAAACCCTCATTAGGTTATCCTCAGCATCATCTTTTCCGAGGAAATTCATACTTCCATACCAAACAATTTCACGGTCTATAATGCAGTAATGCTCGCAGTAGTCTTCCGTTAAGTTCATTTCAAAGCCTGCTGTTCTCATTCTTTCGTAAAGCTCCGCCCAGTATCCGCTGTCGCCAAAGCCGTACATATCGGGTTTAAATGTGACGATTATTATTTTGATACCGGCTTCCTGTTTTTCTTTGAGGAATAATATTAATTCATCCACCTTTTTGCCGCTGATAACAGGGCTTGATATAATAATTTCTGTTTCAGCTTCAGACAAGTCCTGTTTGTAAACCTTTTCATAATTATCTATGTCGAAAATAGAATTTACATTTTGCTTTGAAGTCATATTTTCAGAGAAAATCTCGTAGCCGATTTGTGAGTATGCTTTCAGGCGTTTGTAATACATTTTTTCAAACATTGGAATATGACTGTCAACGTAGTCATATATTATTACACTTTTCTTTCCCCCATAGTCTCTGTTTAAGCGGCCGGCATACTGTTCCACAACGCCCTTCCATGCAACAGGCGCCGCCATAATAAGTGTGTCAAGTCTGGGAAAATCAAAGCCTTCACCTATTAATTTACCTGTTGCCACAAGAATCATACTCTCATCAACCTTAACAAAATTCATTTCCTTCAAAATTCTTCTGTGCTCTCTTTTAGAATTTGTTCCGGTCATCAAAAACACATAGTCAGCGCATTTTTTAAGCTGTTCGTTAAGTTTTTCCGCATGGTCAATATATTTTGTGAGTACAACAGGAGTTCTGCCTTCGCCTATACATTTTTTTGTATCTTCTAAAATCAGCTTATCTCTGTCCTCGTTATTTCTTATAATTTCATAGGCTTCGTTTGGGTGCATTTTCTCTGTTTTGAATTTTGGAGCAACCGCTCTTGTAAACCGAGGACAGACCAAATGTTCTATGCCTTGCTCCTTAGCCCTGTCTTTCGATGTAAATTTGTATCTTACAGGCCCGAGCAGCATATAATTTATTTTCTCCAAGCCATCGCCTCTGAAAGGTGTTGCCGTTACTCCGTAAACAAATTTTGCATTGACCTCTTGAAGCACATCGACAATAGTATCCGAAGCTGCATGGTGACATTCATCAAGTATTACAAGTCCGTACTCTTTCAAACATTTATGATACTCGCCTTTTTTTATAATAGAACCCGCCATAGCAATATCGATAATTCCCGTTGTAGAATCGTGTGCACCTTGAAGCCTTCCTATTACACTTTTCCGCCGTTTTATTCTTCCCGATGGTGTTTCATATTCAGGCAGTTCTTCATCTATGTTCAAAAATTTGTTCAGTGCCTCCGCCCACTGCTCCATTAATGCCGATGACTGCAAAATGATAAGCGTGTTAACCTTCTTTTGAGCAATAATGTTACAGCAGACAACCGTCTTGCCGAAAGCTGTTGCCGCATTTAAAATACCGCAGTCATATTTAATCAGTGATTCTGCAGCCTCTGCCTGTGACTTTCTGAGCTCACCGTTAAACTCAACATTTATCTCATTATCCTTACAGCGATTGTCCTCAACTTCATATTTTACATTGAATTTATCACATTGGGCAGTCAAATTTTCAAGCAAAGCCCTTGGTATTTTTATATAGCCGTTTTCATCTTTGCCCAAATAAATATATCTTGCATTCTCAAAATTTGACAGCCCCATAACCTGATTCTTAAAATAAACAAGATTAAGAAAAGCCGCCATTCTTCTTATTTCATTTTGAATCCTCGGTTTTAAATTTTTTGTGTCAATATAAATTCCGTCTGCAAGAACAATTTTCATTTTTCCGTCCACATCTTCCGACATAAAATGATTAGCCTTATCCCAGGGCTTTTCGTCATTTTCAAGCTGTCCGGTTTCAAGCGGACTCGATACACCCCATTCTTTGATTTTATTTTCTATAAATTCTTTGGAAAGCTTGCGTTTGCTGAACAAAGCCTCCCACTGATCGGGATAGGCGTTCCAATTCTCGTCAATAAAGGCGCTATTACCCTCTTTCAAAGCCTGCCCCTGCAAAGGCAAGGCAATCAAGTTTCCCAAACCGCCGATCGGAAGACAATCCTGCATCGGCAACATTCTGTCATAATACCGAAAAGATTTCAAATTAAAGCTTTCTTCACCTTTTCTGAGCAAAGCATTGCCGAATTTTCTCGCAAATACCGCTTCTATGGGCTTTTGAAAGAAAATCCACAGGTGCGCCCCTTTTCCTGATCTTGACCTTTCCGCAAGTGTATCTATGCCGTTCACTCCGCAAATATTTCTGAGAGTGTCAACCTCTTCCTTCCACTCATTGTCTCTATTTGCAAAATCGCACTTTTCCCCATCCTTTTCGTGATTGTCAAAATCAAAAACAATAAACCGACAGGTGTTGTCAGCCAGAAGAGGATATACCCCTATAACATCCGTTCCGTTTGGGGCTTTTCCCTGTAGATGAGCAATGATCTACTGTCTTTCTAATCTTTTATATGACAGTTTCTCACAATCTCTACACTTAACTTTACTTCCGTTCCTTCTGTGACAGCCGCTTTTCCAAAAATTATCACACTGAGGAAAATAACCAACCTCACCCGTAGCCTTTTTAACCACTCTCTTGCTGTAAACATCTATCCGACCCCAAAACATACCGAAAAACAAATTTGCGTCCTCCGGAGTTATTTCCCTGTATATAATCCTCGCTCCTTGATTTTCATCATATGGTTCTTTAGACTTCCCAAAGTCGAATTTTTTGTGGCTTATGCCAGCATCATCAAGCAAGCCTTTTAAATATCTGTTTTCCTTCTCAAGTTCATCTATTCTTTTCTGCAGCATTTCTTCCCTATTCATAAAAATCCCCTTTACGCAAAAAAGCATAAATCCAACCTAATTGTGAACCTATGCCTTTTATCAAAATTATCAAATTCAAATTTTACAAATCTATCTTATGCACTTTTGCCAAGCATATACTCCTTAGCTTTTTCCTGTGATAGATTAAATTTGCTCATAATCTTTTCTTCAATCATCTTATCATCAACACCAAACTCGCGAAAATTCTCAATCGTTGTCAGAATTGATGCTTTCTCTGCTGCCTCATTTACAAGATATTCTATCGCATAACACATATCCATCGCCTCCTCATTTTTTGGAACAGTATACTTGAAATTCATAAGCTCACTTAGCAAAATGCCTGTTTCAACGTCAATGGTCTTATATCTTTCGTCAACAATCATTTTGCTCAATTCTGCGGGGCTCCGCATATTCTTAATATACATAAGGGCCTTGCCCAAGTCCGAACTGAATTTTTCCATTTCTTCGTCTGTCATTTCATCCGGTATTATCAAATTTATACTGTAGTTGCTCACAAATCTAAGTACAGATTCGTCCTGCACACTGAGCATATCATAAAGACATTTCGGGCCAAGCCACTCTCCGTCTCCCCAATATATAACTAACGTCACAACCGGCAAAAGCCTGTCATCCTTATGAAAGCCTGACAAAAACTCGGCACTGCTGCCGTAGTTTTCAGCCTTTCTATGGCTTCTTGCCGCCTCCTGAACCTGTGCCGCATACTCCATTGCATCATAAAGCATATTTTTCACAGGCATTGCATAATGACTTTCGGATTGATTTTCAATTCCCAAAAGCATATAAACAGCATTATCGTCGGTCATAACAGAATAAACCGCATCTCTCATTTTCTGCACAGGCTGTACAATAACTCCTGCCTCATCTTCTCCATAAGGAACGGCAACTTCCGCCGTATCAACCTCATAAAGCTTATCCGGATTTATAACCTTCCTGCCGTCATACATATAATAGTTAAAAGCATCCGCAAAAACCTTTTTGTTCTTAACATAATTTTTAGTCAAAATATCCGCCCTGCCCATAATAACCACCTCTTACTTCTGTAAAATCCTTCATAAAATATTATTACAACCTCTGTTTTATAATTTAATAATAGCACATAACCGCTGAATTTACAAGTACAGCAGAAAAAATTTTATGCGCATTTATCGACCAGACCATATGGACAATATATTTATAAATAAAGTACCTTTACATATTATTTAACATAAATTCCTCTGTCTTACCTCGGCTAATTTAACATTCGATATTAAATCAGCCAAAATCCGCAAAAAGACAAAACCTCAATTTTCCGCTGATTTATGAGCCTTTCGGGCTACTACACACAGTGTAAAATTCCTTCTTTATCTTACCGCTCCCCAGGCCACATCGAACGATATGGCAATCTTATTATCATCCCTGTCCACACAATAAATCGGCAAAGCCTTCTTCGCCGCCGATACCTCCGCCGTTTTCAACAACGTAAAAGGTCTTATCCCCAATAGCCCTGCAAGACAAATCACTCCCAAAACTACAGCATACATAACTACTGAATTTTTACCAATATTCTCTGCAAATCTTCTGATTTTATTTTTCATTTTATACCACCTGTCTTTTACTATTTTATTGGCATATTATTGCTTTTATTATAAAACATTTTGCAACTGCCAGCCTTTTAGCCTATACAAACAAAATATATGTTGGATTTTCAACTCTTCAAATTTCACTTTGGCACTAATCAAACAAAAATTATTATATGGGGGATTTTATACGGCTACTTCTTAAGACAGCCGTCGCTCTTTTTTATCATTATATTGTAAGAGTTGTTTTTTAGCAATATAAATATTGTATAAAAAGCACTTAAGCGGCAGAAATAAGCGGGAAAAACCGGCTTGGCGATATATAAGGGTTATCGCACTAAAGAGAGCCGGCAACAAATATTTTTTCTACTCAGCCTAATCCTCAAAAAGCCTAAAATACTTTTTTAAAATTTTTCTATAAAAATTTAAATATTCTGCAGTAGTTGTAGATTTTTCTGCAAGTTTGTGTGATATAATATAATTGTAAACAGAAAAGCGGATTTCACTATTGCTTATGAGCGGCTTTCTGTGTCATAATAAAATCAGTAAAAGCTTTTGAAAGGAAGGATTATATGGCGGAAATTAAAAAATATTATGCGAAGTCGCCAAGGGCGGACGGCAGTCAGGAAACAGTGGGGAAACATTGCCGAAAGGTTTCGGAACTGGCGGCTGCTTACGGCAGTGAGTTCGGCCAAGGCGACGAAGCTGCCCTTTGCGGACTGTTTCACGATTTCGGAAAATACAGCAAGGATTTTCAAGATGTTCTCAATGGAACAAAAACAGGGGTTGACCATGCCGTTTGCGGAGGAACAGCTTTAACATTGCTTAAAAAGGGAAAGGTTGGCGATACATACAGGGCTTTTATTGAAGCGGTTAATGCACATCACAGCAGACTTAAGCCTTATTATGAAATCGAAGGCTATTTGAAAGACAATATAAAAAATACTGAACCTGTTATATGTAATGACGGAAAGTCAAGTGCTTTGTCGGGTATTAAAGAATATATTGAAGCAATTAATGCTTTTAAAGCAGATTTTCCACAGCTGAAGTTAAAAAAATTCAGCTTTATATTGGAGGGCAACAACAACACTATTGAATATTGTGTCAAAAAAATGATGTATACGAGAATGTTGTTTTCCTGCCTTGTAGATGCGGACTATACCGTTTCGTCGGAAAAGGAGCCGGAGGTTTTGGAGCTTAAGCCGGAGGTTATTTAATAATTTAAATACATATATAGAAAATTTACGCAAAACATCGGATTCAGATTCTGAGCTTAATGACATAAGGAACAAGCTTTTTGAAACCTGCGGTGCTGCCGGGGAAAATTATGAAAGCGGATTGTTTACACTGACTGCCCCTACGGGAACGGGAAAAACTCTTGCTCTTCTTAATTTTGCCCTTCATCACTGTATTAAGAACAAGAAAAAACGTATCATTTTGGCTTTGCCCTTTTTATCCCTTACAGAACAGACAGCCGTTGCTTATTCCTCAATTGTTCCCGATATTTTACAGGATCACAGCCAAAGCAGCCTTGATGAAACCGCAAGGGAACACGCCGCAAAGTGGGACGCTCCTTTTATTATAACAACCTCGGTTAAATTCTTCGAAGCCCTTTTTGCCGACAAGCCTACAGACTGCCGAAAGCTTCACAATGTTGCAAACAGTGTAATTATTTTCGATGAAGCCTAAAGCCTGCCTTCACATATAACAAGAGCAACCATCTATGCAGTTAAGGAGTTGTGTGAGCACTACGGCTGTACAATAGTATTTTCCACAGCCACCCAGCCGAAGTTTGATACAATAGAAAATGTAGAGTGGAAACCGACTGAAATAATGCCGGACAATGCTTTTATATTTAAGGAATTAAAGCGTACTGATGTTAAATGGTCTGTGGAAAAGCCAACTTCCTTAGAAAATATTGCCGAAGATGCATCAGAATCAAATAATTTTTGTATAATTGTGAATTTAAGAGCACACGCAAGAAAAAAACCTATAAGGCTATAGAGGAGCTTTGCGGCCGAGAAGGTACATATTTTTTAACAACCGATCTCTGCCCCGACCACAGATCGGATATTATAGCGGAAATCAAAGAAAGGCAAAAAGCCGGGCTATGCTGCAGGGTTGTTTCAACCCAGTGTATAGAAGCCGGTGTGGATTTGGATTTTGAAACGCTGTTTAGGGCTTTGGCTCCTCTTGAGGCAATAATTCAGGCTGCCGGAAGGTGCAACAGAAACGGAAAACAGTCTGAACCGTGTGAAGTAACCGTTTTCGAGCCCGAAGAAGAGGGCAGACTTTATCCCGACGACTGGTACGGTGTTTCCGCAGACAAGGTTAAAATTTTGCTTTCACGAAGCAGTGAAAACAGCCTTGACATTCACAGCCCTGCCGTTATAGAAGATTATTACAGGCTGCTTTTTGAACGGCAAAACGACAGCAAAAAGCTGACGGACGCAATAACGGGCACTGACTATCAAAACACCGAAAAGGAATATAAGCTTATAAACAACAAAGGCTTTAAGGTTTTAGTTCCTTATAAAAAGCAGATTAAGCTTTATGAGGAGCTGAAGGCGGAAGCCCTTAAAGAGGGAATTGACGCAGCCTGGCTTAAGCGTGCTGCACCTATTACCGTAAATACATTTGAAAACTTAAGCGGCGGAGACTTTCCCGTTGAAAACCTTTATTACCGTGAAAAAGGTCATAGAGGAAAAGCTTTAAGCGATGTTTTTATATTAAACTCAGGTGAAGAAGAGCAGTATAGCGATTATACAGGCTTACAGCTTCAAATACGCAGTTCTGAAAGCTTTCTTTTTTAAAAAAAGACTTGGCAAATGGAAGTTTATTACACATCATTAAACTAACACCTGATTTTTTAGGTGAGAATTGAAATAGTTTTATGATATATTCTGTGCCGTCTTTTCCGTCACAGAACGAACATTAATTTACGGAGGTGAAACAAAATCAATGGAACAAATAGTTATTGAATTTTGGGGTGACTTTGCCTGTTTCAGTCCCCCTTACAGCAAGGTTGAAAGGCTGACCTATCCCTTTCCCACTCCTTCTGCGGTCAGGGGAATGCTCTCTGCCATTTACAGCAAGCCGGTAGAATTCTACTGGCAGGTAAACAAAATCGAGGTTTTAAACCCCATACGTTACATAAGCTTTAAGCGAAATGAAGTTAAAGCAAAAGTTCAGCAAAAGCCTATTTCCACAGACGAAGAGAGAACCCAAAGACAAACTACTGCCCTTCAGGATGTTCGATACAGAATTACCGCCACAATCTGCCCAAGACCCGGCTTTAAAGGCTCGCCTCAGCAGCTTTATGAACAGGCTTTGAGACGCATAAGAAACGGAAAATGCTTTATGCAGCCTTCACTGGGCTTGAGAGAATTTGCGGCGTATTTCGAAGAAAGCGACGGCATAAGGCAGCCTATACCCTACGACCTTGACGCCGGATATATGGTTTATGATATTTTCGACTTACACGATTATTCCGTAAGCAAAAAGGTAAAAACAAAGCTTTCGCTTTATCATGCTGTTATGAAACAGGGCGTAATAGAAGTTCCCGATTATGACAGCGACGAGGTTTATAAAGGAGGGGTAACATGCTGAAAGCCTTTTATGATTATGCGGTAAGGGAGGGCTTGGCTGTTCCTCCCGGATACGCCGAAAAAATAATTAAATACTATATTTCTCTGTCCTCAGAAGGAGAATTTTTGGGCTTTGTCCCCGGAAGTGCGGAGGCTGTGCTGTGTCCCGATGTAGGCAGCCTTGCCAACGGCAAAGACAAAAGCAATGTTCTTGCCGAAAAGTCAAGCGTTGTTTTGGCAGAGGCTTCACAGCCCAAAAGCAGTTTTTTCAGGAACGCTCTCTCTGAAGGCGGAAGCTTTGAGCCCGACCTTCTTATCTGTCTTAAAGCCCTTGAAAACCCCGCCACATTTAAATCAATTTGTGAAGAAGCAAAAAACAGAAAAATAAAACCAATTGACAGAATTTCTTTTGAAGTTGACGGACGTGATATTTTAAAGTCGGAAGCTGTTAAGACTTGGTGGGCAGACTACAGAGATCAGCTTCGGGGCACTAAAGCCGACGAAAACAAAACCCTCTGCCTTATTACCGGCAAGCCAACAGCCCCTGTTGCAACAGTCCCCACTGTAACCGGACTGTCGGTTGTAGGCGGTCACAGCAAAGGCGATGCCCTAATATGCTTCGACAAGAACTCTTTTTGCTCCTATAATTTAAAACAAAGCGCCAATGCTCCCGTCTCGGAAGAAGCCTTTTCATATGTAAAAGCCGGACTTGACAATTTGCTTAAGGACGCACCTATTCTTTCAGGTATGAAGTTTGTTCACTGGTATGACAAGCCCATTCCTGAAGAGAACGACATACTGGCTGTGGAAATAGGCGGTTTAGGCATTGAAGTCGAAGAAGAAGACGGCTCGGAAGAGCCTTATGATGATAAAAACCCATATGAAGAACGCCGTCTTGCTGACAAAAAAATAAAAAGCATTTCAACGGGAGAAAACAGCCCTGCTTTGGCAAGCGTTTATACAATAATGCTTCTTTCAGGCGTAAACGGCAGAGTTATGGTAAGGCGTTATGAACATGGCTCTTATGAGGATCTGCAGAAAAGCTTAAACCTGTGGAACAGCGACCTTGCCCTTGTTAAACAAAACGGCGTCGGAGGCTTAAAGCCCTGTAAGCTTGCAGGGCGTTTCACAAGGCTTTTAACAAAGCAGAAAAACGACAGAAAAATATTTGACAGAATGGCTAAAGAGCTTTCCGGCTTAACCGCCGTTACACTGACATCGATTATAAACGGAACGCCCCTTCCGGACAGCGCCGCCGTTAAAGCCCTTGCCTACATTCGTTCACAAATGTTGGAGACAGACGATGAAAGCAAAACACTCAACATTCCCGATTCAAGAGCGGTTCAGTGGCTTAAGGTCTGGCTTATGAGGAAACACAGAGCAGAAAACAAGGAGGAATTTTTAATGGAAGAATATAACCCCAAACACCCTGACGCAGCTTATCACTGCGGTGCGCTGATGTGCGTTTATGCAAACATTCAGAAAAAAGCTATGCCGGAAATAAATGCGTCTATGATTTCAAGATATTATTCATCGGCAAGTCAAAATCCCGCTTTGGTTATAGGCTCGCTTTCCCGTCAGTCAACCCACCACCAAGAAAAAATAACAAGCGGATTTTGGAGAAACACTTATACAAAGCTGCTGAGCGAATGTTATTTGGCTGTTGGAGACAAAATCCCGGCAACATTAAATTTGGAACAGCAAAGCCTGTTTTCTTTGGGCTATTATCAAATGCAGGCAGAGCTTAACCGCATAACCGCAGAATACAATAAAAACAAAGCAAACAACTCAAATAACTCAGACAATTCAGATGCAGAACAGGAGGACTGAAAATGGCTATCAAAAACAGATATGAATTTATTTACTATGTTTCATGCACAAACTCAAACCCCAACGGGGATCCGGACATGGGCAACACCCCTCGAATCGACCCTCAGACAATGAAAGGCTATATTACCGACGTAGCCACAAAACGCCGTATACGCAACTACGTTTCAACAGCCTATGAAAACTGTCCCGGTATGGATATAATTATTCGACAATCTTCAAACTTAAACCGTCGTATTGCAGAAGCAAGACAAGCAGCAGGGTTTGAAGGCTGTACCAATCCCAAAAATTGCGCCAAAGCCAAAAGCTGTCCCAAAGCAGGAAACTGCTCCGAGGAAGTTAAAAATGCAGTTGCCAAAGGACGTCAAAAGGCCTGCGAAATGTTTTACGATGTCAGAACATTCGGTGCTGTTATGTCAACAGGTCCTAATGCAGGACAGGTCAGAGGTCCTGTTCAGGTAACCTTCGGCAAAAGCTTAGACACAATTCTCCCTCAGGATATTTCAGTTACCCGTATGGCTTCAACTGATAAGCTTAAAAATAATATTGAAGAAACAGTTAAAAATTACATTGAACAAGAGAACAGCACATCCGAAGACAAGCTCCGCACAATGGGCCGCAAGCAGTTTATACCCTTCGGGCTTTATGAAGTCAGAGGCTTTATAAGCGCAAATTTGGCAGCCGAAACAGGCTTTGACGATGAATACCTTAAAATTCTCTTTGAAGCAATTTTGAATATGTATGAACACGACCACTCAGCCAGCAAGGGTGAAATGGCAGTTGTTTCTCCCCTTATAATCTTTAAGCACGTGGGAACAGACACCGACGAGGCTCAGCGCAGCCGTCAGGCAAAATTGGGCTGTGCTCCGGCTCACAAGCTTTTCTCACTGGTTGACGTAAAAAAGAAGCCTGAGGTTGACTTTCCCAGAAGCTTTACAGCTTATGACGCAACGGTTAATATCGACAAAGTGCCGGAAGGCGTTGAAATCGGCTTTCAAACAAATCCCAACGGCAGCATAAGCTGGGGCAGCCTTCCCGACGACGAAAGCTGGTTTCACTGTGAATGATGACCGGGAATATCTCCCTCTGTCCCTTCTTTCCCAAGCCGGCTACTGCCTGAGACGTGCGGCACTTATTCTCAATGAAAGAATTTGGGAAGAAAGTGCCGACACGGCTAAGGGTCGTGCGGAACACGAAAAGGTTCATACACAGCGAATTGAACACAGAGGAAAGCAGCTAAAGCTTTATGAATACCCTGTATTTTCGGAAAAACTGGGTCTGAACGGAAAGTGCGACTGCATAGAAGCTGAAGCCTCGGAAGCCGGCTGTAAAATACCCTCTGTGGATTTTCCTGTTGAATTGTACCCCGTTGAATATAAGCATGGCTTGGTGCGTCAAGAGGAAGAATACGAAATCCAACTTTGCGCTCAGGCTATGTGTCTTGAAGAAATGTACGAAGCTGAGATTAGAGAAGGAGCAATTTTCTACATAACTTCCCATAAACGGCAGATTTTTCCTCTTACGCCGGAACTTCGCAAAAAGGTAAAGGAAACCGCGGATATACTTCGTAAAATCAGAGAAAATTACGATATACCGTATGCAAAATACAGTCCTAAATGCAAACGATGTTCAATCAGAGAATATTGTCTGCCGAAAACAAAGCAGTCGGCGCTGAATTATTGTTTACAGTTAGAACGTGACGCAAGAGAGGAAGCAAGCCTGTGAAAAAAATTCTAAATACTCTGTATGTTCTGACGCAGGACAGCTATCTCTTCTGCCGAAACGAAACAATAGCCATAAACGTAGGCGGCGAAGAAAAAATGAGCGTCCCTTCACACAACATAGACGCTATAGTCAGCTTCGGTCAAAATTCTTTTTCCACAGCCCTCATAGGCTTTTGTGCCGAAAAAGGCATAACCGTAACCTTTCTTTCGCCTACTGGGAGGTTTTATGCCCGTGTCTGCGGTCCTGTCAGCGGAAACGTTCTTTTGAGAAAAGCACAGTATAAGGCTATGGACGATTTAAACTTTTCTCTGATCTTTGTCAGAGACTTGCTTTACTGCAAAATCCACAACAGTAAAACCGTTTTGCTGAGATATGCAAGAAACACGGAAAACCCCCAAAAACAAGCCTCCCTTATAACCGCCTGCAATATGCTCAGCCAAATGGCAAAGCAGCTTTCAGACTGTGAAACCATAGATTCTATGCGTGGAATAGAGGGTGCAGCCGCTTCCGTTTATTTTTCCCGTTTTGACGATATGTTAAACGCCAAAGAACCGGAGCTGAAATTTGAAACAAGAAGCAGACGCCCTCCGAGAAATGAGGTCAATGCGGCACTTTCATTTACATATACCCTTCTGACCCGTGAGGTTCAGTCAGCCTTGGAAACCGTAGGCTTAGACCCGGCAGCCGGCTTTCTTCACACTCTCAGACCGGGGCGGATGTCCTTTGCCCTTGACCTTATGGAGGAGCTGCGTTCTCCTCTTTGCGACCGCTTTGTAATTTCTCTTTTCAACAAGGGTCAGCTATCCAAAAAGGATTTTGACACGAGCTTTCAAGAGGTTTATCTGAATGACAAAGGAAGGCGAACTCTTATTTCCGCCTGGCAGAAGCGAAAGGAAACAACCATAATGCACCCGTTTCTCAACGAAAAGGTTCAAATCGGCATTATTCCCCATACTCAGGCTATGCTTTTCGCAAGGGTTCTCAGAGGCGACTTAGACCGCTATCCGCCCTTTGTCTGGCGATAACAAAAGCTCTTTGTTTTTCGGTGATGGATCTATATTTACAGTATGCATGTACAAAGCTCCCGTTTTGAAATCAGCAAGAGAAAGCAATCGCAACTTATATTTTCGTTTAACGAAAACTTTTTGGGGAGGTAATTCTATGTTCGTACTTATTACATACGATGTGGAAACAGTAAGTGAATCCAGAGTTAAAAGGCTTCGCAAAGTAGCAAAAATCTGTGAACACTATGGCATACGTGTTCAAAACTCAGTATTTGAGGTTTTGGTAGATGCCGCCCAACTCACAGCCCTTAAAGCCGAGCTGAAAAAGGCAATCGACAACGAAAAGGACTCCGTCCGCTTTTACCGTTTGGGCAACTCATATAAACACAAAATCGAAACTATGGGCAGAAGCACAAAAATTCAAGCCGGTGAACCGCTTCTGCTTTAAAAAAGCACAACACAAGTTGCGCCGACCTCTCCCATACATATTTTCCCCTGTGTTCGGCGCAGTAAAAACCGCCCTTTTACAGCCTTATTTAACATAACAAACCAACTAAACCAAATAATCCCACACGTTTTTGTGAGGATTAATCAAACCGCAGCAAATATCATAGCCTGAATCTGACTACATTTGCTGTCACCCCTCTCGCAGGGGTGTGAATTGAAATTTATATGACAGGCGGAAAGAAGCTTTCTCTCCGCCGTCACCCCTCTCGCAGGGGTGTGAATTGAAATAAGACGCCGCTGGGAATGTTTGAAAGTGATGAGGTCACCCCTCTCGCAGGGGTGTGAATTGAAATATAAGAAATATCAATTGTATATTCGTCTGTGTTGTCACCCCTCTCGCAGGGGTGTGAATTGAAATTTAAATTACATCGGAGTGAAAACAGGATAAGAGAAGTCACCCCTCCCACAGGGGAGAATTGAAATGCAGGAGAGGACTTTGATACAACAGGTATTATAGTTCACAACTTCTGCAGAAGAGTAAGAACTGCAAATAGTCTCTTTGGCGTCGGTCGCTTCTTCTGCAGAATTGGAACCTAAAATTCTTAAAAACATATTTATTCCAATCACAAAACCTCAAGCTGAACATATGCAAGCTTTCAGTCACAGACAATCCAGACTACCTATTTTAAAATCATTTGTCAGGAACACAGCAGTGTAAAATCAACTATTTTTTGTTAACGAAAACAAAAGTAGATTTCATTGTAAATCTTTCAAAGCATTTTAAACCCGCTCCATATCTCTCATTCTCGGCTAATTTAACACGCAATATTAAATCAACCGAAATCCGCAAAAAGACACCCCCCTTCCTCTGATTTATGCGCCTTTCGGGCTATTACACACAGTGTGTAAAATTCCTTCTTTATCTTACCGCTCCCCAAGCCGCATCGAACGAAATCGCAATCTTGTTGTCATCTCTGTCCACACAATAAATCGGCAAAGCCTTCTTCGCCGCAGACGCCTCCGCCGTTTTCGACAGCATAAGCGGTCTTATTCCCAATAAACCTACAAGGCAAACCATCCCCAAAACCGCAGCATACATAACTGCTGAGTTTTTACCAACAATTCCAACAAATTTTCCGATTTTATTTATCATTCTAAACCACCTTTTTTTTACTATATTATGATAATATTACAGCTTTTATCATAAATATTTAGCACACTTACCGTAAGTAACCGCAAAAAGTTTTATATGTTGTAAAAAACTTTTCATGACAATTTATCTTTGGATATGTCTTGTTGAATAATAATAAAGGCTTTCACTATCCGGCTTTATTTTAGTCGAATCAGCAAAAGCCCTTTATTATGAAACATTAAAAAATCACGGTTTTACCTATAAGCCCTCGGCAAAGGAGCTGTTGTATCTCAGCATACTCTTTCGGGCGACTTTCATTGCTTCTACAGATTCTTCCGACATTTTAATTTCTTCGGCGATAGCTTTTTTCTCTTTGCCCTTTACCTCATCTTTTTTAAGCCTGAGATCAACGAGACCTTTTTCGATTTCGGTAATATTTTGAAGGTATTGTTCATATACGCTGTCAGAAAATTCAATATCGTGTTCATCATTAAGAAATATTTCTCTTACGGAAGTAAGCAGCTTAGCAGACTGCATTATTGTATTTTTCTCGCCCATAAGGCCAACCGAGCCCACAGCACCGCCGATCCCGGCACCGACCGCTACTCCCAGTACTGCTCCGCCACCTACAACAGCAATAGTTCCGCCAAGCATTCCCGCTCCACCTGCCGCAATTGCTCCGCCGCCCAGATATGCGAGACAGGCACTGGTTAATGTGGCACCGCTTAAGCCGGCAAAATTCGAACCCACCAATGCAACAGCTATAGAACCGGCAAATGCTCCTGCAGTGGCAACTGTAACAATGGCTATAGCTGCCGTTACAGACAACGATGTAATAACGGTTTTCAGAACCTCATTAAGCTCATTCATTCGTTTATTGTAGGACTTACGCAGTCTGCTTACATAGCCTTGTTCACAATATTCACCTGTAAACAAATCATTTAAGAAACAATCACCTTCGCTCTTCTTAAAATTATTAATCGGGTTATTCAAATACTTATATTTTTTACAAGGCACCTCATTTCCCTTTTTATCCTGCTCTGTTCCCATGGGATAATAGGGCTCAAACAGCATAGCTTCTAAAAGGCTCAGGCAATACCAAGGTTTATCGGGACTGTTTTTCTCAATGTGCTGATACAGCTAGTCAATGCTGTACCAATGCATTTCTACTCCGGAAACCTGTGTAAAGCTTTCAAATCCTTCAGAAATAAACTTTGACCACTCCCGAAGCCACTCTTTTTTCAACTGCTTCACAGCTTCTCCTGTTATCGGAATATTGGTCGTTTCTATATCGTTAAAAACTTTATGATATTCAAGATTATAAAGTATCTCGGTCTGTTCCAGCGAAAGGCCAAGTTTATCAATCTGCAAATTCATATCGTCTCCTATTCTGTTGTAAATATCTGCATCATTTTTTCGGAATGTCTTCCGTTTTATATTTTCATATACTTCTCTGACTTTTTTGACATTATGTGCTTTAAGTCCCATGTTACCTCCGAACCTACAGCAACAGCAAATCTGCCGATACGGGCATAATTAACAGCTATCCAGTATTTTTGAGAAGCAACAGCCTCCCCTATATCAAGTGCAGTAAATACCCCTGTTGAAATCGTCGGCATTCGGGCAATACTTAAGATATCAACAAAAGTATCACTAATTGCTGGATAAATTGAAACATAGTATCTTTATAACAACAAAAACATTATCGTCTTAAAAAACAAAAATCAGATTGATATCCATTATGTAGAACCTCGTTTTACAATCAATTTCCTAATATTTATCTTAATCACTTTTCTTAATAACCGTATTAGCTATCAATTTTTACTTGACCAATAATAACTCTGCTTTTTATTATTATCCTATCAATTGATTTAACAATCTGTTCTACCATATCTGTATACGAAGACAAATCTTCATCCAAAAAATGAATAGCTTGATTCAAACTTCGCTCAATTCCGATATTCTTAAGAGAAGTTTCTTTTAAGGTTTGAATTTTTTCTTTTAATGAATTCATAGCTACCTGCATTCCATATAAAGCCTTTATATATTCAGTCATAGATTGCTTATTTTCTGGGCGAACAGAAATATTATTTTCTATTAGTCCAAGTGTGTTTTTTTCAATCTTTAACCATAATGAATATAATGTAATATTATGATTTTTTAATTGTTTATTAAAAGTTTCAATATAATCAGCTGCTTTTTTATACTTTTTTCGCACAAAAGACGCTGTTACATTTCCTCCGTTTTTCTTCTCGTTCTGAATTTCATGAGTGCAATTATTTATATCATCTCTCATTGTTTTCATTTCCATTGTCATTTTTTCAATGTCACTGTTCATACTTTTAGCATCTTCTTCAATTTCAGCAATAAAATCTAAGAATCCATTATCTCCATCAGGAATATCTATTTCAACGCATTTTTTTGCAAACAATTCTTGGGGTTTATTTTATTCATGTCCAAAAAATCTACAACAGGATTACTAAATATAACACTACCATCTCTAGCACCAATTAAGTTCTTTTTCAAATACTCTATCAGTTCGTAAAACCTTTTAAAATGCGTGGAATAAGCCTTTGCCCGATATTGTTTTAAGTCAAATGGTAAATTACTAAGATCATCACGTGTAATCACATTTGTTTTCTTATTGAAGCTATGGGCAATGCCAAGTTCATACATAACATTCGGATTTAAACCCGTTAAATCAGCTAAAACAACATCTGCGGAATAAATCGGTAAAATAATATCTGCAAGTATATTTTGTTGAGTATCCTCATCTCCAGCATGAGAAAACATACAGTAAAAAAACAAGAAGGTATTTTTAATTGGAGAATATAATCCAAAACAGTTCCTCACAATTTTGTGAGAATTAAACAAACTTCAGTTTTTCGCTAATTTATGCAGGTTTCAGGCTATTACACGCAGTGTGTAAAATTCCTTCTTTATCTTACCGCTCCCCAAGCCACATCGAACGAAATGGCAATCTCGTTGTCATCTCTGTCCACACAATAAATCGGCAAAGCCTTCTTCGCCGCCGAAACCTCAGCAGTTTTCGACAGCATAAGCGGTCTTATTCCCAATAGACCAACAAGACAAACCACACCCAAAACTACAGCATACATAACTGTTGAATTTCTACCACTATTACTAACAATTTTTCTGATTTTATTTATCACTATGAACCACCTGTTTTTTTACTATATTATGAAAATATTATATCTTTTGTCATAAATATTTTGACATACAGCCTATAAATACTGCAAAAATATTTCATAGCAAAAAAACAACTTTTCTACAATAGTATATATATAAATATATTTTAGTAAATA
>JAJQFU010000085.1 GCA_021200955.1 Clostridiales bacterium | reverse complement strand
GAAGGTATATCTGTAAATTTTTTCATATTTCGAAAGAAGCAGAGGTCCGCAGGAAACAAGGTTGAAAAATCCGTGAACCAGTGCCCCGGGGAGAGCGCTTTTATAATATAAACAGACTGCCCCCAAAATAAAGCCCATAATTGCGGCATATATGCTCCAAATTATGTTAAAGTGCATTAAGCCGAAAACACAGGCTGAAGCTATAAGCCCGACGCCTTCGCCCAAATGAGAGCAAAGCTTTCTTTGGAAGATGCCTCTGAAGAAAATTTCTTCCAAAACAGGTGTTTCTATCGCCATAATAATAACCGTTTCATATATGCTGCCCGTTGCGGTAATAATGCTGTAGCTTTCGGTATAGCTTTTTGAAATGCCCGAGGGAAGAATGTTCAAAACTCCCCCTACGGTAAAGTTAAGACCTATTCCCAAAAGTACAAGAATTAAAACCTCTTTTTTTGTTAATTTCACAGGCCTCAGGCTCAGAGACTCTTTAAAGCCCAGCCCGTGCTTTTTCTTTTCCCTTTTTCTTATATGGTTAATTGTGAAAAACAGGGCAAAAGCTGTTGTTAAGGCTTCGCTTAAACCGAAGGAACGAAAAACGGAAACGAAAACGCAGTATATGAAAACATACACTATGACATACCAAACAAGCTCCAAATAAACAGAATCGATTTTACGAAATTTATTCATCGCCGTCATCTTCCCAGCCGTCATCTTCAAAATCAAAGTCATCGCTTTCCCAGTCGTCCGAATCGTCGTCTTCCCAGTCGTCCGAATCAATGTCGGCTTCAGCGGAAGCTTCGTCTAAAGCGTTATTGTCTTTTTTGGGCTTCTTTTTAAGTCCGCCTAAATTCGGCAGCTTTATTTCGCCAAATTCAGGAAGCTTAGCCAAAAGCTTATCTATAAGTGAAGGCTCATCCTTCTTTTCGAAGATGTTAGTCTTTCCGTCATTTTCTTCCCCCTCTTTATTTTCGTTTTCAGTCTCTTTATCTTTATCGGCTTTCTTATCTTCGGACTTCTTGTCTTTCTTCTCTTTCTTGTCCTTCTTGTCTCCGCTGCCGAAAAGCAGCTTTCTAACAAAGATAACCGCAACAACAATTAAGCCTATGAATACCAAAAGGAACACAACAAGATAAATCTTTACGGCAAGGCTTCCCGATGCGCCTAAAACAAACTGATATTGGCTTTCATTGCCTACAGCATCTCTTGCAATCAAGGTATAAGTGCCCTTTCCGCTGATTTTACCGCCGCCGCCCGACATATCCAAGGGAGTTTCGTTTCCGCTGGCGTCAGCCAAAACAACCTCGGCGTCAGTCTCGCTGCAGTGAATGGTTACTTCCTTTTCACTTGTAGACATATTTTCATCAAGCCCCTCAAATGTAATAACCGGAGCAGTTCTGTCTATAAAGAGAGAAAATGAAAGTATGGACATACCTCTGCTGCCCTGCAGTATAAAGTCATATTCGCCGTCAATAGGCAGAGAAAATACATTGGATGAATAGCTTTCGTTCTGAAGCTCGATTTCGTTTAAGCCCTCATTATAGACTTCGTCTGTTTCCGAATATACTCCTGCGTAATCGCTGTAGTCGGCAGTTATAAGAGAATAGCCCTCGGGGAGAATAAATTCATCCATATAATTTACGGGATCCCTGGCAATATAAAACTCAAGATTCAGGGCTTCGCCGTCCTTCACAAGGCTTAATACATATCTGCCGTCGTCATAAACAGTGTCGGAATATTCTATTTCTTCATCGTTTCTGAAAAGACCCTTTTCGACATTGTCTGAAATGTTGAACCGGACCTCCTGATTTGAAACCATGCCGTTGGGAACGGACATATATACGTTTTCACCGCCTAAGCTGAAAACATACATTCTGCTTGTGGTGTCATATTCGTTTGTTACGCTGTAGCTTACCTCTTCGCCGAAACCGAAGGCATCGCCGTTTTCATCACTTTCCTCAGTGTCATCCGTCATAACCCCCTCGGGAGTTTCAACTCCGGACTGTATTCTGAATGAAAACTTTGCTCTTGAGGTTACGCCTTCAAAAACATCGGTAACTGTCATAGAGTAGCTGCCCGAATCGTTTATATAGGTTTTGTTTTTAAACTCGACAGGGGTGCCGTCCCTCATAAGAGAAACAGACATATTATAGGGTATATCGAAATAGACATTTCCGCCTACTATTCCGTCATTGGGAATATTCGTGTAGAAGCTGTCGCCGGTACTGAAGGATTCAGAATAAATATTGGCTGTTTCGAAATAGCTTTCCCTTAATGTGTCGCTTATAATACTGCTTTCAGCCGAAGCTGCGGCGGAGGTGTCTGCAGAGACCGAAGCGGAAGCCGTTGTTCCCGAGCTTGCGGAAGAAACCGCCGCCGAAAAGGCTGCCAGCTCGTCGGCATAGCTGCTTGCTGCTTCACCGCTGCTTATGGTGAAATTAAGGGTAGTCTCATAGCAGGCTTCATAGCCGCCGCCCGAAGCGTAGCTGTAACCGAAAATCTTAAGAGTATAATTTCCGGCTTCGGTATAGGTTTTGTTTTTCATATATGAAATATTGCTTCCGTTCCGCTTAAGGCTGTAGCCCAAATTTCTGGGTATTATAAAGGAAGCGTTTTGAACGGTTTCACCGTAAGCCGATATGTTTGTAAAAAATGCTTTGTAATTGGGAAGAGTAAATTTATAAAGCCCCGTACCTTCATCTAATGAAACAGTGGCTGTAGAGGTGATTTTAGGATATTTATATTCACCGTTATCAGCCTTGTTTGAAGGTGCAGAGCCTATTCTGAATGTAAAAACACCCGTTGTTGTTTCTCCGAAGGCGCTTGTGCCCGATAGGCGCAAAATATAATACCCCTGAGAAGCTACAGCAGTCTTGTTATAAAAATCGATATATTCCCCGTCTTTTTGCAGCTGAACAGAAATATTTGAAGGAATTTCAAAATAAACGCCGTCGCTGACAACCGCACCGTTGGGTATAGATGAAATAAATTCTAAGCCCTTTGACAGTTTTTCTATGTACATACCCGAGTCTGTGTCAAACTGTTCGGTTATGGCAGAGCTTGCCGCAGCGGTTTCTTCAGATGACATTTCGACATCAGAAGCATATATATTAATTTGCGCAAAAACAAAAAATAAACATATTAAAACTGCAAGATACTTTGTTTTTTTCATTATACTATCCCTCTGATTCATAATAACAAGCGTCATAATATATGTCCGCAGCACTGTTTTGAAAAATAAAAAAACACTGATTTTTTTGAATTTTTCATAAACCTACTTCCAAAATTTCGTATGGTTTATTTTATCATATTTTAAAAATGAGTGTCAATAGCTGTGAACGAATAGTATTCTGTGTGAACGAAAAGTTTGTTTTTATATGCCCTTCTTTGCCGTTTTTGGGAGATTATGGAATATAGATTCGATCAGTTTTTTTATTGACAAATTTACTTTTATATTTTGCCGAAAAATATCATCAGTTTGTCTTTGATATATAAAGAAGCCGCGAAAAAAATACTTGAAAATTCAATATTTTTGAGTTATGATAAGAAAAAGGTTCCCTTTTAACAGCTTTTAACTGGGAGCAAGGCTTAACCGCAAAATAAAAAAAACAGGAGGTTACTTATGAAAAAGAATATGTTTTTATTTACGGCTTTATGTTTAACGGCAGCCTTTACAGGCTGCGGTTCGGGCTCGGAAGCAGTGCCCGAAGAAACTGCTGAGGTTTCGGAAGGAGCCGAAGCTGTCGAAACAGAAGATGATAATACTCTGAAAGCTGCAACAGAAGCAAGTCAGCTTGAAGCGCTTCTTTCAAAGTATGACAACATTTATTATTCAACAACATTTTATGATGAGAACGGTGAAGAAAATTATTCGGAATATGAATATGCGGACAAGGATATGTATGTCAGCGAAACAACCGACTCAGAATTTTTTGTCACCACAGCCGATAACGTAATCGGCATTAACGAAGACGGAAATCTTTATGAATGTTTGCTTATGGACGGAGCAAACTGAACCATAGTCAATAAAGTAGACAGAAAAAGAGAAAAATTTTACCTACCG
>JAJQFU010000113.1 GCA_021200955.1 Clostridiales bacterium | reverse complement strand
TATTTAAGTGCTAATTGTGAATTTGACAATCCGTTTTGTTGTTTGTCAATGCATATTTGCAGTTTTTCTTCAATGGTATATTTCCTTTTTGGCATCAAAAAACACCCCTTTCATCAGACTTAATTATATTATACCATAACGGTTATTTTAAGTCCAGTTTTTTGGGTGCAGTTCAGCGTCCGAAACCATGACGGTTATTTTTAATAACTGTATCGGTGAGGAATAGTTGCCTTTTTCAGAACTTTTGCCTTTTTCAGAACTTTTGCCTTCGGAAAAAGCGCTCTGCGAGCGTCGGATGTCTTTCCGATTCCCTCAGAACTTTTGCCTTGCGGAAAAAGCGCTCTGGCGAGCGTCGGATGTCTTTCCGATTCCCTCAGAACTTTTGCCTTGCGGCAAAAGCGGCTTCGCCGTCGGACATCTTTCCGATTCTTGATGATTATCAGTAGAATTAAAATTAATATCAGCTGTAAATCTGTCGCAATATCACCCCCTTTCTCTTAAAAATGATTGGGGGGGGAGACACAACCGCCCGCAAAGCTTTTCGGCTAATTGTTTTCACTCATTCTCTTGTACTAAATTAAAAATATCATAATTCTACAAGCTTCTCAATGCTTTTCTTGAAAACTATAAAAAAAGTTTGCTTAAAAGTAAAAAGTATTTTAAATAAAACACTTGCTTATATGCCGCTTATTTGATAAAATTGTAAATGCGATTTAGATAATAATTTTAAGAAAAAGGATATTGAATTATGAAAAAAGCACACAAAGAAGCCCTCGTACTTTTAACAGAAGCCTTTAACAGCTCATTTAATCCAAACTGCCCCTGCGGTGAGCCCACTGAAAGTACAAGCGCACTGTTAGATGTTTACCCCTTTATATATGCAAACTGGCTTCAGTCTGCAGCAGGTTTTGACCACCTTATAACTCCTTATGACTTTGTTTGCGAAGCTTCGGCGAGACTTTTGCCGAAAGGACATTTTGCTTATCCCTATATTAAGCCAAATTCATATACAAGCTTCAGCCGTTTTCGTCCTAACATTAAGGAGTTTACAAAGGATACTCACCCGGTGATTTCCGATTTGGGGGTTTATCTTATGGTATTTACGGCAGACGGCAGCTGCGCCGAGACGGAGTACGGCGAGGTTCTGATTAAAAGCAGCCATATTCTTAAGTCGAAGCTCTCGTTTTACTCGCCTTATTATGTGGAATATCTGCATAACCTTGCGGCTGAACTGGGGCTTATAAAGTGTCTGCCTTCGGTCAGTTTTAAAATTTATAAGGCAGCGGTAACTCCGGAGGATTTTTTTGAAAACCCCTGTTCTTTTGAAGAGGTTTTTGACGTTTCCCTTAATATTTGCCGAAACAAGCTGAACAGTATGTTTCCCCCCGAAAGCGCTCCATTTACAAAAGACATTCTTCTGTACTTCATCAAAAACTACACTGAAAGCGAAGAAATTATGAATTTTATACTTTCGGACTTTGAAATTGACGTAGACGCAATGATTGAGGACGGGGATTTTAAAGATGACGCAAGCATAAAGACCAGGGAGGATATGATTGCATCTTCAACACATTTTTTGGCGGTTGTTTTGACAAAGTGGTTTTATAATGTGTTTGCATATTATCTTCATATTATTCGTACTGCGACTCTCTATTACCCTACGTTTTCCTTTGCTTTGCAATTTTTTTCGGAAAACGGCAAAAATCTTGACTACAGTCAAAAGGCGGCAGTTTTTCTTACCTTGCCGGATTGTTCCGCTCTTACACCTTTCGGCTCAGATTTTTTAAATGTAAAATTTCCGAGTAAGAAATACGACGGCGGGTATATATCAAAAATACCTCTTTCTGTAATTTTCAAAATAGTTTGCAGTGAAACGGAGGACGACCTTGACTGCCCCGATTTTAATGAAGGGCTGCCTAAAACCTTTACATTTGAGATATATAATACCGATAAGCCGAAAGACAGGCAGATTTTCACCTTTATGGAGTACGATACACTCGACAATATATATTTTGCGGTACACCATAGATTCAAGATGCGCCCTATAAGTGATTTCAGCATTTTCACAGACGAAAGCCGTTCGCCTTTTTCGGAGTATACAATCACTTCCTCCGACAAGCCTCATAAAAAAGCTGATTTTACCCTTATAAACGAGGTGTGTGAAAATGTAGGCGACAGGCTGTGGCTGCGGCTTGAAAAAAAGCCCTATAAAAACGATAAAAAGCCCTGCTATGACTATGTGGCTGAAGTAATAAATATAGAATAATTGAATAACAAAAGACCGATTAATCTTTTACGGACTAATCGGTCTGTTTTCTTTATGAATTTTTATTTGATTATTTACCTGCTGTTACCTTATCGAATACGTCTGTGATTTCCTTTTCGGGCTCAGGTGTAAGGAGACTTACAACAATGAGAACGATTCCGCCTAAAAGAAAAGCGGGAAGAAGCTCATATACGTCTAAAATCGAGCCTGCAAACTGTACTCTTATAACGAATTTATAAACGAATACCATTACTCCGCCTACAACCATACCGCTGATTGCGCCATACTTATTGGCTCTGCGCCAGAAAAGCGCCGCAAGCATTATGGGACCGAAAACAGCGCCGAAGCCTGCCCATGCGAAGGAAACGATTTCGAATACCTTGCTTTCGGGGTTAGAAGCCAAAATTACGGCAATAACAGCGATTACAAGAACGGTAACTCTTGCTGCGACCATAGTTGCTTTTTCGGAAAGCTTAATTCCGAATACGTCCTTAAGAATGTTTTCGGAAACAGATGAAGAAGCCGCCAAAAGCTGGCTGTCTGCCGTAGACATTGTGCAGGCAAAAATACCGGAAAGAACGATGCCGGCGAAAATCATAAGAATAAAGCCGTTATCCTTAATTAAATCTGCTGTGTAAATAAGAATGTTCTGCTCTGAACCGGCAGGAACATCGATAACTCCGTTTGCAAGGCTGTAGCCTATAACACCTATGAATATAGCAACTGCCATAGCAATAAATACCCAAATTGTGGCAATTCTTCTTGAAAGAGTTATCTGGCTTTCGTCTTTTGAAGCCATAAATCTCAGAAGAATGTGAGGCATACCGAAGTAGCCTAAGCCCCAGGCAAGGGTTGAAATTATGGTCAGTGTTCCGTAGGGCTTTACTTCACCGCCGCTTAATGTCTTTGTCAGTGAAAACATCCACTCTGTGTTGTTGGCGTTTTCAATAACAGCGTTTAAGCCTCCGGCAAGCTTTATACCGAAAACGACCATTATAACAAGGGCAATTGTCATAAAAATGCTTTGAATAAAGTCTGTGGTGCTTGCCGCAAGGAAGCCGCCCATACTTGTGTAAGCTACGATAACAACAGCACTTACAATCATTCCGGTAACATAGTTGATTCCGAAAAGGCTTGAAAGCAGGTTGCCGCAGGCAACAAAGCCGGAAGCTGTATAAGGAATAAAGAAAATAACTATTGTGAGAGCTGCAAGCCCCAAAATAATTTTAGACTTAAATCTGTCTGCAAAAAAGTCGGGAACAGTGATTGAGCCTGTGGCCACGCTGTATCTTCTGAGCTTTTTGGCAACTATAAGCCAGTTTAAATATGTACCTACGCCGAGACCCAAGGCTGTCCAAAAGGGCTCTGCTATACCCGAAGCCAAAGCTACGCCGGGAAGCCCCATAAGAAGCCAGCTGGACATGTCTGAAGCTTCTGAACTCATTGCCGTAACAAAGGGGCCAAGCTTTCTGCCGCCTAAATAAAAGTCTCCGGCGCTTTTGTTTGTTTTGGAATATTTGTAGCCTATTATAAGCATCATTGCAAGATACAATATAATAACAACCAAAACACCGATTGTTGATGATGTCATAACATTTACCTCCCTGTATAATTATTCATAAAGATATAAAGACAATTTATTATAACATACTTTTACATTAGGGTCAAATTAAAATTAAAATTTTCGAAAAAAATTATTTGGCTTAACTGTTGCTTTTGAATAAAACTAAAAGCTTTTGAGAAGGGGGCTGAAGTCAAGACCACCGGCTTAGCCGGTGGCTTGCTCTGCCCCTATAAGGGGCTGTT
>JAJQFU010000086.1 GCA_021200955.1 Clostridiales bacterium | reverse complement strand
ATATTTCCACTTGTTTGTAAATTACAAAATTATTTCAAAATTAGATTGACGTGTAATCGGTGTCAAATCTTAAAATTTTTCCAATATGATGATACAGAGCCCGTTTCCAAAGCCTCTAAATATTCGTCGGCTATTTCGAAAATTTCGCTTTCATCATCTATTGAAACCGCCTTTACGTCGGGAAACTTGGCGTTAAAGCCCTTTTCCCACTCAGAAGCCCCCTTCTGCCCAATATCCTCATAACAGCTCAGCTCTTCCTTTACTTCAAAAATAAAATCCTCTCTTTCAAGCTTTATCATAATAAACCTCCTGTTCATATATTTTTCTTATATTATACTACTTAATTATAACAAAGATAAAGCCCCGCAGACTGAAAAATTTAAAAAAATTTATAAAAATTTTGTTTTGATATAGCTTTAACCTATATCAGGCAATAGTATTAAAGAATTTGTAAATAACCTATCTTTTTGGTATACTTAGTACATCAAAAAAAGTTATTCTATACATACGGAGATAATTAATTATGAAGCTTGCAGAATTGTTTAAACAAAAACAGGTGTTCTCCCTTGAGGTTTTTCCGCCCAAAAGAGAAGCGCCTATTGACTCAATATATAAAACCTTAGACGGCTTAAAGGCTCTTAACCCCGACTTTATAAGCGTAACCTACGGAGCAGGGGGCAGCGAAAATTTCGAAAAGACATTTCACGTTGCAAAGTCCATAAAGCATGACTATAACATTGAAAGCCTTGCCCACTTATCCTGTATAGGTCTTAACAAGGACGAGGTAAAAACCCTTCTTGATGAATTTAAGCAAGGGGACATTGAAAATATTTTAGCCCTGAGAGGCGACCTTAACCCCTCCGTTAAGCTCAGCAAGGACTTCCGCTATGCCTGCGACCTTATTAATTTTATCAGAGAAACAGGCGACTTTGACATAGCCGGAGCCTGTTACCCAGAGACACACCCGGAAGCCCAAAGCCCGGAAGCGGACATTGACTTTTTAAAGGAAAAGGTTGAAGCAGGCTGTACCCACCTTATTTCACAGCTTTTCTTCGACAATGAGGATTTCTACCGCTTTTTGGACAGGTGTGAGAAAAAGGGCATAAACGTACCCATTGAAGCCGGAATAATGCCCGTTGTAAACAAGGCTCAAATTGAGAGAATGGCGAGCCTCTGCGGTGCAAGACTTCCCAAAAAATTCATTAAAATTATGGATAAATACGAAAACAAGCCCGAACAGCTTCACGACGCCGGAATAGCCTATGCGGTAGACCAAATCGTTGACCTGCTGACACAGGGAGTTGACGGCGTTCACCTTTACACAATGAATAAGCCCGATACGGCGTTTAAAATTTACAGAAGCATAGCAACACTGCTTTAAACTTAGCGGCTGTGCATAAACCTAAAATTTATGACAGCCGTTTATATATAAACTATAAACCTATTAAATTAATATGAAAGAGGAGATTTTACAATGTCAAAATTATCAAGAAACGAAAGAAACTTAAGCTTCGAAACTCTTCAGCTTCACGTAGGTCAGGAGCAGCCCGACCCCGTCACCGATTCAAGGGCAGTGCCTATATATCAGACATCCTCATACGTTTTCAAAAACTGCGACCACGCTCAGGCACGCTTCGGTCTTACAGACGCCGGAAACATTTACGGCAGACTTACCAACCCCACCGAGGACGTCTTCGAAAAGAGAATTGCGGCTTTGGAGGGCGGTGCTGCTGCTTTGGCAGTGGCTTCCGGTGCGGCGGCTGTTACCTACACAATTGAAACGCTTGCTCAAAAGGGCGACAATATTGTTTCCGCAAAGAACATCTACGGCGGCTCCTTTAATCTGCTTCTCCATACTCTGCCCCAATACGGCATAGACACAACCTTTGTTGACATATTCAATGAAGCCGAATTAAGGGCGGCAATCAAGGAAAACACAAAGGCAATTTTTATCGAAACTCTGGGCAACCCCAACTCAGACGTTGCGGACATAGAGAAAATCGCAAAAATTGCCCACGAAAACAAAATTCCTCTTGTGGTGGACAACACATTTGCTACCCCCTACCTCGTCCGTCCTATTGAATACGGCGCAGATATTGTTATTCACTCAGCCACAAAATTCATTGGCGGCCACGGCACAACCATAGGCGGCGTTATTGTAGACGGCGGAAAATTCGACTGGGAAGCAAGCGGAAAATTCCCCTCTCTGACCGAGCCTAACCCCAGCTACCACGGAATAAGCTTTACAAAGGCAGTCGGTGCGGCGGCTTTCGTCACAAAAATAAGGGCAATTCTTTTGAGAGACACAGGGGCAACCCTTTCGCCCTTCCACGCCTTTTTCTTCCTTCAGGGGCTTGAAACCCTTTCGCTGAGAGTGGAACGCCACGTTGAAAACGCCCTTAAGGTGGTTGACTATTTAAACAATCACCCTCTTGTTGAAAAGGTAAACCACCCTGCCGTAACAGATGACGAAAGCCAAAAGGCGCTTTATAAAAAATACTTCCCTAACGGTGGCGGATCTATCTTCACATTCGAAATTAAGGGCGGTGAAGCCGAAGCAAAGAAATTCATCGATAACTTAGAGCTTTTCTCACTGCTTGCAAATGTAGCCGACGCAAAATCTCTTGTTATCCACCCTGCCACAACCACTCACAGCCAGTGCACAGAGGAAGAGCTTCTCGACCAGGGCATTAAGCCCAACACAATCCGCCTTTCTATAGGTATCGAAAACATTAAGGATATAATTCAAGACCTTGACGAGGCTTTCAAAGCTATCTCATAACCTCATCGGATAAAAACTAAACCCTCCCTAAGCAGCCGACTTTCGGCAATATGCTTAAGGAGGGTTTAACCTTGTCTTTAAATATTCCGGCTTTTTTCAATATGCAAAACAGAGTATTCGCCCTTTGCATTTTCCAAATCATCAATTGTTTGATAGTATAAATCAGAGCCGTCTGTAAAAATTTTAACTGTGTTAAGGCTGTTTGATTTTTGCCTGTCTGAACCGTCCGTATTAACGGAATACAGCGCACCGCCTTCATCGATATTCGAATAATAAACAATTCCGTCACTGACATTTACAGCATTGCACCTGTTATCGGCAAGGGTGAAAATCTCACCTGTTTCCTTATTCATATACATAAGCCTTTGACTGCTGTCCGTAAAGTAAATATTATTTTCGTCACAATCAATATAATAAGAATATCCGCCGTAAAGGGTTTCCGTTGTTTCGGAAGCAAAATCATATTTATTGACGCTTCCGCTGTTTTTGTCTATATAATATATGCAGTTTTCATATATGTCAGCAGCAAAGGCTTTTGCACCGTCGGCTAAAAGCTTTTTGTGCTTTCCCTGTAAATCGGTATAATAAAGCTTTCCCCAATTGTCATCATAAGAAGCTGATATATAAAAGATATATTTATCCGTAACAACTAAATTTTGGGCATAATCACTGTTTATCTCAGAGGTTTTATGTGTTTCTGTGTCCGTCCTCATAATTTTTCCCGGTGACGAAGAAATGTAATAAAGGCTGTTGTCTGTAAGGTTCAGCTGATATGCAAATTTATAATTGCTTATAAGCTCCTCTTCACCGCTTGAAATATTTTTTGCATAAAAATGGTCATTGTCATTTTTATTTGAGTAATATGTATAGTCGCCGTCCGTAATAATGTCTGCGTCATTTTGTATATTGCCGTTGGTGTTGCCCAAAACACTGCCCAAGCTGCCGTCAGCGTCGGAATTATGCGTGAACAAAGCAATTAAAACTACAAAAATAACAATTAAACCCAATATCAACAATGTTTTTTTCATAATAGTTTTTCCCTTTCTTATGCGAAGCTTTTACTCAGCAGTAAGTTCCGTTTCGGCAAAGGCACTGCTTTCGGCTGAAAGAGTTTTGCCGTCGGCGGTCTTTGAGTTTGTTCCCGTTACAACAACTTCGATTTTATTGGGATAATAGCCCACAGTGTCATAAACCGAAATAAGACTTTGTCCCCAAGAGCCTGCCCATGTATAGCCGTTTCTTCTTTCCTCCCCTACATTAAGAAGGCTGTACTGAACAATTCCATCTCTGTCGCTGAAAATAGCTCTGTTTGTGCCGATTTCGTAAAATCTGTACCACATATCCGAGCCCTCTTCCTTAACGAAATAGACATTGTCGGGGTCTTTCTTTACAAATTTACAGTCCTTAACCGCCGACTTTTTATACCACTCAACAGCGGCGTCAACGGCTGTTTTAATTTCATCGGTCTGTTCCTTCCTGTTCATAAGGAATTTAACTATATTCACAGATTCCGCACCGCTGATTGAAACAAGCTCATAGGCTCTGCCCCCTCTGGGCTCATAGGTTACAGGGTCGTGCTGAGCGCACCAAGCCGTAAGAACCCCCTGTGAAACAATCTGCGACTTTAATATGTAGTCTGTGGCTTTGTCAAGGCACTCATTAATTTTAACCTTATACTCGTCGGAAATTATGTCGGAGTCGAAGGGATAAGCCCCTTCTGCCATATCCTCAAGCATAATCAGGGCGCTTATCATAGCGTTGTCGTTAAATGTAACATAGTCGGAATACATTCCTCTTCTGGGGTAAACCTGAGCCAAGCCCCCGGACTCATATTGAAGCTTAAAAATAAAGTCAAGCCCCTTTTCAACGCTCTCTTTGTATTTTTCGTCCTTGATTTCTCTGTAAACCGCCGCAATCTGCCGCATTTGGGTGTAGGTTGAACCGTTGTCGATTGTGCCTAAAGGCTCGCCGTCAGCACTTTCCCACCCTGAAAACTTGTTTTTGGGGCTTATGCCGTCCCATGGCTCAGCCGCCTGCTCCTCAACACCCTTGTCCCAACCGCCGTGATCCATCTGCCAGGAAAGGTAGTTATCGGCAATAACCTTTTCCGCTTCCAAGTCCTCAAAGTTTTCTCCTGTTTTGTCAGAAACTACTCGAACACCCTCAATCTGCTCGTTTACTTCGTAAATGAAAACCGTTTCGCCCTGATTGTTGACTGTTGTGAAGCTGTTTAAAACCTCTATGTCTTCTTTTTCCGGCTTTAATTCGTACCAGTTGTCGGAATATTTTTTAAGGCTTATGTCGGAAGCCTCTGCATTTTTAAGCCTTCCGTCAAGGGTGACAATAACGTATTTTCCGCCAAAGGTTTCAACCGACGATATGGATAAACCGTCATTTTCAGCAAGCGGTCCGCCCTTAACCCTGTCGGGATATTTTGCTATTGCTCCCAATTCCGCAAGGTCGTCTCTTACACTTTCTTCAAGAGTATATACTGAGCTGTTTTCAGCTGCTGCCAAATCGGCAGCGGAAGCAATCATAAATACACCGCATAAGACGCCGCAAACCGCCCTTTTTAATTTTCTTTTCATATATATTTTCCTCTATTTCGTTGGTTTATATTACCATTTTCAGCCAAAAGTCGTTTTTAACTTGACAGAAAACTGTTGTATTATCATTTTATACACATTAGCTTTGCTGAAGCCGAATAATTTGCCCACACCCTAAAGCGGAAAATTGCCGTAAAAGAACCCCTAAGCCTATGGGATTATTCACAGGTCAGGGGTTTAACCAACAAAGGAAGTTCCCCGCCTCTTAGGCGGTGGGTACTTACTTTCCGTTCAGTAGGAGTACAAGCTCCTACTGAATGGGGCATTGACAAATGCCGTTGGTCATAAGTATTTTTTGCGTCAGCAAAAAATGCGCATAGTCTTTGACTAAAGCTAAATTATTCTTCTGTTTTGGCTTCTTCCGCAGGCTCTTGGATTGCTTCAGCCTCGGCTTCCTTTTCCTCAGCTTCACGCTTTTGAACCTTTTTAAGTATATCCATAAATTCCTCGCCGGAAATATTCTCTTTGCCTATGAGATATTCCGCAATTTCCGTAAGGGCTGTGCGGTTTGAAGTCAAAATGTCCTTAGCCTTTTGGTGGCAGGCTTTAATTGTGGAAAGAACCTCTGCGTCAATTTCAGCCGCTGTGCCTTCGCTGCAGTTTAAAACACGTCTGCCGTCAAGATAGCGGTTTTGAATTGACTCAAGCCCCATCATATCAAAGCGGTCGCTCATACCGTACATACTTATCATACTTCTGGCAAGGCTCGTCGCTCTTTCAATATCGTTTGAAGCTCCTGTAGTAACCTCGCCGAACTCGATTTCCTCAGCGCTTCTTCCTGCCAAAAGAACTGTTATCTCGTCCAAAATTTCGGGCTTTGACATAAGTGAACGTTCTTCCTCGGGCATCTGCATTGTATAGCCCAAAGCACCGCCGGTTCTGGGAACAATTGTAATTTTCTGAACAGGCTGGGTGTTCTTCTGAAGAGCCGTTGCAAGAGCGTGACCCACCTCATGGAAAGCCACAACTCTCTTTTCCTTGTCGGAAAGTATTTTGTTCTTCTTTTCCTTTCCGGCAATTACAACCTCAACTGCGTCAAGAAGATCCTCCTGAATAACCTCGTCTCTCTTAAGTCTGACAGCCCTCAGAGCCGCTTCGTTAATCATATTGGCAAGGTCTGCCCCTGAAGCTCCGCTTGTGGCAAGGGCAATTTTGTGAAGGTCTGTGTCAGAACCCATTTTAACGTTTTTGGCGTGAACCTTCAAAATATCCTCTCTGCCCTTAAGGTCGGGAGTTTCAACAATAATTCGTCTGTCAAATCTTCCGGGACGGAGAAGGGCTTTATCCAAAACCTCAGGTCTGTTTGTTGCTCCTAAAATAACAACGCCCTTTGAAGAGTCGAAGCCGTCCATTTCGGAAAGAAGCTGGTTCAGGGTCTGGTCGTTTTTGTTAAGTGAGTCGTCACGTTTATGACCTACTGCGTCAAGCTCGTCTATAAAGACGATACAGGGGGCATTCTGCTGAGCGGATTTAAAAAGATCACGAACTCTTGAAGCACCGACGCCTACGAAAACCTCTTCAAAGTCAGAACCCGAAATCGACATAAAGCTTACGTTTGCCTCCCCTGCTACGGCTCTTGCAAGAAGGGTTTTGCCTGTTCCGGGAGGGCCTACGAGAAGAGCGCCCTTAGGCTGCTTTGCGCCTATTTTGTGGTACTTTTCGGGGTTGTGGAGAAAGTCTATAATCTCTACCAAAGACTCTTTAGCTTCGTCCTGACCGGCTACGTCCTCAAATGTAACCCCTGTTTCCTTCTGAACATACATTTTAGCCGAGGACTTGCCCAGTCCGCCGCTGCCCATTCTCTTCATTAAAAATCTTGAAAGCAGCATAAAGAGAATAACCGTTGTCAAAAGAGGGAAAATCCACTCTGCGAAGAAGGTTACATAAGGGGAGCTGTAGTCAATGGGGTTGGCAAATTCTACATTGTTTTCCCTTAAAAACTCAACCAAATTTTCGTCGTTTACATAGCCTACGTAAAGGACAGTTGAGGACTCGGCGTCCGCAAGACCTTGATTTTGGGGCGTAATATAGCCCAAAGCCTTAAGACCGTCGCTGTTTATTGTGACTAAAAGCTTGTCTGAGGAATATTCCACCTTTTCAACATATCCTTCTTCAACATAATCCATAAAGGTTGAATAGTCGATTTCGCTCATTCTTTTATACATTGTGGCTGCTGTGGCAAAATTCATAATGAAGGTAATGCCTAATGAAACCGCAAGAATTATGGCGAAGATTTTAAAATTATTCCCGGGCTGACCGCCGGGTCTTTTTCCGTTATTGTTATTGTTATTTTCGTCCAATTTTTTCACTTCCTTAGATGACTTTATAATTGGGGCTTAGCCCATATCTTTTTATATTGTATATCATTTTCCAAAAAATTACAACCTAAATATTAATTTTTAACATTTTTTTATTTTTACGCCTAAATTCTTAAGCTTTTTGTCTATATTGTAATACCCCCGTTCTATGTGTTCAATGTTTGAAATTTCGGTTATGCCCATAGCGGAAATAGCCGAAATAATAAGGGCTGCCCCTGCACGCAGGTCTGTGGCTTTTATTTTCGTGCCCGTAAGCCTTTCGACACCTCTTATAACCGCTCCGTTTCCTTCGGTTTTAATATCTGCCCCCATTCTGTTAAGCTCTCCGGCGTGAAGAAAACGGTTTTCAAAAATGGTTTCGTTTATTATGCCCGTTCCCGAGCCCGTTGTCATAAGGCTCATAAACTGGGGCTGCATATCCGTGGGAAAACCGGGGTAAGGCAGTGTTTTAATATCGGCGTTTTTAATCCTTCCGGTACTTTTGACTGTGATTTCGTCGGACTTTTCGGTGACGCTTGCTCCCATTTCGGAAAGCTTGTTTACAACAGGTCTTAAGTGGTCGGGGCGAACCCCCTTGACCGTTACCTCACCGCTGGCTGCCCCTATAATCATAAATGTTCCGGCTTCTATTCTGTCGGGAATAACTGTGTATTCCGTTCCGTGAAGCTCTTTAACTCCCGTTATTTTGACAGTGTCTGTGCCCTGACCTTCAATTTCAGCACCCATTTTTATTAAAAAATTGCAAAGGTCGGTTATTTCAGGCTCTTGGGCAGCATTTGAAATTGTGGTTATGCCGTCGGCTTTAACCGCAGCCATAATTATGTTTTCCGTAGCCCCCACAGAGGGAAAGTCAAGATAAATCTCAGCCCCCTTTAGCTTCTTTGCCTTAAGCTCTACAATGCCGAACTCCTTCGACACTTCAGCCCCAAGCTTTGAAAAGCCCTTGAGGTGAAGGTCTATTGGGCGTGTGCCTATTGAACAGCCCCCGGGAAGGGATAGCTTAGCCTTTCCGAACCGTGTCAAAAGAGAACCGGCGGTTAAAAAAGACGCTCTTATTTTGCCCATAAGCTCGCTGTGGTCAAGAGTAGGTGAAAGATTTTCGCCTTTAATATTAATTACGCAGTTATTTGTCAAAAAGTCTGTTTTGACATTAAGAATATTTAAAATATTTTCCATAATAATTATGTCTCTTAAGGGAGGAATATTCTTAAGCACACATTTTTCGCTTGTCAAGAGCGCCGCCGCCATTATGGGCAGAGCCGCATTTTTTGAGCCTGATATTAATACATCGCCCTTTACAAAAGGAGTTTCTTCTATTATAAATTTTCGGTTATCCATTATAAAACCTCTTTAAAATTTTTTGTTTTTCTTAGTATTGCCCTGTTGAAAGAAATTTTTCTCATAAATTTATAATTTGTTATGGAAAAAGTTTAAAATAAGAGTTATAATAAATTTTAGTATGATATTAAATAAGCAGGGAGGAAAATATGAAAAAGCTTGTTGTTGATATAAGGGGCAAGGGGGATTTTTGCGAAATAGGTTCGGCAGTGGCTTCTGTTTCAGGCAACTGCGAAATTTTTATAAAGGAAGGAACTTATCGGGAGAAAATTTTTATAGACAAGCCTAACATTAGGCTTACAGGCGAGGACAGGGAGAAGGTTCAGCTTGTTTTCGGCGACTACGCTATGATGGAGAGGGAAAATGGTTACCCCATAGGCACATTCGAAACGGCTACCCTGAGAGTAGGCGAAAGCGGTGAAGGCTTCTCTATGGAGAATATGACCGTTGTAAACGACGCCGGAGAGGGAAATGTTGTGGGTCAGGCGGTGGCTCTATACCTTGACTGCGACAAAGCCTATATTCACAACTGCCGCCTTTCCGCAAGACAGGACACTCTTCTCTGTGCGCCCATACCTTCCGACATAAAGGGCAAGCCTATGCCCCTTAACCGCCAGTATTTCAAGGACTGCTTTATTGAGGGAAACGTTGATTTTATTTTCGGCGGCGCCTGTGCCTTGTTTGAAAACTGCGAAATATTTATTGTGGGAAGAAGCGGCTTTCCCAGCGGATATGTTACTGCAGCCTGTACGGATAAGGAACAGGAATACGGCTTTGTTTTCAAAAAATGCAGTATTTCAGGCTCGGGGGCAAGAGAAAGAGCCTTTTTGGGCAGACCATGGAGAGACTACGCCAAAACCGTTTTTATAGACTGTAAGTGGGACGATATTATTCATCCCGAGGTTTTTTCAAAGTGGAATAACAGACTGAGCCATTTGACCTGCTTCTACGGCTTTGACGGTATGGAAGATTTTAAGGATAGCAAAGCGGAGTGGGTTCATTATATAGATGACAGCGGGAAATATTCCGCTGAGAATATGTTCGGTGAGACCTTAAGCAAAGGCTCCCCTTGAGGGTGTTCAGAACTTTTGCCTACGGCAAAAGCCGGGCTTACTGCGATTTTTTTCTTTGAAAAAATTCGCAGTACCCGTCCCGAACTCTTTCGGGTTCCGGCTGCCACACGAAGTGCAGCGGAGAGGTGGGGCGGTTTCCTGTTGTAAGCATTTATTATTTTGCAAATTCAGAAAAAAGAGGTATAACTATGAGAGAAAAAATTCCAATATATTTTGAAAAATACGCCTGTTTCAAAAGACAGGCAGAACCCTGTAACATAGCCTTTCCCATAGAAAAGGGGAAGCTTTTTGACCCCGAAAAAATCGTCATAAGAGACGAAGAGGGAAAGGCACAGCCCACCCAAAGCATATCAACGGCTCTTTGGAAGGACAGCAGCATAAAATGGGCATATGCCGACTTTTTATGCGATCTGCCGGAAAACAAGGACATTACATATTACATCTGCTTTGACGGAAAAGAGACGGAAGAAAAGCTGCCTTACACAACAGACGGCAAGAACCTTTCTTTCATAAGCGGCGGTGAAATCTTTTCATTCGGCGAGGAAACGGACTTTTATTTAAACGGAAGCAGAGGGATTTTAAAAGGTCAGTGGGAAGCCGTTAGAAACGGAAGCGTCACCTGTGTTTTTAAAAACAGCGGTTCATTTGACAAAATCGATTTTGAACTGACTGTTCAAATGTATAAAGGCTGTCCGTGGGTTAAAGCGGATATAAGGCTTATAAACAGGGCTGACGATGACTTTGTTTATCTCAAAACCCTTTCCTATAAAACCGAAAATAACGGTGAAAACAGGTTTGCCATAGGCACATCGAACTATCTGACGAAATACATTGAAGGCGATGACATAGCCAAGCGAATTGACAGCGAATATCTTATGTATGACGCAAATGAGCATTTGCCGGAAACCTTCTACGGCACGTTTTTCGGCGATATGTCGGCTGAAGATAAGGGAACAGCCGTTACACTCTATCAGGCTTATCAAAATTTCCCTGCTGAAATAAAAATAAACAAATCCGGTATGGAAACTCTTATTCTATCCGCCGAAAACGAGCCTGTTAAGTTCTTCAGAGGAATGGCTAAAACCTCCACAATTTTCATACATAAGCACAAGGGGCTTTCAAAGGAAGAGGTTAATTTAAGAAGCCTAATGTTTCAAATGCCTGACAAGGGGGTTATTCCCTCGGAGGTCTTTGAAAAAAGCGGAGTTTTCCCAAAAATTTTCGTTAAGGAAGAGGATAAACAGAGACAGGCTGAGACTTCACTTGTTTCAAAGCTTGATTCAAGGGGCAGAGCCTACGGCTTCATTCACTGGGGCGACAATGTGGACTTCCACTACACAAGACAGGGCAGAGGAATGGGCAGAAACGTCTGGTGCAACAATGAATACGATTTCGGTCATGCAGCACTTTTATATTATGCAAGAACAGGCTTAAGACGAGCGCTTGACAGTATGCTTGTCAGTGTCAGACACCAAATTGACGTAGATATTGTTCACTGCTCAGACGACCCCTTAAGGCTTGACGGACAGGTCACACACAGTGCAGACCACGTCAGCGGAAAGGTAGAAATAAGCCACGAATGGGCAGAGGGAATTTTGGACTATTACCACTTCACAGCCGATAAATCTGCTTTGGAGACAGCCCTTAAAATGGGGGATAACATAATAAGGCATTTAAAAGAACCCCGTTACCAAAAGAAGGGCGGCGTAAACGCAAGAGAAACAGGCTGGGCACTTCGTTCACTTTGTGCACTTTATGAGGAAACGGGAGACGAAAAGTGGCTTGAGCCCTGTTCTAAAATTGCGGAGCATTTCTTTGCATGGAAGGAGGAATACGGCGGATGGCTTGCGCCCTACACCGACAACACCGTAATTCGAGTTCCTTTTATGATTTCTATTGCAATTATTTCACTTATGAGGTATTATATAATATGTAAGGATGAAAAAATCAAGGATATGATGATTGACGCAGCAGACGATTTGGTTGAAAACGCATATTTGGACAGCGGCTATTTCTATTATAAGGAGCTGCCCTCTCTTAAGCGAACCGCAGGCAACACAACTCTTTTGGAGGCTATGGTTATTGCCTATGAGCTTACGGGAAAGGCTTCATATCTCAAATACGGCTTTGAAACCTTCAAGGGCGCTGTGGGAAACGGCTCTTACACACCTCTTTCATTCGGAAAGAAGGTTGATGAGGACGCAATCATCATTTCGGGCAACAGCTCAAAGGGAGTAGGGCAAAGCTTTATACCCCTTATGAAATTTTATTCAGCCTGCTGCGAGGCGGGGTACATAAAAACATTATTTAACTAAGAGGAGGATTTTAAAATGATTTACAACATTGCCGATTTTGGCGCAAAAGGCGACGGAAAAACCAAATGCACCGAAGCTATCAGGGCAGCCTTTGACAAGTGTAAGGCTGACGGCGGCGGAACTGTTTATGTTCCCTGCGGAAAGTACCTCACAGGCCCTGTTTATCTTGAAAGCAATACAGTTTTAAACCTTGAAGCAGGTGCAGAGCTTATTTTTTCAAACGACATAAGCGATTATAAGGTTGTTACATCCCGTTGGGAGGGCGTTAAAAGAGACTGCTATGAAAGCTGCATAAACGCCTATAACAAGACCAACATCTCTATCACAGGCAGAGGCACAATCAACGGCAACGGCAAAATGTGGTGGGATTTATTCCTTGCTAAAAAGAACGAATATCCCAGACCCAAGCTTATTGCCCCTTATGAGTGCGAACACGTTTTAATTCAGGGCGTATTCCTGACAAATTCACCAAGCTGGACAATTAACACAATTCTCTGCAATAACATTACGGTTGACACAGTTTCTATCAAGAACCCTGCCGATTCACCCAACACAGACGGAATTGACCCCGAAAGCTGCCGCAACATACATATTTCAAACTGTCATATCGACGTAGGCGACGACTGTATAGCCGTTAAAGCAGGAACAGAGGACACAGCCGACAGAGTAAGCTGCGAAAATATTACAATCACAAACTGCACAATGTGCCACGGTCACGGCGGCGTTGTTTTGGGCAGCGAAATGAGCGGCGACATTAAATATGTAACTATCTCAAACTGCGTATTCGAAGGCACCGAAAGAGGTATCAGACTTAAGTCAAGAAGAGGCAGAGGCGGCGTTATCGAGGACATCAGAGTAAACAACATCATTATGAATAAGGTTCACTGCCCCTTTATCGCCAATCTCTACTATAACTGCGGCCCCAGAGGTGAGGAAGAATTTGTTTGGGACAAGAACCCCAGACCCATTACCGCCGACACGCCTGCCTACCGCAGACTTAACTTCTCAAATATTACCTGTAAGGAGGCTTCGGCTTCAGCCGGCTTCTTCTACGGTCTTGCGGAAATGTACGTTGAGGACTGCTCCTTTGAGGACGTTTTCGTTTCTATGGATTCCGACGGCGTTGCCGACTTCCCGGCTATGGCTAAGGACGTTGAAATGTGTACGCAGAAGGGCTTCTTCTTAAGCAATGTAAGAGGTATCAGGTTCTCAAACTTCACAATCAAAAACGTTGACGGGCCTGCTTTCATTCTTGAAAATGCCGAGGACATCGTTTTCTCAAACTGCCGTATTGAAGAGCCTGCCTATGAGTGCGAGCCTATTACTCAGAAGAACACCAAAAACATAAGAGTTTCCGAGCTTGACTGATAATATAACCAAATATTAAAAACAAAAGAGCCGTCCGAGTTTTTCGGGCGGCTTTGGCTTTTTCAGACGGCAATTAAGAAAAGCTCTAACAAACTTCAGGCATAAAAAACTTGCTTAAAAATTTCAAAAATTATTGACTATATTTTATGTTTATAGTATAATATTCGTTGGTTATTTCGGCGGTTGTTGCCGATATGAACAAATTTTTATGAAAAACCGCAGAAAATTTCTACAGCGGTTACATTATATTTTACTAAGGAGGAAAAAAGTAAAATGTCTACAGTTTCTTTATTGGTAATTTTGGGTCTTGTAGTTATTGCCCTTTTAAATGTGGCCCTTAACTACACAAAAATCAAGGCTCAAGAAGAAGGCACAGCCGAAATGGCTGAAATGGCGGGTATCATCCGCAGCGGTGCCTCAACATTTTTAAAAACAGAGTACAGAACCATAGCTATTGTGGTTGTTGTTCTCGCAGTTATCCTTGCCCTTTTTATTGAAGTAACAAGCGGCATAACATTTATTTTAGGCGCGCTTATGAGCAGTATCGTATGCGTTTTGGGTATGAGAAGTGCTACATATGCAAACGTGCGTACAGCCAACAAGGCAAGAAACACTCTTTCCATAGGCGAAACCGTAAAGGTTGCTCTTTGCGGCGGAAGCATCAGCGGCTTAAGCGTTCAGGCCTGCGGTATGCTTGGTCTTGTGGCAGTTCTTCTTATCTGGGGTGTTGACCACAGCGCAGAGGGTCAGGGGCTCATCGGCGGACTTCACTGCAACCCCTCAATTATGAGAATTTCTACTTATTCTTTGGGCTGCTCAATCGTTGCTATGTTCAACAGAGTAGCAGGCGGAAACTACACAAAGGCAGCGGATATTTCTTCCGACATTCTTGCCAAGCTCCGTCACGATATGCCCGAGGATGACAGCCGTGTTCCCAACGTAATCGCCGACTTCATAGGCGACAACGTAAACGATATTGCCGGCAACTGTTCAGACCTTCTTGAAAGCTTTGTTGCTACAATGTCCGCTTCCATTATGATTGCCGTTACTATTTACATCGGCAGCACAGGCATAAGCGAAGCTACATTCAATGCAACAATCCTCTTCCCCATAGTTTTGGCTGCCTGCGGTCTTTTAAGCTGTATAATAGGCTTAGGCTACGGCTCACTTCACAAAATGGGCTCTAACCCCTCAAAAGAGCTTAATATGGCTACATACATTTCTTCAGGTCTTACCGTTATTTTAGGTCTTGTTGCCTGCTATGTTATTTTCGGCAAGGTTGACCTTTATGACGATTTCGCAATCGGCTGGATTTCACCCTGGGTTTCGGCTGTTTTGGGTATCGTCAGCGGTGTAGCTATCGGTATGATTACAGAATACTACACAAGTACAGACTTTTCACCTACAAAGAAGCTTGCAGAGCTTGCAACTGAGGGTGAAGCCTTTGTTATTACAAAGGGCGACGCTATCGGCTCACGTTCCTGCCTGTTCCCCATTCTTTTCATAGGTGTATCCCTTTTCATTTCAGGTAAAATCTGCGGTTCTTACGGTATCGCTATCTCAGCTTTGGGTATGCTTTCATTCGTAGGCGCAACAGTTTCAATCGACGCTTTCGGTCCTATTGCTGACAATGCAGGCGGTATTGCAGAGAGCTGTCACCTTCCCTCAAACGTAAGAACTATCACTGACAAGCTTGACGCAGTAGGAAACACAACAGCAGCCATCGGCAAGGGCTTTGCTATCGGCTCCGCAGCCTTCGCAACAGTTTCTCTTATTGTAGCATATGTAGGAAACTACACAGAAGCAGGCGTTGAACCTGTTCTCAATATGGCTTCATTCGTAGTTGTTGCCGGCGGCGTTATCGGCGGCGCACTTGTTGAATATTTCTCAGCTGTTCTTACAGACAACACAATCGACTCCGCAAGAATTATGGCTGACGAAGGCGACAAGCAGCTTTCAGTTCCCGGCGTTATAGAAGGAAAGGTTAAGCCCGACTATAACAAGCTTATCGAAATGGCAGCTAAGGAAGCGCTGAGAAAAATGCTTATGCCTTCAGTTTTAGCTATTCTTATTCCTATCGTAGGCGGCTTCCTGTTCGGTGCCGAGTTCGTAGGCGGCTTGCTTGTAGGCGCAACAATCTGTGCTATTCCCAGAGCTATATTTATGGGTAACTCAGGCGGCGCATTCGACAACGCTAAGAAGTATATCGAGGGCGGCTTCCTTAAGGGTCACGGAAAGGGTTCAGCTGCTCATAAGGCTTCTGTAACAGGCGACACAGTCGGCGACACAAGAAAGGACGTTGTTGGCGTTGCTCTCGACATCTTCATTAAGATGATGTCTACTGTTGCCAATACTCTTGCAAGCGTATTCGCTACAATCAGAATTATCAAATAATAATTATTTTATGGCATAAGAAAAGCCGTTCCGATCCGGAGCGGCTTTTTTAATGTGCAATTTTTTGATGTATTAAATAGGATAAACCCCTTCTTCAACCTTGGCAAGGTCGGGGTCTATGCCGTACTTCTGAGCCTGACGGAATTTGAAATAATCCTGTGCTACCTGAGGGAAGAGAACATAGCTTAAAACATCCTCGTCCTGTTCCTTAAAGTCCTTAATAGCCTTTTCCGCTGCGGGAAGCTCAGGCTTTAAGAGATCGGAAGGACGGCAGGTTACGGGCTCTTCATCGCCTATAATTTTCTCTCTTATTTCCTTCGAAATTGGAACGGGTGTTCTTCCGTACATACCTCTTACAAGATCCTTTGTTTCCTTTGGCGTCATTTTATAGCGTTCGCCCATAATTACGTTAAGCACAGCCTGCGTGCCTACGATTTGGCTTGAGGGAGTAACAAGAGGAGGATAGCCTAAATCGGCTCTTACACGTGGAATTTCCTCCAAAACCTCTCTGTATTTATCCTCAGCTCCGGCTGTTTTAAGCTGGCTTACAAGGTTTGAAAGCATACCGCCGGGAACCTGATAAATAAGGGTAGCTATATCAACAGAAAGAACCTTTGTGCTTAAAAGACCGCTTTCAAGAGCCTTTTCCCTTATGGGAAGGAAGTAGTCTGAAATGCTCTTAAGAAGGTGTTCGTCCAAACCTGTGTCGTACTTTGTGCCCTTTAAAACGGCATTCATAACCTCTGTGGAGGGCTGTGACGTGCCCATTGAGAAGGGGCTCATATCTGTGTCTATAATGTCTGCTCCGGCTTCAATGGCTTTAAGATAGGTCATAGAAGCTGCGCCGCTGGTGTAATGGCTGTGGATTTCAAGAGGAAGGTCAACCTTCTTTTTAATTGCCTTAACAAGGTCATAGGCTGCCGATGGCAGAAGAAGCCCCGCCATATCCTTAATACAAATAGAATCTGCGCCTATGTTGGCGAATTTCTTGGCAAGGTCAACAAAATATTCCTCAGTGTGGACATCGCTTAATGTAAATGAAATTGCAAGCTGGGCGTGTCCCCCTGCCTTCTTACAAGCCTTAACGGCTGTTTCAAGATTTCTGACATCGTTAAGTGCATCAAAAATACGAATAATGTCAATGCCGTTTTCAATACTCTTTTTAACGAACATTTCAACAACATCGTCGGCATAGTGACGATAGCCCAAAATATTCTGACCTCTGAGAAGCATTTGAAGCTTGGTGTTGGGGGCAGCCTTACGGATTGCACGAAGCCTGTCCCAAGGGTCTTCCTTTAAATATCTCAAACAGGAGTCATAGGTTGCTCCGCCCCAAACCTCCATAGCTCCGAAGCCGACCTTGTCCATTTCGCCTATAATAGGCAGCATTTCCGCTGTGGAAAGCCTTGTTGCTATAAGTGACTGCTGACCGTCACGAAGGGTGCAGTCGCAGATTTTAACTTTATTCTTCATAACAAATATTCTCCTTTTTTACCCAAACAGATAAATAAATATACCCGAAGCTACGGCAGAACCTATAACCCCTGCCACATTGGGTCCCATTGCATGCATAAGCAGATAGTTTGAGGGGTTTTCCTCCTTGCCTACGTTTTGGGCTACTCTTGCAGCCATAGGAACAGCCGATACACCGGCAGCACCTATAAGGGGGTTAATCTTCCAGCCCGAAAGTCTGCACATAAGCTTGCCCAAGAGTACGCCGCCGGCTGTGGAAACCATAAATGCACCGAGACCCAAGACCAAAACCTTTAATGTGTCAACGGTTAAGAAGGTTGCTGCGTTTGTGGTTGCGCCTACGGAAATACCTATGAAGAGGCTTAATATGTACATAAGAGCCTCTGAGGCGTGTGTGGCGATTTTTTCAGTAACTCCGCAGACCTTAAGAAGGTTGCCCAGCATAAGCATACCTATAAGGGAGGCTGTAGAGGGAAGTATAAGTATAACCACTATGGAAACCATAATGGGGAAAATTATTTTTTCTGTTTTTGAAACAGGGCGAAGCTGCTCCATTTTTACAGCCCTTTCCTTTTTGGTGGTTAAAAGCTTCATTATAGGGGGCTGAATTATGGGGATAAGCGCCATATAAGAATAGGCAGCTACCGCTACTGTTGAAAGAATATGGGGAGCAAGCTTAGTTGTGGTAAAAATTGCCGTAGGGCCGTCTGCACCTCCTATAATACCGATTGAAGCGGCTTCTTCGGGGGTCATTCCCAAAGCCAAAGCCCCCAAAAAGGCTATAAATATACCTAACTGCGCCGCTGCACCCAAAATAAGGCTTTTGGGGTTTGCAATAAGAGGGCCGAAGTCGGTCATAACCCCTACCCCCAAAAATATAAGGGGAGGAAAAAGGCCCAAAGCGTCTCCCTGATAAATATACCACAGGAGACCGCCGTTTTCGCCGCCTTCAGGGGCATTCATAAGCCCTGCGCCGGGAAGGTTTGCCAAAAGCATACCGAAGGCAATAGGCAAAAGCAGCAAAGGCTCATATTTTTTGACAATAGCCAGATACATAAAGAACAGGGCAACGGCAATCATAATTATATATTTATAGCCGTCTCCGTCGAAAAACAGGAGTATGCCTGAGTCTGCTATAAGCCCCGAGAAAATTTCAATAAGGCTTGTTATAAATGACATAATGTTACCTCCGTTTCGATTTATTAACTAACGGTGATTAAAACATCGTCCGAGCCTACCGACTGACCCTTGGAAACCGCAATTGACGAAACTGTTCCGCCGACAGGTGTAACGATTTCGTTTTCCATTTTCATGGCTTCCAAAATTACCACTGTATCATTTGCGGCTACCTTTTGACCTACGGCAACCTTAATATCCAAAATATTTCCGGGCATAGGAGCCTTTACGGGGGTTCCGCTTGCGGCTGTCGCTGCGGGAGCAGGAGTTTGAGCAGGAGCTGCTGCGGCAGGTGCCGGTGTTGGAGCAGGAGCAGGTGCTGCGGCTGCGGGTGCTGCTGAGGGTGCCTGACCGGGTGCAAGCTCTTCAACCGTAACGTCATAAGCCGTTCCGTTTACTGTTACTCTGAAATTTTTTAAATTACTCATAATGTTTTGCCTCCTATATTATAAAGCAGTTGGGTGCTGACGCTGTTCGTTTAAGGCTTCTGCCTGCCAGTTATTAGAACGTCTGAAGGATCTTACCACAAGCCTGTCTGTGGAAGTGTTAAGGCTTGCGGCGATTGCTGCCGTAATTGCGGCAACAAGCTCCTTATCGTCTGTTTTAGGCTCTTCCCGTATTACAACAGGCTCAGGCTCAGGTGTGGAAACGGGTATAGCCTCCGGCTTTGTTTTCTTTCTTAAAATAACCTTTTCGTCCTTATGCTCTGCGAAATAAATAATCTTAGAGGTTATCCAAATGCAAACGGAAATTATAGAAAGAATTAAAAGAACCGTTAATATGCCCGTTGCGGCTATGACTATGCCCTGATAAAAGGTGAAGTCAGCCGTATTCATAGATAAAAGTGTTAATCGCATAATATCACCCTTTCATCAAATACAGTCGTGTTTCTTGGCAACGGTCTGTGTTCTCTTTGTATAAAGCATTTCAAGAGCCGCAATAACTCTCTTTCTTGTGGCGGAAGGAACGATTATATCGTCAATAAAGCCCTTTTCCGCCGAGTTATAAGCCGAAGCTGCTGTTTCATAGGTTTCCTCGGTGTATTTATGCATAATCTTAACATAGCCTGTCTCGTTAAGAAGAGAAATCTCAGCTGTAGGCCATGCAAGAACAATGTCTGCGCCTATATATTTTGAGTTCATAAGCAAAAATCCGCTGCCTATGCCGTTTCTCACAACTACGTTAATTCTGGGAATAGTTGACTCTGCAAGCTCCGAAAGAAGTCTTGCGGCGGAAACCATAAGAAGGTTTTGATTTTCGATTGAAACCTTGTCATATTCGGCTATGTCGGTTAAGCTGATTAAGGGAATGTTGAAGGCGTCGCAAAGCTTTACAAAACGAGCCGCCTTTTGTGTTCCGTTAATGCCTACAGATCCGTTGTTTGCCATAACTCCCACAGTATAACCGTTAAGCTTTAAAAGTGCACATATCATACAGGTTCCGTAACGGGGCTGAAGCTCAAAATAATTATAGTCGTCTGCCAAGGAGCTTATGAGATAATGCATATCTATAGGAGAGGCGCTGTCTGTTATAAGGTCGTTTAAGGCAGGGTCTTCTCTGTTTATGTCGGCTGTAGGCATATCAAACGCCATTTCAAGGTTGTTTGAAGGCAGAAGGTCAACGATTTTAGCCGCTGCTTCAAGACACTCATCTTCCGTTTTATAGCTTCTGTGAACAAGACCCGTCCTTGTGGCGTGAGCCTCACCTGAGCAGTAGTCGTTGTAGTTTAAGCCTACGTCATCGGCGCCCTTTAAAACATTGGGGCTTCTCAAAAACAGGTTTGCGTCCTGTTCCTTCATTATTCTTATGTCTGAAAGCATAGGTATGTAGGCGGCTATGCCTAAGCACTGACCCAAAACAACTGAAATCTGGGGAACAAGACCGCTGGCTTTAGCTCCCTTCTTAAACAAAAGACCGTAAGCCGCCAAAGCATTCTGACCGTCTTTAACCTCAATTCCGGCTGAATCCATAATACCTACTATAGGTGCGCCCATACTTGTAGCCTTGTCATAAATGTCGGCTACCTTGTCGGCGTGCTTTTTGTTTACAGCGCCTTCCTGTGAATATGCGAAACAGAGCTTTCCGTTAACAGAGCCGTAGCCCGTAATTACGTGGGCGTCCTTTGTGAATGTTTCAAGCTCAACAAAGCTGTTTTCGTCAAATAATTTTTCAAGTCTGACCCTTGCAGGAGATGAGGGAGCAGACTTAAGCTGCATCAATTCTTCAATTTTACCTGCCGTATCCATTTTATACCTCCGAAAATTTTAAAAAAGTACACAAATTTTTATTAAATCGGTTGAAAAGTAATCAATTTTATTATATTATAAATATGAAAATATTCAAGTGGAAATTTTCTAATAATTGTTATAATATTTATCCTATAATGTGAGGTGATTTTGTGGATAACAGACAATTCGACTATTTTTTAAAGGTTGTTGAGGAAAAGAGCTTTTCAAAGGCGGCAAAACTGTTATATATTTCACAGCCCTCTTTAAGTCAGTATATCGGCAGGCTTGAAGCAAGCCTGGGCACAACTCTTTTTGACAGAAGCTCATCTCCCCTGACTTTAACATATGCCGGAGAGATTTATCTTGAGACAATTTTAAAAATAAAGACTTTGCAGACGGAAATGAAAAATAAGCTTGAGGACATAGAGGATTTAAAAAACGGCTTTATAAAAATAGGGCTGACCCCTTCTAAGGCTAATTTTTATCTTCCTACAATTCTGCCTATTTTTAAAAACAAATACCCTGGAATTGAAATTAAAATTTCTGAGGGTACATCGGCAGAGCTTGAAATGATGTTAGGCAAGGGTCTTGTGGATTTATGCCTTATGAATATGCCCATTGAAAAGTCTCCCTATGAGATTGAATATGAGCCTTTTTATGAAGAAAATTTTTATTTGGCTGCGCCCAGTGACTACAACGTGCCTTCAAAGCCCTCTGCGGCGGTTTATCCGCAGGTAAAAATAGAGGAGCTTAACGACAAGCCCTTTATACTTTTAAAGCAGGATCAGCGGCTGAGACAGGTGTCTACCTACGTTTTTACAAAAGCCGCTATTAAGCCCAAGGTAATTTTGGAAACAAGAAGCATTGAGACCTCTCTGCGGCTTTGCTCCGCCGGAATGGGCTACTGCTTTGTTCCCGAATCGGCTTTGGGCTATGCGTCGCCGAACGCAAGACCCAAATTTTTCACTATCGGGTCGCCGCCCCTGACGTGGAGACTTGTTATTGCATATAAGAAAAATTCTCACAGGTCAAAGGCGGCTGACGCCTTTGCTGAGATTGTTAAAGAAACTGTATTACAGGGAAGTGTGAGGTAAAATATGAACTATATTTCGCTTGATTTGGAATTTAACGGCGCTTTCGACTTCGAAAGGGGCAAACAGGGCGTTTCCGACGAAGCCTGTCACCACGAGGTTATCCAGATAGGCGCCGTAAAAATGAATGAGGAAAGGGATATTACCGAAAAGTTTAACGCATATGTTAAGCCGTCGATTTATCCCCGTCTGAACCCCTTTATTTCAGAGGTTATAAAAATGAAAACCTCTGATTTCAGCTCCGCCGACGGCTTTGAAAAAGCTTTTACAAGCTTCAAGAAGTTTTTGGGCGGTGAGGACAGTGTTTTTATTGTGTGGGGCGACTCGGATCTGCCTATTCTCTATGAAAACATAAGCTATTACGGGCTTGTGAGAGACCCGCTTATTTTGAGATTTATAAACATTCAGCCCTATGTGGGCAGACTTTTGGGCAGAGACGGCGGCAGACAAATAAGCCTTAAAAACGCCGTAGAACAGCTGGGTATAGAAACCTCGGAGCATTATCACAATGCCCTTTACGACGCTTATTATACCGCAAAGATTTTCGAACATATTAAGCCCGAAGGTGCAGAGCTTAAAATATTCTGTTCAAACCATTATAAAAATCTTAAATAACAAAATAACAAGGAACCGGAGAGATAAAAAATGGATATTATGTTTCTTATGGGCATTATGCTTAAAATAGTGTTTGTAGTGGCAGTGGGCTTTATTCTCAAAAAAACGGGAGTTATAACCGACAGCCTTCAAAAGGGCTTAAGCGACCTGCTTGTTAAGGGAATTGTACCCTTTAACATTTTAGAGGTAGCTACCTGTGAATATACGCCGGAGCTGGCTGCAAATGTGGGATACAGCTTTTTAATCTGCGGAATTTATTATTTAGCGGCTATTATAATAGGTACATTCTTAGTTAAATTCTTAAAAACGGACGAAAAAAGCAAGCGTATAATAATTACTATGATAACATTTGCCAATGTGGGCTTTATAGGCTTTTCACTGACTGACGAGCTTTTCGGAGCAGAGGGCTCTCTCTACTGTGTAATTTACAATCTGCTTTACAACGCCCTTATGTACGTCTATGGCATAAGCCTTATAAGCGGAGAAAACCGCATTGATGTTGTCTCTGTTTTGAAAAAGCCCGTTACCCTTGCTTGTATCGCTGCTCTTATAATATTTTTCACACCCATTTACATACCGGAGGTTCTGCTGTCGCCTATTTCTTCAATCGGCAGTATGGTTTTTCCCGTTTCTATGCTTATTATAGGCTGTGAAATTAACAGTATGAACCTTAAGGAGCTTTTGGTAAACAAAACGGCTTATATAGTTTCGTTTTTGAGGCTTCTGGCTTTTCCTCTTGCTATGGCGGCAATTCTTCACTTTTTGGGCTTCAGAGGAATACTCCCCAGAACAATGGTTGTTCTGACGGCTTTGCCCTGCGGCTCTATGAACCTTATTTTTGCCGAAAGCTATGACTGCTCGCCGAAGCTGGCGGCGGTGACTGTGGTTCAGTCAATGGTTCTGCTAATTCCGGCACTGCCAATAATAATAGCTGTTTCGTTCGTATTTTTGTAACATAATCGTAAAAGCGTTATAACATTATTGAAATTGAACTTGCCCTCTGTTTGGTGTATAATTTTTTTACAAACTAATACAGAGGGCTTTAAAATGAAAAAATTACTATTTTTTATGTGTATCTGCCTTTTTTTGCCTGCTTGTTCACTAAATACGGAGGAAGAAGAGACAGAATTATATGTTTTAACTACTGAAGACAGGGAAATTTACAATACTATACTCGAAAGCGAGCTGAGAGGCGTAGGGTGGGAATATGACCCGGAGGAAATCAAGTTCGGCACAGGCTGGCTGCCTGAGGAAGGCGACGAGGACTACGAAAGTCTTAAAGCCTTAAGCGACGAAATGAGCTACGACACCTCTAACTGGAGCAAGGAGGACTTAACCCCTACCGCTGCAGTGACAATCTATCACCCAAACGGCGACTTAGGCGGCTCAGCAAGGTTCTACTTCCAAAGCAATCACATTGTCTGCGGCTATTATACATATAACGGACAGACCTACAGCATAGGCGACACGGCGGTTTTCTTAAAGGAAGGCGTTCTGACGGTTTTCGAAAACACCGAAACAGAAGCCTTTGACTACACTGAAAGCGAAATCAGCGTGTCATTTAACGGCTTTTCTGACATCAGCCCCAAATCGGGTATGACAGCCGTTATAGAAGACGGCAGCCTTAACTTTTACACTCTGAGAAACCAAGCCTTTGAGCTTACAAAGTCTTACAGCGAGGAGGATTTGGGCTTTGTTCCCTTTGACGCGGCCTTTGACAAGGACGGAAGCTGTGCGGTTTTAGGCGGAGTTGTAGACGAGGACGGAAACAAAACCTCAACAAAGCTTATGATTTTAGACAGCCTTTTAAACCCTACAGACAAAGGCTTTGACATTTATGTCGGAGACTTTTCACAGGTGCTTTTTGATGACGGCTACGTGCTTTTGTCAAGCCGAAGCGGCGTTTCGGAGTTTGAGGCTGCCACACATCAAAATACGGATAACCATAGCTTTATTCACTATGTTCAAGGTTTAGCTGAATGCGACATATACAATAACGGGACAAAAATTTACGCTGCAACGGACGGCACAGATCTTTTCGTATATTCAAGTGACTTTGACCTTTTGTGGCGGACATATCATAACAGCAGCTATGATATTGACAGCTTCATCTATTTTTCGGATATGAACGGAGACGGTGTTAAGGAAATTTACACTGAGGACACTGACAACGGCGTAACCGTCAAGTATATTTTAACGGAAACCGGCTTTAAAACGTCTAACGACATTGAAGCGGCGCTGTATCTTCCCGGAGATTTTGACTGCAGCGGCAGAGATGAATATGCGGTTTTATCCCCCTACGGCGACAAAATTTTAAATTAGTTAAATTTGGGCTTTACAAAACCGAAAAGCTGTGATATAATAATCAGCGGTTCGAAAAAAGCTTTGCGGATATGGCGGAATTGGCAGACGCGTAAGATTCAGGTTCTTATCGGGGTTTTCCCGGTGCAGGTTCAAGTCCTGTTATCCGCACTTAAAAACAAACTGTGAAAACGGCTTAACTCCCCTTTTCGCAGTTTTTGTTTATAAGCTGAATCCCCCGCTCAGCTCGTCTCAAAACTTTTTGCAAAATTGTAAAATTTTTTGCTTGACATTGTTTTAAAAATGTGGTAATATATGTTTTGTCGTTGAGATGACGGCTGAATGTGCGCGAATGGCTCAGTGGTAGAGCATCGCCTTGCCAAGGCGAGGGCCGCGGGTTCGAATCCCGTTTCGCGCTTTTGCACTCAATAGGGCTATCGCCAAGCGGTAAGGCATAGGATTTTGATTCCTACATTCGCAGGTTCGAATCCTGCTAGCCCTGCGCAAACTTAATATTATTAATGGGCTATCGCCAAGCGGTAAGGCAACGGATTCTGATTCCGTCATTCGCAGGTTCGAATCCTGCTAGCCTAGTTAAATCAAGTCATTGAGAGGGTTTCAAAACCCTCTCATTTGTTTTTTAACCCCCCCCCAAGTTTTCAATGCACGCCACTTTTTGGGTTAAAATCTAAGCCAATTTGCCCTGTTTTTCTTAGATAAATTTCAAGATTTTGCTTCCTGTTTTCGCCTGTCCAGTATCTTTTCGGCAGCCGATTTTTTTCTGCCGAAGCATTAATTTTTATAATATCGGCACTTGTATTATTATTCATTTTTATGTGTTTTTATTCCTGTTTAAACATTTCGTAAAACACACCGCTTCTTGTAAACTTACATCTCTGCTTTGCAGATACCACGTACTATAAAAGTCGATTGCTTCTTGCTTCGCATTCCCGCAATCGACCCGATATTCGCACTTCGGGCTATCGCCCTGCGTTGCTCCGTTTGCTCGGACTACAATCATCCGAGGGCGTAAACAATCATCTTGACCGCAATATTATTATATCCAAAAATAGTGCTGATGTCAAGCAAAATTAAAAAGTCAAGATTTGTTCCGTTTGCTTAGGCTACAATTGTCTAAGGGCGTAAACAATCATCTTGACCACGATTTCATTATATGCCGAAACCACTGTATTGTCAAGCAAAAATCAAAAAAATATCGCTCTAATCGTTAGGCAATCGGAGCGATATTGTAATTTTGTTGGAATTATTCTTCAATTTCGGCTTGTTTAGATATTATCGCAAACTCAGCATTGCCGTCTTTATCATAAGTAACTCTCAGCTCCTGATTATCTTTTAATCTGTCCAAAAGAAGCTCTCTAATTCCATTGCTGTCAATCTTATTTGAACAATCCGTAAATTCTCTTTCGGTCTGCATGTCCGAAGAATTATCCTCATTTTGCAAAAATTCCCGTTCCGTTGATTTGCTTCTTCCGAAAAAGCCTTTAATCCCCGAAAATAAGCCGCCTACGGGGTCAACACTTTCTTCAGCGGCAGAAGCCATTCCTATCAAAAAATGATAAAGAAACACAACAATGCCTATAAAAATGCTCCATTCAAAGGGCAATTCAAACCCACACGCAATCAAATAAGCTAAATATCCCCAAAGTCCCCCAAAGCCTATTAAAGCTGCCGCTCTTATGTATTTTACAAATTTCAGTACAGATATTACAATCAGTGCAGCAGCCAATGAGATTAAAAAGCATACCAGTGAATTTAACTCCATTCGGTTAGTAATCTCGAACACAATCAGAAACGAAAAAATTGTGTCAAGCAGCACCGCATTTGTAATAATTCTTAATACTAACATAAAAAAATTCAAGAAATAAACCGACAAAAATTGCAACAGCCATTTAAAATCATCCTTTCTTTAAAGCTAATATTATATCAGACAAAAATATTATTTTCGAAACACTGCCAAAAATCAGACTAAACTGCTCCTTTTTTCTTTAGGTATTCCATATCAATATCCTCAATATGCAGACAGTATGTTTCCACATTAATGAGTTCGTGCCGAATAATTTCCCTTGCTCTTGCCCTTATATTATTATGTTTACGTACCCAACCAAGCTGGTCACGCATTTTAAGCTCGGCAGTTACCCCTTCTTTAGCAGATATTTCGGCAATAAGCCTGTCCTCCATATCATAAGCTTTTTCGTTGATTTGAATTAAGTGCCACTGAAGCAAAGCCTATATTTTTGCAGATGATATATAATTCTTCCTTCATAGTAGCCTTCAAAAATTCATCTCGTGCTTTACCGTACCACGGAGACAGCATATAGCCGTAGTTGGGTTCGGGAATTAAGGGCGTGTGAATTTCTTTTTGTAAATCCTCTTCACTCATATCGCCGAAATCACCATACAATACTCCGTCAACAATAACAGGTTTTCGTCGCTTTGAAGCTTTTCAATATCATCAAGGAGCTTGTTATATTCCTCATCGTCTAAGTTAAAGCCGACTTCTTCAATTTCGCCAGGTTCTAATTTTCTTCTCATATTTAATTACCTCCGTTCATTTACGCAAGGATAGATACTTGCTGATTTTTTGTAATTTGAATTTCCATTTTTCCATTGTACTATATAACCGACTATATAGCAACAAGTTTTTTGGGAAATTTTTAAAAATAGCAGTCTGCACAAAAATCAAACCTATTTTTTGTTTGTTTTTCCAATAGTCGATTATATAGTTTAGATATAATTTATTATTTAAGAAACCATACCGTAACAGAAACAGCGATTCGGCATTGTA
>JAJQFU010000114.1 GCA_021200955.1 Clostridiales bacterium | reverse complement strand
TAACAGCCCCTTATAGGGGCAGAGCAAGCCACCGGCTAAGCCGGTGGTCTTGACTCAGGCAAATAATTTTTCCAAAAGAAAATACATACTTTCTTTTGCTTCGTCTGCATTTTGGGTTTTTCCTTTAACAGTTCCCACTATAACTATAACCATGGCAATTGTGAGATACTGAGCCATAAAGCTTGAAATTTTATCGTTTTTATCATAAAATTCTCTAAAATGATTATTTAATTCGTTATATATAACCGTTATGGGGGTAAAAACCACGCCGTTAACGATATAGCTGTCCATATTTTTAAAATAGTCTTTATTTTGTTCAAAGGCGTCTATAAATTTGTCAAAAAACACCTTAACATATTCATGTAAATTATCCGAATGTGCTGTTTCAGATGCCTCACTCATACATTCGTTTACTATTTCGCTGACCACATAGGTCAGAAAATCATATTTGTCATTAAAATGCTTATAAAATGTACCCCTGCCCACCATAGCGTTGTCGCAGATTTCATTCACCGTTATGTCATAAAAATTTTTATGCTTTAAAAGCTCTTTTAATGACCTTGTCAAAGCCAAATATGTTTTTTTAACTCTTAAATCCATTTTCTTTTCCATATTAAAACCCTCTTCATTTTTTAGGAAACATTTTTAATAATTTGTTCATTAAAATACATAATTTTAATATTGTTTCTTGCATTTTTCACTTTATCATACTATACTATAAAAATGAACAAAAGTCAATTATCAAAATTTTAAAATATAATGAGGAGGAGCAGTTTATGATTTTAACAATAAGAACAGCCGTTGTGTGTGCGGCTCTTTTATCGGCTTATTTCACCTATTCTTTTTTAGCCTGTTCAATGTGTACTTACATTGAAAGAAACGCAGAAAACAATGAAAAGGAGAGGGTAGTAAATGATTAAAACGGCAATTAAAAGACCCGTTACGGTATGTATGATAGTGTTGTTTATACTGATTTTGGGCTTTGTGGCTTACAACACTTTGGAGCTTGCCTACATACCCGACATCGACCTTCCCTACGCTATGGTTTACACCACCTACTCAGGGGCAGGTCCCGAGGAAGTATTGGAGCTTGTAACAAAGCCTCTGGAAGAACAGCTTTCCACAATTACAGGCGTTGACACAATAACTTCACAGTCGTCTGAAGGCACTTCCTTTGTTGTAGTTGAATTTACATCGGGAACAGACCTGACAGAAGGTGTTAACGACATAAGAGACAAGCTTGAAAGAGTAAGTCTTCCCGACGATGTAGACGACCCATCTATTATGAAGCTGGATTTCGACAGTGAGTCCTTCAGCGTAGGCGTTACATCCGACACAATGACCCCCACCACACTTTATAACTATGTAGACGAAAACATAACCACCTATTTCGAAAGAATAGAGGGTGTAGCTTCGGTAGACATTACCGGCGGTATAGAGACTGAAATTCAGGTTGTTTTAGACCCCGAAAAGGTCAGTCAGCTCGGCACATCTCTTTCATCTATCTCCTCTGCTTTGGCTTCCGAAAACCAAAATATTTCAGTGGGCACAATCAAAAAAGGCTCACAGGATATAACCCTGAGAGTTGCCGGACAGTTTGAGGATTTGGAGGACATAAGAAACACTTACGTATCCACCTCAGCCGGAAACGGTCTGCTTTTAAGAGAAATTGCAACCTCAATTGAAGAGGTAGATCTTGACCAGGACACAATTTCCGTAATAGACGACAAAGAGGGTATTATTCTTGAGGTAACCCTTGCTTCCGACGGTAACCTTGTTACCGTTTCCGACGATTTGGTTGCGGTTATAGATGAGCTTAACGAGTCGGAATCAAACTTAAGCTTTACACTTTTGACCACAACCTCAGACTATATAAAGAGATCTATAAACAACGTAGTAAATACGGCATTTCAGGCAGCAATCCTCGCCGTAATCATTCTTCTTATATTCCTTCAGGACTGGAAGAGCGCCCTTATAATCGGTGTTTCTATCCCCACCTCTATTATGGCGACCTTCGGCGGAATGTATATTTTGGGAATGAATATGAACCTCGTTTCAATGAGTGGTGTAGTTATTTCTATCGGTATGCTTGTTGATAACTCGGTCGTTGTTTTGGAAAATATTTTTAACTGGAGATCCAAAGGCTTTACAGCGGTTGAAGCAGCCTATAAGGGTACAGCCGAGGTTGCTATGGCGGTATTCGCTTCGACATTGACAACGGTTGCGGTTTTTGCCCCCTTCCTTTTCTGGAACGCCACAATGGGACAAATGCTTAACAACATTGCCTACACTGTAGTTATTGCCCTTTTCGCTTCTTATGTTGTTTCGGTTACATTCGTTCCCACAGCCTGTACTCTTATTATGGCAAACGATGACAGACCGAGAAAACAGCCTAAAAAGAGAACTGTATTCAATGTTTTGGGTGACGCAGTAAACCATGCTCTTGAAAGACTTGACTCAGCATACAGCAAGCTTTTGGGCAAATGCTTAAGACACAGAATTTTAACCGTTATTGTTGTAATCGTTCTGTTCTTCCTGACACTTTCCACTGCAAGCACCATAGGAATGGATCTTATAGCAAGCTCCGATGAAGGTGCAGTTTCAATAGTAGCTGAGGTTCCCGACGGATATGAATTTGATTACAGCTATCAAATTTTGGAAGAAATCGACGCAGCAATAGGCGACATTCCCGAAGCTGAGTCTGTTTATTCAACCATATCATCCGGTTCTATCTTATCCTCTTCAGGTTCAATCTCAGTAAACATAAACCTTGTTTCAGCCGATGAAAGAGACAGAAGCGACGTAGATATTGCAGAGGATTTGGAAGAAAAGCTTAAGGACATCGTCGGAGTGGAAATAACCGTTTCGGAAGGCTCAATGGCTATGGGTTCTCTTGGCGGAAGCGGCTTTGAGCTTGATATTAAGGGCGACGATTTAACAACCTTAAGAGAAATAAGCGACGACCTGACAGAAAGATTTGAAGCTGTTGAAGGCTCAAAGAATATAGAAAGCACTCTTGAGGACACACAGTATCAGACAGATATAGTAGTTGACAGAGCTAAGGCAGCGGCTTACGGCGTAAGCTCCTCATCAATAGCTTCTGCGGTAAAAGCAGCCAATGAGGGTATTACGGGAACAACCTTAAAGAGCAACGGTTCCGAAACAGACATAAACGTAATGTACCCCGAGGACAGACTTGAATATGTAAAGGATCTTCACTCTATTACAATAACAACAGGCACAGGATCGGAAATTCCCCTTACAGAGGTTGCGGATATAATCGAAACGGAAACTCCCGATACCATTACAAGAGAAAACCAAACCACATATATAACCGTTTCAGGTGAATTTGAAGATCAGGACACAAGCGCAACTACTGCTACGGTTCAGGCAATTCTTGACGATTACACCTTCCCCGACGGCTACAGCTATGAGTTCGGCGGCTTAACCCAACAGATGTCAGACACCTTCAGTGCTCTTTATCTTATAATCGTTATAGCAATCGTTCTGGTATTCATAGTTATGGCTTCCCAGTTCGAGTCATTGAGCCAGCCCCTGATTATTATGTTCTCAATGCCTCTTGCAATCACCGGCGGTCTGTTCGGCTTGTTTATAACAGGCGTAAACTTAACTGCCTTCGCCCTTATAGGCTTCCTTATGCTTGTAGGTATGGTCGTAAATAACGGTATCGTGCTTATCGATTATACAAACCAAAGACGTCTTGACTACGGTATGACCTGCTTTGACGCCCTTGTTGAATCGGGACGTTCAAGACTTCGCCCCATTCTTATGACAACTCTGACCACAGTTTTCGGTATGGTGCCTATGGCTTTGGCTCTGTCTGAAGGTATGGAAATGCAGCAGGCAATGGGCGTTGTAATTATAGCCGGTCTTTCAATCGGTACTCTTGTTACCCTTATATTCATACCTACGATTTATTCGCTGTTTGACTCGATTTCGAGACGTATAAGACGTATAAGCGGCAGGTTCTCACCCTACTTAGACTCAGGTGAAAGCAAATATACAAGAGCCCTTGCAGAATATAAGAAAAAACAGGAAAGTCAGCGTATGCAATAAAACTTTTTTAAAACTCAAGACCCCGAAAGTCACAAGCTCTTGAACCCACCCCTGTCAAGTAGACAGAGCAAATAACAAAAGAATTATGTATA
>JAJQFU010000144.1 GCA_021200955.1 Clostridiales bacterium | reverse complement strand
TTCTCATAGCTATATTATACCACAATCTGAGCTATTTGTCCACACCCAAAAAATTTTAAACAATCAAATTATTTTCCCAATTATTACAAAAAGCTCTTGATTTTCCGCTGTTTTTTCGTTATAATAGCTATAAGCAAGAGGGAGTTGTCAACTCACGATTCGGCGGTTATATGCCCCACCATCAAAATTGAAAGGAGGTTTGTTTTTCCAATCGATTTTGAAAGGGGGTGCAGATATGAGCAATAAAGACATAGTATATTTAACAATATTACTTATTATTCTCTACCTCATAAAAACAACCGCCTAAGCTCCGGACAAGTTAAGGCGGCTGTTTAAGTCACAGTAATTTTAAAGGGGCATAACCGCTGATGCGACTACTCCCTTTTGTGATATTATAATATCACATATTTCAGAAAAAGTCAATAGCGGCTTTTTCAGCAGGCAGAGCATTTTTATAGCCTTCCATATATTTTTCAAAGCCTTTAATATCTTCCTCGTCCGGTTCAAGAACAAGGGTTGCGGCATTTGAGAAAACCTCGTTTTCAAGATAATTCTCAAGGCTTTGACCCTCTTTTTTATTCACAGAATATGCTGCCAAAAGAGCCATTCCCCAGGGGCCGCCCTCTCCGGCTGTTTCCATTACGGCAACGGGCGTTTCCATAGCCGCAGCCATAATACTCTGACCTACCCTTTCGGTCTTGAAAAATCCGCCGTGACCCAAAAGCCTGTCTACCTTAACCCCCTCTTCCTTAGTCAGAATGTCCATACCTATTTTAAGTGCGGCAACTGCCGAATATAAGTGGGTTCTCATAAAGTCTCCCAGAGTAAACTCAGCGTCGGGCTTTCTCAAAAACACAGGTCTGCCCTCGTCGCAGCCCGTAATATTTTCTCCCGAAAGATACCCGTAGGAAAGAAGCCCTCCGCAGTCCTTTTTGCCCTTAAGGGCAGCCTTAAAAAGTCCCTCATAGAGGTCGCCCTTTTTAAGCTTAAGCCCGAAAAGCTCCGCAAACTCTCCGAAAAGCCCTGCCCATGCGTTTATATCCGAGGTGCAGTTGTTTACGTGAACCATTGCAACAGGCTTGCCCGTAGGGGTTGTTACCATATCGATTTCTCTGTGAAGCTTGGTCAGCGGCTTTTCTAGCACAACCATAGCGAAGACGCTTGTTCCGGCGGAAACATTTCCGGTTCTTACCAAGACGCTGTTTGTGGCTGCCATTCCCGTTCCGGCGTCTCCCTCCGGCGGACAAAGGGGTATTCCCTGCTCAAGGTCTCCGCTTTCGTCTAAAAAGGCAGCACCCTCGGGGGTAAGCCTTCCGGCGTCCTCTCCGGCAACAAGAACCTCCGGCAGAATTTCTCTTATTTTCCACTTATAGCCCTTATCCTCAACAAGACTGTCGAACTTGTCAAGCATAGTCTCGTCATAATAATTCGTTTCTGAATTTATTGGGAACATTCCCGACGCGTCGCCTATGCCCAAAACCTTTTTGCCGCAGAGCCTGAAGTGAATATAGCCTGCAAGGGTTGTTATAAAGCTTATGTCGCCGACATGGGCTTCGTTGTCCAAAATTGCCTGATAAAGGTGGGCAATGCTCCACCTTTGGGGAATGTTAAAGCCGAAGGCTTCGGTCAAGGCATCAGCCGCCTTTCCCGTTATGGAATTTCGCCATGTTCTGAAAGGCACAAAAAGCCTGTCATCGCTGTCAAAAGCCATATAGCCGTGCATCATTGCGCTGACGCCTATTGCTCCGATTTTTTTGAGGTTTATGCCGAATTTTTCAGAAACGTCGGCTTTAAGAGCCGAATAGCAGCTCTTAACCCCCTTGTGAATGTCATTTAAGCTGTATGTCCAAATTCCGCCTACAAGCTCATTTTCCCACTCATAGTCACCGCTTGCAATAGGTGTTCCGTCATACGCCGTAAGCTGAGCCTTTATTCTTGTTGAGCCAAGCTCAATACCCAAAGCGGTTTTTCCGCTTTCAATTAAATTTTTAAAGTCCATAAAAAACCGCCCTCCTTATTTCTGACCGTAATAGGCGTTTGCCCCGTGTTTTCTCAAAAAGTGCTTGTCCTGCATATATGAGGGAGTTGTTTCCGCATTGGGGTTAATTCTTTCAGTCCATGCGTTCATTTCAGCCACCTTTTCCAAAACTACGGCGTTGTGAACCGCTTCAGCCGCGTCCTTTCCCCATGTAAAGGGGCCGTGGTTTTTGCAAAGCACTCCCGGAACATAGACAGGGTTAATGTCCTTAAAGGTTTCTATTATAACCTTTCCGGTGTTTTTCTCATAGGCTTCTTCCGTCTCTTCCTTTGTGAGATTTCTCGCACATGGTATCTCGCCGTAAAAATAGTCTGCGTGGGTAGTTCCGTAACAGGGCAGGGCTCTGCCTGCCTGAGCCCATGCAGTCGCCATAACCGAATGGGTGTGAACAATTCCGCCGATGTCCTTAAAAGCTCGATAAAGCTCCAAATGTGTAGGAGTGTCGGAAGAGGGGTTTAAGTCCCCTTCTGCCTTGTTTCCCTCCAAATCCATAACAACCATATCCGAGGGCTTCATTTTATCATAGTCGACACCGCTGGGCTTTATAACAAAAAGCCCGGTTTCTCTGTCGATTTCGCTTACGTTTCCCCATGTAAAGGTTACAAGCCCGAATTTAGGCAAAAGCATATTTGCCTCATAAACCTTTTCTTTCAGCTTTTCAAGCATAGCCCTTCTTCCTCCTTATCTTCTTTCATAATATGCACTGTTCCACCTAAGCTCGCTTTTAAGTCCGCCGATTGTTGTGCCTTCGCCTATAACAACCGCTTCTATGCCCATAGCTTCAGCCCAGTCGCAAAGCTGCTCGCTTGTTAAGTCATAGCTGAAGGCAGTGTGGTGAGCACCGCCGCAGATTATCCAGCCCTCAGCCCCTACTCTCAAATTGGGCTTAGGCGTCCAAAAAGCAGTGGCAACAGGCAGCTTAGGCATAGGCTTTTCAGTCTTTTTGCAATCTACCTCGTTAATGATTAATCTAAATCTCGTTCCCAAATCTATAAGAGAAGCGGCAACGCCCTTTCCCTCTTTGGCTGTGAAAACAAGCCTTGCGGGATCCTCTCTGTTTCCCATACTTAAGGGGCAAACCTTAATATTAATATCTCCGTCTGCAATTGAGGGACAGACCTCAAGCATATGCGCCTGTAAAATGCCCTCTTTTCCCTTTACAAGGTTATAGGTGTAGTCCTCCATAAATGAAGTGCCCTTTGCTCCCTTAATATCCTTTGTCATAAGCTTAAAGAGCCTTACCAAAGCGGCGGTTTTCCAGTCGCCCTCTGCCCCAAAGCCGTAGCCCTTTTCCATAAGTCTCTGAATAGCAAGCCCCGGAAGCTGTTTAAAGCCGCCTAAATCTCCGAAGTGGGTTACTATTCCGTCATATTTGTTGTCAACTAAAAATTTTTCAAGACCCAGCTCGATTTTTGCCTGAACCGCCGTATGTTGATAAAACTCTTCCTTGTCTCTGCCTTCATAAAGAGGCTTATAAAGGTCGAAATATAAGGCTGTCAGGTCTTTTACGTCACTGTCGGAAACGGAGTTTACATAGTCAACGGCTTCATTCACAGGGTAAGCATCAATCTCCCAGCCGAATTTAATCTGAGCCTCAACCTTGTCCCCCTCGGTAACAGCCACGTTTCTCATATTATCCGCAATTCTGGCTATACGGACATGGCTTGAAGAGCCTATGCCCACTGCGGTAACCATCCAGTCGGCAATGCGTTTTTGAACCTCCGGGTCTTTATAGTGACCCATTATTACCTTTCTTTCAATGCCCATTCTTGTCACAATATGCCCGAACTCTCTGTCGCCGTGGGCTGACTGGTTTTCGTTCATAAAGTCCATATCTATTGTGTCATAAGGAATTTCTTCATTAAATTGTGTATGAAGATGCAAAAGGGGTTTTGAAAGCTCTTTTAAGCCCAAAATCCAGCTTTTTGCCGGTGAAAATGTATGCATCCAGCAGATAACCCCCATACACTCCGGGTCTGTGCTTGCTTCTTCGAAAGTCTTTCTTATAACCTCATTTGTAATAAGAGTAGGCTTTAAAACAAGCTCATAAGGCAGAACGCCGCTTTCGTTAAGCTCGTTCACCATAATTCTTGAATGGTCGGCTACCTTCTTTAAACATTCCTCTCCGTATAAATCCTGCGAACCTACACAAAACCAAAATTTAAAAGCCAAAAAACTCACTCCTTCCTTATATGTAATCTATGTATATTATTTATTTTTTCTTTCCTTAAGCTTTGCAAAAACAGCCTGAAGAACTATGAAGAAGCAAAGCAGAATTGCCGTAACGATGTTCGACCAGGAGCTTATAAGCTTTCCGTTTGATTTAACAAGGGTTGAAATAGTTCCGTTTATGAGAACGCCGAAAAACGAGCCTATAACGTTGCCAACGCCGCCGGTAAGAAGAGTTCCGCCGATAACCGCCGATGAAATAGCGTCCATTTCCATACCCGTTGCCTGTGAGGTTGTTCCGCTCATAGTGTTGAGACAGAAGCAAATTCCTCCGATTGATGTAAAAAGACTTGCAAGAACATATGTTTTAAGCTTTGTAAGCTTTACGTTAAGACCCATAAGAGCCGCCGACTGCTGATTGCCGCCCACTGCGTAAACACTTCTTCCGAAGCGTGTGGCGTAGAGAATGAAGAAAGTAACAGCCACACATATAAGAGCCACAACTACCGTAATTCTCACATAAGGAATTTGAAGAATACCCTTTGAGTTTTCATATGCTCCGAAGGGCAGATTTATCTTAAGCCCTGCAAGCTTTGTAAAAAGCGCATCGCTGACAATACTTATCTGCTGTGTTGAAAGAACGGCTGTCATACCTCTTGCGAAGAACATACCCGCCATTGTCACAATAAAGGGCTGAATTTCAAGATAGGCTATACAGAAGCCCTGAACAATCCCGAAAACAAGTCCGAAAATCAAAATTCCTATCATAAGAACAGGGCTTGAAATGCCTAATTTTTCAACGCCTACAGCCATAATCATACAGTCCAAAGCCACAAGTGAGCCTACGGAAATGTCAATGCCCCCTGTCAGCATAACACAGGTCATACCGCAGGTAATACAAATAAGTCCGGCGTTGTTTATAAGAATGTTAAGAAATGTCTGAAGATTTGTAAAGCCTTTGTGACCGTAAACTATACAGCCGGCTGCATACATAACCACAAACAAGCCTATGGTTATTAAAAGCAAAACATTATTATTGTTAATTTTTATTTTTTTCATGCCGCAGCCCTCCTTTTAGACGAATATTTCTTAAAGAAGTCCTTAACGGGGCCTGACTGAATAACAACTATAAGAATAACCACTATTGCCTTGAAAACAGGCGCCTGAGCCGAAGAAACACCGAGAGCATAAAGAGTGGTAGTTATAGCCTGAATTGTATAAGCCCCTATAATAGAACCGGCAAGGTTGAACTTTCCGCCGCCTAAGCTGTTTCCGCCCAGAGCAACCGCCAAAATTGCGTCAAGCTCCATATTTAAGCCTATGTTGTTTGTGTCTGCTGAGTAAATTCTCGAGGTTGCCACAATACCGGCAATACCTGCGCAAAGACCGCAGATTACATAACACATAAGAATAATTTTTGCCGAATTAAGCCCGGCAATTCGTGAAGCCTTTTTGTTTATGCCTACGCTCTGAATGTACATTCCCAAAGACGTAAACTTAAGCACCGCCGCCGCTACGGCTATACACACAGCAGCCACGATTATAGGCGTAGGAATAATGCCTACGTAAGCACCCAAAAGCTTAAAGGAGTCAACTCTGACATAAACTATGTTGCTGTTGCAGAGAAGAAGCCCAATTGCTCTTCCGGCAGACCACAAAATCAGTGTGGCGACCATTGGCTGAATATTCATATAAGCCACCAAAAAGCCGTTGAAAAGACCGCAGAGACAAGCTATGAGAATACCTGCGCCTATGCCCACAAGCAAGGGCACATTATATTCGTTTACGTTTGTAACTCCGTAGCCTGCCAAAAGCATACAGCACATACCGCCTGCAAGGCTCATAACAGAGCCTACGGAAATATCCGTTCCGGCGGAAGCTGAAACAACAAGGGTCATACCTACTGCCAAAATAGCAACCTCGCTGCCTCTGTTTAAAACATCGATAAGTCTGCCGTAGAGAACCCCGTTTTTAACCGAAATCATAAAAAAGTTAAGGGGTGCGTTTCCGCAGTGAATGTCATAAACCACGTTTATGAGCATAATCAAAATCATACTGAAAATAGGAAGAAACAGGCTCATTTTAGTTATTTTTCTGATTTTATCCATTGCTGTCACCTCCCGCAATTGCGTTCATAACGCCTTCCTGTGTCATATTTTCGCCGGAAATCTCGCCGACCTTTGCGCCGTCTCTCAAAACAGCCATACGGTTACATGTTCTGAGCATTTCTTCTATTTCGGAGGAAATAAAAATAACACTCTTTCCCTCAGAGGCAAGCTGAACCACCATTTTTTGAATTTCCGTTTTTGTGCCTATGTCGATACCTCTTGTAGGCTCGTCCAAAATAAGAAAATCCGGGTTTGTGGCAAGCCATCTTGCCAAAATAACCTTCTGCTGGTTTCCGCCAGAAAGCTGTTTAACCAAGGTTTCTCTGTCGGCGGTTTTAATCTGAACCATATCTATATATTTATCCGCAATTTCAATCTGCTTTTGTTTGGGTATTCTCTTGAAAATGCCCTGCTTCGCCTGCATAGCAAGAATTATGTTTTCACGAACGGACAAATCCCCGATTATACCCTCAGCCTTTCTGTCGTCGGGAAGAAGCCCCATACCCAAATTCATAGCGTCAATAGGCTCGTGAATATGAACTTCCTTTCCTCCCACCTTAAGAGTACCGGTTTGGGCTTTGTCTGCGCCGTAAATAGTCCTTGCAAGCTCGCTTCTGCCGCTGCCCAAAAGACCCGTTAAGCCCACAACCTCGCCTTTCTTAATTTCAAGGTCGAAGGGCTTAATTTTCCCGGCGTGGCTTAAGCCTTTGGCGTCTATAAACAGCTCTGCGTCCTCGTTGACAGTGCTGCCTTCGGGCTTAATTGAAGCCAAATCGTCAAAGTCCTTGCCCATCATAGCCGCTACAAGCTTAACTCTGGGCATTTCCTCTACGCTGTATTCGCCTACAAGCTTTCCGTTTCTTAAAACCGTTATGCTGTCGCAGACCTCATAAACCTGTTCCAAAAAGTGAGTAACGAAAATTATGGAAACGCCCTTTTTCTTAAGAGAACGCATAACATTGAAAAGCTTTTCAACCTCCTTGTCGTCAAGAGATGATGTAGGCTCGTCTAAAATAAGCGCCTTGCAGTCCATATCTATGGCTCTGGCAATAGCTATCATCTGCTGCATAGCAAGAGAATAGTTTTCCAAATTTCTCGTTACGTCTATGTCAAGCTCCAGCTCGTCCATAAGCAGTCTTGCGTTTTTATTCATTTTTCGTCTGTCGATTGTGCGAAGCTTTGTAAGTGGCGCACGTCCTATGTAAATATTTTCAGCCACAGACAGATTTGGGCAAAGGTTTACCTCCTGATAAACGGTGGAAATGCCCTTGTGCTGAGCGTCCATAGTGTCTTTGTTTCTGATTGCTCCGCTGTGACCCTCTAAATAAATTTCTCCCTCTTCAAACTTGTTTACCCCCGTAAGACATTTTATTAAAGTGGACTTTCCGGCTCCGTTTTCGCCCATAAGGGCTTTAATTTCGCCCTTTTTCAAAGTCAGTCCGGCTTTGTCCAAAGCTTTGACCCCGGGGAAGGTCATGCTTATGTTTTTCATTTCGAGAACAAGATTTTTCTCCATTTGTCATCCCCCTTTGTTTGAGTAATGCAGCAGACTAATCCCCCTTATTACCCATACATTTAAAAAAAGAGGGAGTGAATCCGTTGGGATTCCTCCCCTCTTTAGAGTACAAGTTAAAATTTATGAAAGTTTAAACGAGTTTAAGCTTTTCAAAACAATTCCTGTTAATTATTAATAAGCCCTGCCGTCAAGGATTTCCTGTGTCATTGTTGTAGCATATGCGCTTTCAATGCCGGGTGCAACGAATGCTTCATCATCTACAAGTGTGCTTTCAGGATATTCTTCTCCGGCTGCCATAAGCTGGATAACCTCTGCAACTGTTTCAGCCTGAATAGGATTACACTCTACGTCGCAGTTAATTTTTCCGTCGAGAGTATACTGAAGTCCGTCATGTGTAGCGTCGAAGGAGATGATAATTACATCGCCGTCAACACCGTATGTGATGCCTGCTGCGTCCATAGCGTCCATAGCACCGTAAGCTTCGTTGTCGTTCTGACAAACAACTACGTTAAACTGACCTTCATATGATTTAATGAAGCTTTCCATAACTTCCTGACCGCCGCTCTGTGTAAAGTCGCCGCTCTGCTGGTCAATCTTTGTCCATTCGGGATGTTCTGCAAGAACACTGTCGAAGCCTTCTGTTCTGCCGAGAGTAGCGGAAGCGCCTACCGAACCTTCGATAACAAGAATGTTTGCGTCTGCTCCGTCAAGATATTCACCAAGCCAGTTGCCTGCTGTAATACCTTCGTTTACTGTGTTTGTGCCAACCCAGGCGTCATAATTGTCTGCGTCGATTTCTCTGTCGGCAATAATTACGGGGATGCCTGCGTCCTCAGCTTCCTGAAGAACTGTGTCCCAGCCTGCGGTTTCGATAGGTGCAATAACTATGTAGTCAAGCTCCTGCTGTATGAAGGAACGAACTGCTTCGATCTGAGCAGCGTTGTCATTATCACAGTCAATAAGCTGAAGGTCATAACCGTTCTCAGCGGAGAATACATCATAATAGTTCTGTGTGTTTGCCATACGCCAGTCAGACTCATGACCAACCTGAGCATAACCTACGGTAATAACGTCGCCTGAAGGAGCCTCTTCCTCAGCACCCTCTTCTTCAGCTGCTGTTTCGTCTGTTGCGGCTGTGTCTGAGCTTCCGCCGCAGCCTGCCAAAAGTGAAGCAGCCATTGTCATACCGATTATTGCACATACAAGCTTTCTTTTCATAAAATTTATTACCTCCTCAAAATTTTAAATTCCGCAAAAGGCTTTTTTAACTCCTGTTTCAAAAACGCCTTAGGCGAAAGTTGTTCGTACAGGCTGACCGTTTTTTAAAGCCCAAACGCAAATACAAACAAAGCGTAAGCCTTTTATATGCGTTTTGTGACATTTAACCTCTGAATTGAACGATTCGCCCTTAACTTATGTAATAATTGTACAACCAACCCTTAGTTTTGTCAATATATTTTTTAAAAATTTAATAAAATTTTTGTAAAGCCCCGCTAACTATTTTGTTATATTTTCCGTCTTTTCGACATTTCTTTTTACAGCCTTCCAACTGTCGAAAAACCTTCTTAAAAAAATTTTTAAATATTGAATTTTAGTTATTGAAAACCGATCGAATTTGGTATAGAATAGTATAAGGCAAATTTTCACTTTTGCATTCTGCGTTCACAAAAATGCAAAACATTTTTGTGAAGAGTCTAAGGTAGAAACCATCAAGTTTTCCGCAAAGTTGATACTTCGTATCAACTTCACAGAAAAGTTTCTGTCCTCAGGCGGGCAAATCTCGCCTTGCGGATTAAAGTCTGCGACGCTTAAAGACTAAGTCATTTTCGACATATCAAAATACAGGAGATAATTATATTATGAAAAGCAAAAACAGCATCGTTTTCATTATTGTTATGCTTTCGGGGCTTATTATAGGGGGCTTTTTGGGAGAGCTTGCCTCCGGCATACCTGCTTTGTATTTTTTAAACTACGGTCAGGAAGTCGGTTTAACCTCTCCTCTTGTCTTAGACCTTGTTATAATAAAGCTTCAGCTGGCTTTTACGCTGAAATTTACAATTGCGGGCATAATAGGTATGGTTATTTCCCTGTTTATATACAGAAAGCTGTGGTAAGAATATGAAATTTGTTTTGGCATCCGGTTCACCCAGAAGAAAAGAGCTTCTTAAGGATTTGGGCATAAGCTTTGAAATTTGCCCTTCAAATGCCGAAGAAAGCTTTAAAAAGGGTATGACATTTTATGAAATTTGCGAAAGTCTTTCAAACCTTAAGGCAACAGACGTTTTTAACTCCCTCACACAAGAGGAAGAAGTCTGCGTCATAGGCGCAGACACAATCGTGGTTTGTGATGACAATGTTTTGGGAAAACCCAAAGACGAAAAAGACGCTTTTAATATGCTTAAATCTCTTCAAAACCGCAGCCATTTTGTTTACACAGGCACAACGGTTATCATAAAACAGAGGAATAATATTAAAAAAATAACATATTCTGATAAAACCGAGGTATTTATGGTTAAACTTTCAGATGAAGAAATAAAAAGCTATGTCAAAAGCGGCGAACCTATGGATAAGGCAGGCTCTTACGCCATTCAGGGCAAGGGTGCAGCCTTTATAGACAAAATTTACGGAAACTATTTTAATGTGGTGGGTCTTAACATATGCCGCCTTTATGAGCTTTTAAAAGAGAACTCACTTGTTTGAATATGATATAATAAAATTTTCGGAGGTATGACATTATGTTTACAAAGGATATGGGAATAGATTTGGGAACTGCCAACACCCTTGTTTTTTTAAGAGGAAAAGGCATTGTGGTAAACGAGCCCTCTGTTGTTGCTATAAACACAGAGACAAAAGAGGTTCTTGCGGTAGGCGACGAAGCTAAGGAAATGATCGGCAGAACCCCCGGCAGCATTGTGGCTATCCGCCCTATGAAGGACGGTGTTATTGCGGATTTCGAAATAACCCAGGCTATGCTTAAATATTTTATAGGAAAGGCTTATAAAAACACTCTTTTCGGGCCTAAGCCCAGAATTATAATCTGCGTTCCCTCGGGAATAACAGAGGTTGAAAAGCGTGCCGTAATAGAGTCTGCAATTGCCGCAGGAGCAAAGGATCGCTACGCATATTTGGTTGAAGAGCCTATGGCGGCTGCTATAGGCGCAGGGCTTCACGTTGAAGAGCCCACCGGGAATATGGTTGTGGATATAGGCGGCGGAACAAGCGAGGTTGCTGTTATATCCCTCGGGGGTATTGTTACGGCAATTTCGGAGAGAATTGCCGGAGACGCCTTCGACCAGGCTATAGCTTCATATGTAAAGGATAAATTTAAGCTTGCAATCGGCGACAGAACCGCCGAGGATATTAAGCTTAATATAGGCTGTGCTTATCTTGATGACGATTCGGAAATTTTGGCTATGGAAATAAGGGGCAGAGACTTAGTAACGGGCTTGCCCAAAAACATAGAGGTAACCTCGGAGGATATTTTAAAGGCTTTGGAAGGCCCTGTTGCCAAAATTATTGCGGCAATAAAAACAACACTGGAGAAAACCCCTCCCGAGCTTTCCGCCGATATTATAGAATGCGGAATTTATCTTACCGGCGGCGGCGCACTTCTCAGAGGGCTTGACAAGCTTGTTTCTTTGGAAACAGGTATGCCCGTTCATATTGCAGAAGAGCCTTTAAACTGCGTTGCCAACGGAACAGGTGCTGTTTTGGAGCATATCGATACCCTGAAGAATGTTTTAATAACATCTCACAAACTGAGAATTTAAGCTTGTCAATAACAACTGTGTACCAACAGGCTCCCCTTGAGGGGAGCTGCCGCTGAAAGCGGCTGAGAGGTGGAGCGGTTTCTATTTCGTAAAACTGCTATTCTCACAAAACACCTCTTTGAGAAGGGATGATTTATATGAATTTTTTTGACAGGCACAAAGCTGCCTGCTTTGCGGCGTTATGTCTAATCTGTCTTGCCCTTGCGGCGGTCAGTGCAAACCGCTTTGCCCCCACATTATTCGAAAAAACAATAGGCTTTGTAATAACCCCGGTTCAAGGGGCTATAGGCAGTGTAGGCGACTGGTTTTCAGAGAGAATTTCCGCAGTTGCAAACACAAACGCCCTTATAGAAGAAAACGAAGCCTTAAAAGCGGAAATAGAAGAGCTTAAGCTTGACAACTCACGTATAGAGCTTTTGGAGAAGGACAACAAAAACCTTAACGGTCTTTTGGACTTAAAAGAGAAATATTCAGCCTATGAAACAACGGGAGCAAGGATTATCGCCAAAGACCCGGGCAACTGGTACGATGTTTTCTTAATCGACAAGGGCGAAGCCGACGGCGTAACCAAAAATATGGTCGTTATATCCGACGGCGGCTTAGTAGGCAGAATTAAAGAAGCGGGGCGGAACTATGCACAGGTTGTGTCTATTATAGACGACGCCGACGCAGTCAGTGCTATGAGCCTGAGAACAGGCGACACAGGCTATGTTAAAGGCGACCTTTCAAACAAGGGTATGTGCAAAATGGAGCTTATAGACAGCTCCTCAAAAATAGCCGAGGGAGACGAAATTTTGACCTCCCACTTCAGCTCCGTTTATCCCGAGGGCATAACAATAGGCAAGGTTGTTTCCGTTCAGAACGCAGCGGAAACTTCGACCAAAACAGCGGTTATAGAGCCCACCGCGGACTTTAAACACCTTGACAGCGTTCTTATAATAACCGAAAGCTTTACAGGTGCGGAAGAGGAAACGGCGGCTGAGATAGCCGAAACAACGGAAGCAGCCGAAACAGTCACAGGCGAAAGCTCAGAAACAGAGGAATTAAATTGAAATATCCCATATATTTTTTAATAACCCTTATAAACTTCATTCTTCAGACAACGGTTTTTGAATCGGTGTCTATTATAGGAATAAAGCCCAACACAGCCATTATTATAGTTGTGTCCGTTGCCTTTATTCAGGGAGAGCTTGACGGAATTATAACCGGCATTTTCGCAGGCTTCTTTCAGGACTCTTTCTTCTCGCTGTATTTGGGCTGTCACATATTTATTTATGCGTCTGTGGGGCTTATCTGCGGCTACTGCTTTAAAGCCTTCTTTAAAGAAAGCTTTTTGCTGCCGATAGCCTTGACGGCGGCGGCTGACCTTTACTCCTGCCTTGTGTTCTATATTCTCAATATACTTTTAAGGGGTTATTTCAATATTTTGACATTTTTGTCGTCGGTCGTGCTGCCTGAGATTGTTTATACAGTGCTTATTTCAGGGCTTGTTTACCGCCTTATTTATTATATTGCAGACGCTTTGAACAGAAGCTCACAGGATAAACGCCGATTATTTTGATTGAAGGTATAATTATGTTAGAATTTATAAAAAAACTATCCCAAAGCGGCGGTTTCAGAGCCTACATTATGCTGGGGGTCATATTTATAATGTTTTTCGTGCTTGTGTGCCGTCTTTACACACTCCAAATTCTTAACGGAGACTATTACAACACACAGATCCAGGGCACAACAATGAAGGAAATTTCGGTTACAGCCCCCAGAGGGAACATTTACGACAAAATGGGCAGACCCTTAGCCGTTAATTATTCCTCATGGACTGTAAACCTTGACGCAAGCGTCACCGTAGAAAACCTGAACGGCGTTATATACGACCTTATAAAGCTTCTTGAAGCCAACGGCGAAACAATTGAGGATGACTTCCCCATTTCCGAGGACAAACCCTACACATTTCTTCTTGACGGCTCTGAAACAAGAGAAAACCGCTGGAAGAAGGATATGAACTTAGACGTGGGCTTAAACGCTTCCGAATGCTTTTACGCCTTAAGAGACAGCTTCGACATTGACCCTGAGCTTACAGATGAGGAAGCAAGAAAGGTTCTTTCCTTAAGAGCCGCTATGTATAAACAGCGTTATTCTAAATATGTTCCCGTTGCGGCGGCTAAAAACGTGTCTCAGGACACAATTTCATACCTTGAAGAAAACTCCTCCTCTTTTCCGGGGGTTTATATAGACGCAGAATATATGAGAGAATACCCGGAGGGTGAGCTTTTCTCACACATTTTGGGCTATATAAGAACCATTTCGGATGATCAGCTTGAAGAATATGAACAATACGGCTACAGCCTTAACGATATTATAGGTCAGGACGGAATCGAAAAAGCCTTTGAGCTTGAGCTTAACGGAACAGACGGAGCGGAGCTTGTGGAGGTAGACAATATGGGCAGAAGAATTTCCACCTATACCGAAGGCTCTACAGCCCCTATCCCCGGCAACAATGTAATTCTGACCTTAGACGCAGAGCTTCAAAAGACAGCCTACAACGGGCTGAAAGAGGTTCTCCGTGACACTCTCATCAGCCGCTTAACAGGCAACAGCGAAGACTACACCTTCAGCATAACTACTATGGGCGCCGCTATGGCTGATGGGGGCGCAGTTCAAATAGACAAGCTTTTAACGGCTGAAAGCGGCTATTCAAAGGAAGTAGGCGACTACCTCAGATCAGCCGATGCAGCAATAGTTGAGGACAGCAGCATAGGCGCAGAGCTTCTTTCAAACGCAGTTGAAAACGGCGATATAACAGTCCGTCAAATTCTTTTGTGTATGTATGAACAGGGTGCACTTGACGTAACAGACGGAGTTTATGACAGGCTTGAAAGCGGAGCAATCAGTTCCCAAAGCGCAGTTATTTCACTTCTTGAAAGCGGAAAAATGGAGCCTTCCCAAACAAAAATGGACCCCTGTTCCGGGTCGGTGGTTATAAGCGACGTAAACACGGGAGATGTTCTTGCGGCGGTTTCCTACCCCTCATATGACAACAACGAGCTTGTAAACAACTTCAACAACGACTACTACAATATGCTCCGTCAGGACTCCTCTACCCCTCTTGTAAACAGACCCTTTACAGAGCCCAGAGCCCCCGGCTCAACCTTTAAGATGATAACTCTTTTCACAGGTCTTGAAGAGGGCATTATAACAAAAAACACTTCTATTTATGACGAGGGTACATTCACAAAGGCGGGACTTCCCTATGCCCGCTGTTGGATAGGCAGCGGAAACGGTTCTCACGGCTATGTAAGCCCCACAAAGGCTTTGGAGGTATCCTGCAACTACTTCTTCTATGAGCTGAGCTACCGTTTCGGAAACGCAAAATCGGGCACTACCGCCGAAGGCATTGCCCTTCTTAACAGCTATATGGAAAAATTCGGCTTAAACGACCCTACGGGAGTTGAAATATATGAGCTTTACGATTCAAGATCGGACTACCCTTCAAATATTTCCTCTCCGGCATATAAGGAATATATTTATTCAAGCCGCTACCCCAACGCCTCGGAATCCGAGTCTCAGTGGTATGACGGCGACACCATAAGAACAGCCATAGGTCAGTCATACAACAACTATACAAACGCAACCTTAAACAAATACGTTGCCACAGTTGCCAACGGCGGAAAGCGTTATTCCCTTCATCTTCTTGACGAAGTAACAAACTATGACGGCTCGGAAACCGTATATTCTTATACACCTAACTTAGAGCTTGACCTTGAGCTTGACCCCGACAATGTGGAAACAGTCCACAAGGGTATGTATCAGGTTGCCAACGGCTCATCCGGTACTTTGAGAAACTTCTTCAGGGGCTACGAGGTTCCCGTTGCGGCAAAATCGGGAACGGCTCAGGAGTCATCCAAGCGTGCGGAGCATACTATTTTCGTCTGCTTTGCCCCCTATGACGACCCTCAGATTGCGCTGACAATAATAATTCCTTTCGGAAACGACAGTGCAACCTCCCCTGCCCCCACACTTGCAAAGAAAATAATTTCATATTATATGAATTTGGATTCGACGCCGGAAACAAAATATTATAACACACTGACAAGATAAACCTCGGCTTATGACGGTTTTTGCTGACAAAAACAGATGAAAACTACGGTGTTTTCTGTTAAAATATTTTTAAGGTCTTAAAATATTTTACAACAGGAGGAAAAAATTATGGGAAAAGTTATTGTAATAACCTCCGGCAAGGGAGGCGTGGGCAAAACCACCACTTCAGCCAACATAGGCACAGGGCTTGCACAGCTTAATAAAAACGTTTTGCTTATAGACGCCGATATAGGACTTCGGAACCTAGACGTTATAGTAGGTATGGAGGACAGAATTGTCTATGACCTGACAGACGTTATCGAGGGAAACTGCCGCTTAAGCGAAGCTATTATTAAAGACAGCAGGCTTCAAAACCTGTCGCTTCTTCCGGCGGCTCAGACGAAGGACAAAACCTCGGTTACCCCTGAGCAAATGGAAAAGCTTTGCACAGAGCTTAAGGAAAGCTATGACTACGTTATTATAGACTGCCCTGCGGGAATCGAACAGGGCTTCAAAAACGCCATTGCCGGTGCGGATATGGCGATTGTGGTGGCTGTTCCCGAGGTATCGGCGGTTAGAGACGCAGACAGAATAAAGGGGCTTTTGGAGCATGCGGGCATTAAAGAGCCTAAGCTTATTTTAAACAGAGTAAGACCGGAAATGGTCAAAAGCGGCGATATGTTAAGCCTTGAGGACATAAAAGAAATTTTGTGCATTGAAGCTATAGGTGTAATCCCCGACGAGGCGTCTGTTATTATAGCTTCAAACAAGGGTATTCCCGTTATAAACAGCGAAAACTCACTTGCGGCGGCTGCCTATAAAAATATAGTTAAGAGGATAGAGGGTGAGGACGTTCCCCTTTTGGATCTTAACAAAAAGCAGAAGGTCGGGCTTATTGCCCGAATTAAAAGAATATTTGCATAATTTGCATAAGGAGTAAAGACTTATGTTTAACCTGTTATCAAAAAAATCCGATTCAAGGGACGTAGCCGTCGAAAGGCTGGGAAAGGTTCTTACGAAAGACCGTTCCGGCTGTTCCGCAGATGTTGTGAAAAGTCTGGGAAACGATATTTTGGACGTTCTCTCAAATTATATGGAATTTGACAAAACAAAGGCGGATATACATATAACGAAAGAAGAAAATTCGGAAAACCCCGTCCTTTATGCAAAAATACCCATAATCACTATGTATAACGAAACAATGATTAACTCTCCGGGACAGAGTTAAAGAAAGGCTTTATAATGTACCAGAAGCACAGAATTTCTACCTTTGACATACCTCTTTTGGTTTTGGTTATTGCCCTGACCTCCTTCGGAATCGTGGCAATAGGCAGCGCCACAAGAGTAAATATAAACGGCTTTACGGGAGAAGCGGTAAGCCAGATTATTTGGCTTATAACGGGCTTAATTCTCCTGTTTGCCGCAGCTTTCTTCGATTATCATACAATCTGCGGTCTGTGGATACCCATTTACGTCTTAAATCTCATACTTTTGGGGGCTGTTCTGCTCTTCGGAAGCGGCGACGGCGTTTCAAGATGGCTCTTCGGTATTCAGCCCTCGGAGTTTGCTAAAATTTTTATTATAATTTCTTTAGCAAAATTTATTGACAAATCGGAGGAAAAGATTAATAATATAGATATACTGTTTGCGGCTGTTGCCTTAGCGGGGGTTCCCTTCCTGCTTGTGTTTCTTCAGCCGTCACTTTCCGCAAGTATGGTTATAGCGGCTATAACCGCCGTTCTCATATTCTGCGGAGGCTTAAGCAGAAAATATATTTTGGTCTTTTTAGCGGTTGTTATACCTATAGGCATTATTCTTTTTATAGACATAATGTCTGACGAACACATTATTTTGGGCAAATTTTTAACCGATTATCAAATAAGCCGTCTCGTTTCCTTTTTATCCTCGGATGTATCGGGAACAGACCCTACCCTTTATCAAACCAAAAACTCCATTTGGGCTATAGGCTCAGGGGGGCTTAAGGGCAAGGGGCTTTACGGCGGAACAATCAATCAGCTTAATTATCTGCCCGAAAGCCACAACGACTTCATATTCTCGGTTATAGGCGAGGAGTTCGGCTTTATAGGCTGTTTAGGCGTTATAATTGCCCTCTTTGTCATAATCAGCCGCTGTATTATGATTGGCGCAGGCGCAGCCGACAGCTTAGGCAGGCTTCTCTGCTGCGGCGTCGGGGGTATGATTGCTTTTCAGACCTTTGTAAATATAGGCGTAGCAACAGGCATTCTGCCCAACACAGGTATGCCCCTTCCCTTTGTAAGCTACGGGGGCAGCTCTCTTTGGGTAAATATGACGGGCATAGGCTTGGTTTTGAATGTGGGGCTTCGCCGCCAGAGAGAAAGGTATTTTTAATTAAAATTTCTAAAATTTTTAAAAGGGGTGATTTAATTGAACATCGCATTGGTAGCGCATGATAACAAAAAAATCCTTATGGAGAATCTGTGTATAGCTTACCGCCATATTTTATGTAAGCATACACTCTACGCCACGGGTACAACAGGCACTCTCGTGGAGGAAACGTCAAATCTGCCTGTAAACAAATATTTGGCAGGTCACTTAGGCGGCGAAGAACAGCTTGCGGCGCAAATATCCTCAAACGATATTGACCTTGTTATCTTCCTCCGTGACCCTGTAGCACCCAAAAATTATGAGCCGGATATTCACAGTGCCTTAAGGCTCTTCGATATGCATAATATCCCTGTGGCTACAAATCTTGCAACAGCTGAAATTCTTCTCCTTGCACTTGAAAGAGGCGATTTAGATTGGAGAAATATTGTCAGATAATTATATTGCTGTACTATATAGCATTAAACGCCGTTCTCTTCACAGCTATGGGAGCGGATAAATATAAAGCCGTACATAAAAAGTGGAGAATACCCGAAGCCACCCTCTTTCTGCTTGCCCTTTCGGGCGGTTTTATAGGTGGCTTTTCGGGTATGTTTATATTTCACCACAAAACAAGAAAGCCCAAATTTTATTTTGTGTTTTCTTTGGCGTTTATTCTCCACGCTTTTATTATTGTAAACTTATTTATGATTTTGAGGTAAACCTATGAAGCTTCCCCAAGAATATCTGAATAAAATGAAAAACCTATTAGGCCGTGATTATGAAGCCTATTTAAAAAGCTTTGATGAAGAGCGTGTCTGCGGACTCAGAGCCAACACCCTTAAAATAAGCCCGGAAGAGCTTAAAAGCCTTTTAAATATGCCCCTTAAGCCCGTTTCATGGTGCGATACGGGCTTTTATTATCCGCCGTCGGAGCGTCCGTCAAAAAATCCTCTTTATAACGCCGGGCTTTTTTACATACAAGAGCCTTCCGCGATGAGCGCCGCCGCTATGCTGCCCATCAGCGAAAACGACAGAGTTCTGGATCTCTGTGCAGCTCCGGGAGGAAAGTCTACTCAGGCAGCGGCAAAGCTTAAGGGAACGGGAGTTATTATTTCCAACGATATAAGTGCGGCAAGGTGCCGTCCGCTGGTTAAAAACATAGAGCTTTTCGGCATAAAAAACGCAATTGTTTCAAACGAAACCCCTGAGCATTTAAGCGAGCGTTTCCCTTCTTTTTTTACTAAAATAATTATAGACGCTCCCTGTTCCGGCGAGGGTATGTTCCGAAAAGACCCCGAAGCCGTTAAAAGCTGGCAGACACACAAAACAGAACTGTGCGTTTCTCTTCAAAAGGACATTCTGAAAAATGCGGCGAAAATGCTTTGTAAGGACGGAATTATGAGCTATTCCACCTTTACCTTTGCCCCGGAGGAAAACGAGGAAATGATAAAGGGCTTCTTAGAGCTTCATCCTGAGTTTGAGCTTTTGGAGGTGGATAAGTCAAAGGGCTTTGCGGAGGGAATAGGCTTAAAAGAATGCGGCAGGCTTTATCCCCACAAAATCAAGGGCGAAGGTCACTTTTTGGCTCTCCTTCACAAAAAAGAAGGCGAACCGCCTCTTGAGCCTAAAACAATTTCAACTGTTCCGAAAAAAATGCTTAAGGACTTCTATAACTTCTGTGAAAACTCCCTTAACACGGAAATCGAAGGCGCTTTTGAGCTTCACGGCACAAGCCTTTTCAGAATACCTATGGGGCTTGACTTAAGCGGCTTGCGGCTTAAACGGAGCGGCTTATACTTAGGCGAGCTTAAAAAGAACCGTTTTGAGCCCTCACAGGCTTTTGCTATGACGTTGAAGCCGGAGGAAGTAAAAAACAAGGTAACCTTCCCTGTAGGCGACCCGAACATTATAAAATATTTAAAGGGCGAAAGCTTTAAAACCGGCGGAAACGACGGCTGGGCGCTTGTGCTTATAGACCGCTTTCCCATAGGCTGGGGAAAAATTCAAAACTCCCGTCTTAAAAATAAAATCATTTCCGGCTGGAAATATGAATAAACGCTTACGCTTTTGCAAAAATGCTCAGCATTTTTGCAAGTAGTCTAAGGTAGAAACCATCAAGTTTTCCGCAAATTTGATGATGAGAACCCGAAAGACCTCGGTGTCGCATGAAGTGCGAGTTTTCTCGTCAGAGAAAACTTCTGAAAGCATCAAATTCACAGAAAAGTTTCTGTCCACGTCACACTTGCCTGCGTGCATTTATTTCTGTGTAAACACAGAAACATGATGCACTACGGAAGTGTTCCTTAATCGTTGAAAACCTTAGTTTTCAACGAAAGAGGAGAACCCGCAGTCGACATCTTGCTTTCGAGTTTTACTCGGAAGCAAATGCGACAAGCGAGGTTTGACGAGGGCAAAGCTCGCCCTGCGGATTTAAGTCTGCGACGCTAAAAATAGATTAGTCATTCATAAATTATTAATGATGACAAAAATTTTTGAATTTTTAAAAAATTATTATTGATTTATCCTTAATTTGTATTATAATGTAAAATAGGTATTATTATTTAAAGTTTATATATTAAAAATGATCTGCAAAAAAGGAAGGAGTAGTGACCCATATGGCAGAAAAAAATATTTTAGTCAAGAAGCTGCCCGGCAGTGAGGGCGAAATAGGTTTGCCTTACGGCACACCTCCTTTCAGCTATGAAGAGCTTCACCGTCAGCTTATAGAAAGAATAGAAAAATATTACAACAAAAGTCTCGACAAGGTTGAAAAGGCTTATGAGCTTGCAAAGGAAGCCCATGACGGTCAGCTTCGAAAATCGGGCGAGCCTTATATAATCCACCCTCTTTCCGTAGCCCTTATTTTGGCTGATATGGAAATGGATATGGAGTCTATTGAGGCCGGGCTTCTTCATGACGTGGTTGAAGACACCCGTTTTTCCAAAAACGATATAACCGCTATGTTCAGCCCCAAGGTTTCACTTCTTGTTGACGGCGTTACAAAGCTTAAAAAAATCAAATATACCGATAAGCTTGAACAGCAGGCGGAAAACTACAGAAAAATGTTTATTTCTATGGCTAAGGATCTGCGTGTAATTATTATAAAGGTTGCCGACAGACTTCATAATATGCGTACGCTGGAATTTCAGCCCCCTAATAAGCAGAAGGAAATTGCACAGGAAACACTGAATATATATGCTCCCCTTGCAGACCGTTTGGGCGTTGCTTCTCTTAAAAGCGAGCTTGAAGACCTGTCTCTGCGTTATCTCTACCCCGACGCATATTCTGATTTGGTAGAAAAGGTAAACGCCAAACAGTCCGAGCGTATTCAGTATATCGAAAATATTGTTGCAACGGTAAAGGTTCTCTGTGAAGAAGCAAACATAGACTGCGAGGTAACAGGCAGACCCAAGCACTATTTTTCTATCTATAAAAAAATGGTGAATCAAAACAAGACAATCGACCAGATTTTCGACCTTTTCGCTATAAGAGTTATAGTCGAAAACGTTAAAGACTGCTACAATGTTTTGGGGCTTGTTCACGATAAATATAAGCCTGTTCCCGGCAGATTTAAAGACTATATAGGTATGCCCAAGCCCAATAAATACCGTTCCCTCCATACTACGGTTTTGGACGAAAAGGGTATGCCCTTCGAGGTTCAGATAAGAACATGGGAAATGCACAGGGTGGCGGAATACGGCGTTGCTGCCCACTGGAAATATAAAATAGGCTTAACAGACGTTAAAAACGAAAACAAGGACACTGTTTCGTGGCTTAACCAAATTTTGGAATGGCAGAACGATATGTCTGACAACAGCGAATTTATGGAGGCTGTTCAGACCGACCTTGACGCATATAACGACAACGTTTATGTTTTCACCCCCTCGGGGGATCTTAAAACACTGCCTGCCGGTTCAACCCCCGTCGACTTCGCCTACTCTATTCACTCAGCCGTAGGCAACACTATGGTGGGTGCAAGAGTAAACGGAAAAATCATTCCCTTTGAATATACTCTTCAAAACGGCGACAGAGTCGAAATAGTAACAAGCCAAAACTCCCGGGGACCTTCTATGGACTGGCTTAAGTTCGTAAAAAGCTCTCAGGCAAGAAGCAAAATAAACCAGTGGTATAAGAAAATAAACAAAGAGGACAACGCCATTAAGGGCAAGGAGCTTTTGGAGAAGGAAGCCAAAAAACGGGGCTACGAAATTTCAACCCTGTGTACGGGCGACCGTATGAAGGCGGTTATGAACCGCTACGCCTTTAAAGACTGGGACTCCGTCTGCGCCGCAGTAGGTCACGGCGGTCTGAAGGAAGGTCAGGTTATAAACCGCCTTGTAGAGGACTATAAGAAAGAGCTTGAAAAGAACAAGATTTTTACTGCCGATGACGTTTTGGATAAAAAGGAAGAAGCCTCTCCCAACTATAAAAACAGAAGCGGCGTTGTTGTTAAAGGCGTAGGCGATATTTCAGTCCGTTTCAGTAAGTGCTGTTCGCCTGTACCCGGCGACGAAATCGTAGGCTTTGTAACAAGGGGCAGAGGTGTCTCCATCCACAGAACCGACTGTGTAAACATTATAAATTTAAGCGAGTCTGAGCGGTCACGCCTTATTGACGCAGAGTGGAACCTGCCGAAAAGCGAAGTATCAGCCTTTCAGGTGGAAATCAAAGTTGTGGGGCTTTACAGAATGGATCTTCTTTCAAACATTCTTCAGGTTCTCTTTTCGGAGAATACAGCCACCAAAAATGTCAACCTTCGTGTTGTAAAGGACGACGCCATAGTCGACCTTTCATTTATGGTCACAGGCAAAGACCAGCTTGAAAGCATTTGCAAGAAAATAAACCAAATCAGCGGAATTTATGAAATAGAAAGAACCAACACATAATTATTGTATAAGAGGTATAAAATGAGAGCTGTCTTGCAGAGAGTTAAATATTCTCATCTTTCGGTTGAAAATCAGTCCGCAGCGGAAATAAAGGGCGGAATTGTCGCCTTGATAGGCATAAAGTCAGGTGACAATGAAGAGGTTTTTGCCAAAATAATCGATAAAATCACCAATTTGAGGATTTTCGAGGACGATAAGGGAAAAATGAACCTTTCAGTTAAGGATATTAATGGCGGAATTTTAGCAGTTCCAAACTTTACTCTTTATTCAGACTGCCGTCACGGCCGCAGACCCGACTTCGCCAAGGGCGCACCCCCTGCCGAAGCAAAAGCCGCCTTTGAAGCCTTTGCAGACAGGCTTAAAGCCTCCTACCCCGATACACAAACAGGCGTTTTCGGCGCAGATATGCAGATTGAGCTTTTAAATGACGGACCTATTACTATAATTTTGGACAGCGACGAATTAATAACACGGAGAAATTAATATGAGAATTAAAACCTTTACAACCCGAGGTATGGACGAAAACTGTTATCTTATAATATGTGAAGAAACAAGCTGTGCAATTGCTGTTGACCCGGGAGACAAATTTCCCGAGCTTTCCGACTTTTTAAGAGAAAACGGCATAAGCCTTAAAGCCATTGTTTTAACCCATGCTCACTATGACCACATAGGGGGCTTACAGTGGCTCAAAGAAAAAACCAAAGCGCCTGTTGTCATAGGCGAAAACGAAGCACAGGTTCTTGCCTCTCCCGAAATGAATTTAAGCCCTATGTTCGGAGCAGACCCCCTTTCCATGACAGCCGACAGGCTTCTCAAGGACGGCGAGGAATTTTCCTTCGGCTCACTGACATTTAAGACAATCGAAACCCCCGGTCACACACCCGGCGGAATTTGTCTCTATTTTAAAAACGAGGGAGTTCTTTTCAGCGGAGACTCTCTTTTCGCTATGTCAATCGGCAGAACAGACTTCCCCGGAGGAAGCTATAAAAGCCTTGTTACCGCTCTTAAAGAAAAGGTTATGACACTGCCCGAGGAGACAAAGGTTTTCCCCGGTCACGGGCCTAAAACCTCTGTTGCCGCCGAACGCAAATTAAACCCCTACTTATAAAAAAGGAAGATAAAAATGGATTATGTTATAAAAGGGCATAACTATGCAGACGATATAATTACAATACTTCAGCTTTTCTACCCAAACACAGTCTGCGCAAGGGTCGAAAGCCCAACCTTAAACTGCATAATATCTGAGCTTAAGGGCGACACAATCTCGGCGGCTCTTATTTTGGACGGCAGGGAAGCTTCCCGAAAAAGCGAGCCTACGCCGAAAGACACTGCCGCCCTTAAGCGGCGTTTAAAGCTGAACCTTTTTGACGTTCTTATGTCTTTTTATAAAATAACCTTGCCTTGGGGTGCTTTGACCGGGGTTCGCCCGGCGAAGCTTGTTACATCCCTCCGGGCTTCTATGACGGACGAAAAGGTTTCCGACTACCTTAAAAGCGAATATTACGTAAGACAGGATAAAATCGACTTGGCAATGAAAATTTCAAAGTCTGAAGAAAGAATTATAAAGGCTTCAGACCCAAATGCGGTGAGTCTTTATATAGGTATTCCCTTCTGCCCCACACGCTGTCTTTACTGCTCCTTTACCTCTTACCCTATGGCGCAGTATAAAAACAAGGTTGACGCTTATTTGGACGCCTTGGAGAAGGAAATTGCCTTCTGCGGAAACAACCTAAAGGATACCCCCATAGAGTCCATATATATCGGCGGAGGTACTCCTACCTCACTAAACCCTTCACAGCTTAACCGCCTTTTGACAATGGTTTTCGAAAGCTTCAAAGCTCCTAAAGAATTCACAGTGGAAGCAGGCAGACCCGACACAATAACCGAGGAAAAGCTTAAAATAATAAGCTCCTTCGGCATAAACCGCATAAGCATAAACCCCCAAACCCTTAATGACAAAACTCTTGCCCTTATAGGCAGAGAGCACAAAACAGAGGACTTTTTCAAAGCCTTTGACTTGGCGAGAAAGTTAGGCATAGGGCATATAAACTGCGACATAATTTTGGGCTTGCCTACGGAGGGAGAAGAAGAGGTCAGAACCACCTTAGAGGGCTTAAAGGTTCTTTCCCCCGAAAGTCTCACAGTTCATACACTGGCGGTAAAGCGTGCTTCACGTCTTAAGGAAACTCTTGACAGCTACAGCCTTGCGGATTTCGGTCTTATGGACAGGCTTTTGACACTTTCGGCGGAATATACAAGGGAAATGGGGCTTTCCCCTTATTATATGTACCGCCAAAAAAATATGGTGGGTAATTTTGAAAACGTAAGCTACTGCAAGCCAAACCACGAATGTATTTACAACATTCTGATTATGGAAGAAACCCAAAGCATAATCGCTATGGGCTGCGGAGGGTCAACGAAAACAGTTGACAAAGCTTCAAACAGAATAGAACGTATTTTTAACGTTAAAAGCGTTGATGATTATATAACAAGAACAGATGAAATGATAGAAAGAAAGAAAAAAGGTCTTTCATGGAGGTAAATTATGGCAAAGATTATTACGCCTAAAATTCTGCCCGGGTTTATGGAGCTTCTTCCGCCCGAACAGATTTTGTTTAATAAAATAAAAGACACTATTAGAGAGGTTTATGAAAGCTTCGGTTTTCTGCCCTTAGACACACCCACTATAGAATATTCGGAGGTTCTCTTGGCTAAGGCAGGGGGCGAAACCGAAAAGCAGATTTACCGCTTTAACAAGGGCGACAACGACCTTTCATTAAGGTTTGATTTAACAGTCCCCCTTGCACGCTACGTTGCCCAGCACAGAAACGATTTAAACTTCCCCTTTAAGCGTTATCAAATAAGCAAGGTTTTCAGAGGGGAAAGACCTCAAAAGGGTCGTTTTCGTGAGTTTTATCAGTGCGACATAGACATTATAGGCAGCGAGACATTAAGCCTTGTTTATGATGCCGAAATGCCGGCTGTAATTTATAATGTGTTCAAAAAGCTTAACATAGGTGCATTTAAAATTAAGCTTAACAACCGCAAAATTTTAAACGGCTTCTTCGAAGGCTTAGGTCTTGAGGATAAAACCGCCGACATTTTGAGAGTAATCGATAAAATAGAAAAAATCGGCGCTGAAAACGTAAGGGAAGAGCTTGTTAAGTTGGGAGCGGAAAAGCAGGCTGACGAAATTATGAGCTTTGTTTCCACAAGGGGCACACCCGCCGAAAAGCTTGAAAAGCTTAAAGCCCTTTCCGTTGACAGTCCTAAATTCTCAGAGGGCGTAGAAGAGCTTGAAAAGGTAACAGAGCTTCTTAAAACCTTCGGAGTAGACGAAGATTATTTCGACATTGAGCTGACCATAGCCAGAGGTCTTGACTATTATACGGGAACGGTTTATGAAACCGTTTTAACCGACTACCCCGGCTTAGGCAGTGTCTGTTCCGGCGGTCGCTATGACAACCTTGCGGAATACTATACAAAACAGAAGCTTCCCGGAGTTGGCGTTTCAATAGGCTTAACAAGACTTTTCTCGCAGCTCAGAGAAAACAACATAATTACCTCTGACAGTCTTTCAACAGCTAAGGCTCTTCTTCTGCCTATGAATGAGAGCTATATACCTTATGCCCTTAAGGCTGCTGCGGCTTTAAGAGACAACAATATACCTGCTTATATTTTCTACGGCGGTAAAAATATGAAACAGAAAATGAAATATGCCGACCGTTCGGGAATAGGCTTTGCCCTTATTTTAGGTGAGGACGAGGTCAATAACCAAACTATAACGGTTAAAAATATGAAAACAGGCGAACAGCAAAGCATAAGCTTTGATAATTTAACAGCTTTCTTTGCATAACATAAACACAACAGGAGATGAAACAAAATGGCAGACACAATGCAGGGCATTAAAAGAAGCGCATACTGCGCCGAAATAGATGAAAAATATGCTGGTCAGACAGTAACGGTTACAGGCTGGGTTCAGCGTAAGAGAGAAATGGGCCCCTTTACATTTATACTGCTTCGTGACAGAAGCGGCATAGTTCAGGCGGTTGTTGATGAAAGCTCACCGGCTGAAATTATCGCCAAAACAAAGGAAATCAAAAGCGAATACGTTTTGGCAATAACAGGAAAGGTTAATTTAAGAACCGAAAAAAATATAAACCCCAAAATGAAAACAGGCAAAATCGAAATTGCCGTTGAAGAGCTTCGCATACTCAACGAGTCGGAAACCCCTCCCTTCCAGATTGAATACAGCATAAACGTTTCAACGGAGCTGAGACTTAAATATCGTTATCTCGACCTCCGCAGACCCGTTGTTTCAAACAATATTATAATGCGTCACAAAACCGCACAGGCTGTCCGCAGATTTTTGACAGACGAGGGCTTTATTGAAATAGAAACACCTATGCTCACAAAGTCAACCCCCGAGGGGGCAAGAGACTATTTAGTCCCCAGCAGAGTTCACCCCGGCAGCTTCTACGCCCTTCCACAGTCACCTCAGCTTTTTAAACAGCTTCTTATGGTTTCGGGCTTTGACAAATATTTTCAGATAGCTAAGTGTTTCCGTGACGAGGACTTAAGAGCAGACAGACAGCCTGAGTTCACTCAGATAGATATGGAGCTTTCATTTGTAGAGCCTGAGGACGTTATGAGTGTAAACGAACGCCTTATTAAATACGTCTTTAAGGAAATAAAGGGTATTGATTTGGAAACGCCCTTCTTGCGTATGCCCTGGCAGGAAGCTATGGATCGCTTCGGCTCAGACAAGCCCGACATTCGTTTCGGAATGGAGCTTCAGGACATAACCGAACTTGTTAAGGACACTGATTTTGTTGTTTTCAAGGGTGCAATCGAAGCCGGAGGAAGCGTAAGATGTATCGTGGCTGAGGGCTGCGGTTCATTCCCCCGTAAGAAAATAGACTCACTTGTTGACGTAGCCAAAACCTACGGAGCAAAGGGTCTTGCATGGATAAATGTTTTGGAAAACGGCTTTAAGTCCACAATCTCTAAATTCTTTGATGATGAAAAATTAAGGGGCATAGCCGAAAAAACAGGGGCTAAGGCAGGAGATCTTATTCTTATCTGCGCCGACAAAAACAAGGTTGTTTGGGACGCTTTGGGAGCAGTTCGTCTTGAAGTGGCAAACAGACTTGAGCTTTTGAAGGACGACGACTATAAGTTCCTTTGGGTAACGGAGTTCCCTCTTTTCGAATTTTCGGAGGAGGAAAACCGCTATGTGGCTATGCACCACCCCTTTACTGCGCCTATGGACGAGGATATTGAAAAGCTTGACACCGAACCCCAAAATGCAAGGGCAAAGGCTTATGATATGGTTTTAAACGGCTGTGAATTAGGCGGCGGCTCTATAAGAATACATTCAAGAGAAATTCAAAACAAGATGTTTAAGTGTCTGGGCTTCTCAGCAGAGGACGCACAGGAGCGTTTCGGCTTCCTACTTGACGCCTTCAAATACGGAGCACCCCCTCACGGAGGACTTGCCTTCGGTCTTGACAGAATGATTATGCTTATGACAGGGGCTGAAAGCATCAGAGACGTAATTGCCTTTCCCAAGGTTAAGGACGCCTCCTGTCTTTTGACAGACGCCCCCAACATCGTAGAGGACAAACAGCTTGAGGAACTGGGCTTAAAGATTGATATTAAAAATAATGAAGAGGAATTATCTTGACATATAATGAAGCAATAAAATATTTGGAGGGCTCGGCGGTTTTAGGCTCAAAACAGGGTCTTTCCGCCTTTAAGGGGCTTTTGTCTCTTATGGGCAGCCTCGAAAAAAGGCTTAAAATAATACACGTTGCAGGCACTAACGGCAAAGGCTCTTTCTGCACATATACGGAAAGCATTTTAAGGGCGGCGGGATACTCAACGGGCTTGTTTACGTCTCCCCACCTTATCCGCTATAATGAAAGAATTGCCTTTAACGGTGAGCCTGTTTCAGATGAGGACTTCGCAAATGAAATCGAATTTGTAAAAACAAAAACAGAGGAGTTTTTCGGCTCTTCAGATCAGTGGTTTTCATTTTTCGAAATCATAACTGCCGCCTGTCTCTCATACTTTTTAAGAAAGTCTCCCGACTTTGTAATTTTGGAGACGGGCTTAGGGGGCAGACTTGACGCAACAAATGCTGTAGAAGTTCCCCTTTTCACCGCCATAACACGAATTGCCCTTGAC
>JAJQFU010000003.1 GCA_021200955.1 Clostridiales bacterium | reverse complement strand
GTTTTGAAATGTTTTTGTTATTTCAAGTGTCTACTCTAAGGGGATTATATCATTAGCCGCAATACTTTTTTTCATAAAAACATCATCCCTTTAAGAATTTTGCTGTTTCGGCTGATTTGCTTCACCTGTTAAAAGCTTGTGAATTTTCAAAAGGTGGTTCAGGCTTCTGTGGGTTTCGGCGTAGGTTGTGCCCTTCATAGCGGCTCTTGCTATAACCGCAATGTCATAGCCGGGCTTAATATTTTCCTCCGAAAGACGATAGGCTTCTCTAATGAGCCTTGTGACGCGGCTTCTGACTACGGAATTGCCTATTTTTTTACTGACGGAAATGCCAAGCCTGTTAATATCCGAATTATTTTTGATTACATACATAATGAGATATTTGTTGGCGATAGAGCGTCCTCTGCCGTAAACATATCTGAACTGATGATTTTTTTTAAGCGACTGCGTAAACTTCACAAAAACCGCCTCCGACCTGTTTAATCTTAAGAAAAGGGCTGCCTTTAGAGACAGCCCCGAAAAATCCTGTTATTTGGAAAAGCTTTAAGCTGATAATACCTTTCTGCCCTTAGCTCTTCTTCTTGCTAAAACCTTTCTGCCGTTAGAGGTTCTCATTCTCTTTCTGAAACCGTGTTCTCTTGAACGCTGTTTGGTTTTAGGCTGAAATGTCATTTTCATTATAAAAGCACCTCCTTGTATATATCTTGCTTATTAATTATTCTGAAACAAGCACTGTTCTTAGTATAGTAGAAAATACCTTAAAAGTCAAGAAAAATTTTTAAAATCTTTCTGATTTTCGGCACATATTCAAATTTTTACAGCTCTTAACACATATCGTCAAAGGTAATCATATCGTCACAGGCTGCTCCGGCGGGAATCATAGGCAGAACCATTTCGTCTCTGTCGATAATGCAGTTTATGAGACAGGTCTTTCCGCTTTCGATAGCCTTTTCAAGTGCCGGAACAAACTCTTCGGGTTTTGTTACTTTAAAGCCCAATGCACCGTAGGCTTCCGCAAGCTTACAGAAATCCGTACCCTTGTTAAGGGTTGTGTGTGAATAGCGTCTGCCGTAGAGAAGTGTCTGCCACTGTCTTACCATACCCAAAACCTCATTGTTTATGAGAATTTCGATTACGGGCAAATCTCCGAAAACAGATGTGGCAAGCTCGTTGTTGTTCATATAGAAGCAGCCGTCTCCGGCAATGTTAATGCAGACTTTGTCGGGATTTCCTGCCTTTGCGCCTATGGCAGCTCCCAAGCCGTAGCCCATTGTGCCTAAGCCCCCTGAGGTAAAGAAGCTTCTGGGTGTTTTAATGTTTAAAAACTGGCAAGCCCACATTTGGTGCTGACCTACTTCTGTTGTAATTATGGCGTCGCCCTTTGTTACCTCGTTTATTTTTTCGATTATAAACTGAGGTCTTAAGTGCTCGTCATGACAGTATTTCAAGGGGTTTTCCTTGTGGTAGCGAACAATTTCGTCCTTCCAGTGTGTGAATTTAACCTCACCTGTTTTAAGCTTAAGACGTTTGAAAATTTCCTTAAGGTCGCCTATAACCGCTGCGTCCGCCTTTATGTTTTTGTTGATTTCAGCCGGGTCAATATCCAAATGAATTATTTTGGCGTTGGGGGCAAAACGCTTAAAGCTTGTGGCAACTCTGTCGGAAAATCTTGCACCGGCAGCAATAAGCAGGTCGCACTCATTAGCCGCTGTGTTTGCGCCTACTGTTCCGTGCATACCGATCATACCCAAATATGAGGGGTGGTCGCAGGGAACAACCCCTAAGCCCATTGAAGTAGAGCAGACAGGCATATCGGTTTTATCTAAGAAGCTCAAAATTTCGTTTCTAGCTTCAGCAGCCACAGCGCCGCCGCCTACATAGAGAAGGGGCTTCTCCGCTGCGTTAATAAGCTCTGCCGCCTTTTCAATGTCACTGTTAAGAATTGACTGTGTGTGGGGCAAAACAGGCTCAGGGGCTTTATAGCTGTATTCAGCCTTGTTTGCCGTAACGTCTTTTGTTATGTCAACGAGAACTGCGCCTTTTCTTCCGCCTGAAGCAATTCTGAACGCAGCACGAATTGTATCGGCAAGCTTGTTTACGTCCTTAACAATGTAGTTATGCTTTGTTATGGGCATAGTCACACCGGCAATGTCAACCTCCTGAAAGCTGTCCTTGCCCAAATAGGGCAGACCGACATTACAGGTTATGGCAACAAGGGGAATAGAGTCCATTTGAGCTGTTGCAATACCTGTTACAAGGTTTGTAGCTCCCGGGCCCGATGTGGCGAAGCAGACGCCTACCTTGCCCGTTGAACGTGCATAGCCGTCGGCTGCATGGGCTGCACCCTGTTCGTGACTTGTCAAATAATGTTTTATTTCTTTTCCATGCTTATAAAGAGCGTCATATACATTTAATATAGCACCGCCGGGGTATCCGAACACAACCTCAACGCCCTGTTCCTTAAGACATTCTATAAGAATTTCAGAACCCGTTAAAAGCATATTATCACTCCTTTCATTAATCAACCTTAAGCACTGCACCCTTGTCGGCTGAGGTTACAAGCTTAGCATATCTTGCAAGCCAGCCTGTTTTGATTTTAGGCTCGGGAGCTTTAAAGTTTTTCTTTCTTTCAGCCATTTCCTCGGCTGAAACACGAAGGTTTATACTTCCTTCGTTAATATCTATATCAATTGTGTCTCCTTCTTTTACAAGACCGATGGGGCCGCCTGCCATAGCTTCGGGAGAAACGTGGCCTATTGAAGCGCCTCTTGAAGCGCCTGAGAAACGTCCGTCTGTAATCAGAGCAACCTCTTTGTCAAGCTTCATACCCGCAAGGGCTGAGGTAGGCGAGAGCATTTCTCTCATACCGGGGCCGCCCTTAGGACCTTCATAGAGAATAACAACAACGTCTCCGGCAACGATTTTGCCGCCGAAAATAGCTTCAATAGCTTCTTCCTCGGAATTGAAAACTCTTGCAGGACCCGAATGCTTAAGCATTTCGGGAGCAACTGCGGAACGCTTTACAACACAGCCGTCGGGGGCAATGTTTCCCTTAAGAACGGCAATACCGCCTGTTGTTGAGTAGGGGTTTTCAACAGGTCTTATAAGCTCGGGATTTTTGTTGTAAGCATTTTCGATGTTTTCGCCTACAGTCTTTAATGTACAGGTCATATTGTCAAGCTCCAAAAGACCTAACTTGCTGATTTCCTTCATAACTGCGGGGATTCCGCCGGCTTCGTTAAGCTCTTCGATGTAGTGAGGACCTGCCGGAGCAAGGTGGCAAAGATTAGGTGTTTTTGAGCTGATTTCGTTGGCGATGTCAAGGCTTATTTCAACGCCTGCTTCGTGAGCGATTGCCGGAAGGTGAAGCATTGAGTTTGTGGAGCAGCCCAAAGCCATATCCATTGTCAAAGCGTTTCTGAAAGCCTTTTTGTTCATAATGTCACGGGGCTTAATGTCCTTTTCAACAAGCTTCATAATCTGCATTCCGGCGTGCTTTGCAAGAGCAACTCTGTCGCCGTAAACAGCCGGGATTGTGCCGTTTCCCGGTAAAGCCATACCGATAACCTCCGAAAGGCAGTTCATAGAATTGGCTGTGTACATACCTGAGCATGAACCGCAGCTGGGACAGGATTTGTCCTCATATTCCTTAAGCTTTTCGTCGTCTATAAGTCCGGCTTCATAAGCGCCTACTGCTTCGAAGGTTTTGGAAAGGCTCAGCTTTTCAAGACCCTTTCCGCAGCCCATATGTCCGGCGAGCATTGGACCGCCGCTGACAACGATTGCCGGTATGTTTATTCTTGCAGCAGCCATTAACATTCCCGGAACGATTTTGTCGCAGTTGGGAATAAGTACAAGGCCGTCAAAGCCGTGAGCCATAGCCAAGGACTCAGTTGAGTCTGCAATAAGCTCTCTTGTGGGCAGTGAATAGTGCATACCTATGTGACCCATAGCAATTCCGTCGCAGACGCCGATTGCAGGAACTTCAATAGGTGTTCCGCCTGCCGCTAAAACACCCTGTTTAACGGCTTCGCATATTCTGTCTAAGTGAATATGCCCGGGGATAATTTCGCTTTTGGCGTTGACTACGCCTATGAGAGGTCTCGATAAGTCCTCGTCGGTATATCCCATAGCTTTAAAAAGTGAACGATGAGGGGTTTTGTCAGGCCCTTTTTTAACTCTGTCACTGATCATTTTGCTTTCCTCCTTATAATAAAACCGTCCTGTTTATTCTTTTATAGTCCACGCCTTTTTAACCGCAGGCTCTCCATAGGGCGTATAATAATATTTATTTTTGTCATTTGTTGAAATACTAAACAGACCGCTTACAAATCGAACAGAACTGTTAATCTCTTCATCAAGTGAAATTGTTCCCAGTTTGTCGCCTTTTGCATCGAAAAAAAGTACTTGGTTTCCGTTTATGGTAATTGCGGAAATTCCGTCCTTGCTTGTGACTACAGCACTCATTTTTGATGCATTAAGTTCAGTAATTTCTCCGTCAGGTGTCATAATATCATAGAGTTCATTTCCGTTTTCGTCTTTTTTAACAAGCCTTATATATTTGTCTTTATTGTAAGTGCCTAATATTTTTGTATAGCCCATTTTTCTGAAATCATATATGACATTTCCGCTTGGATCCAAAAAATAGCCGTATGTGTTTTCATCTTGCAAGGAATAAGAACCATTGACAAAAGCGATTATATAGCCTTTTGACGTAAAACTTATATAATCTATATCGCCTAAATCCACTGTTGTTTCGCTGTAGGCTCGATAAAGAACCCTTTTGCATTCTTCCCTATCAAATAAAATAATGTTTGTTCCGTAGGTATCCGTAACACTGTATCTTTCAGTGTCTAAGCTGTAAGTTTTAATTGTATTTCCCGTATTGTCAACAACGGCGTATTCACTTTCGTTTCCGTCTGAAATATCCTCAAGGTGATATTCAAGGGTTTCCGTTTCCTCTGCCTGTTTTGTTTCTTCTTCAGCTTCCTCTTCATCTTCGGAATCGTCAAAAACCAAATGCTCTGTTTTATAGGTGTAAAGAGCCCAAACATAAGCATCTTTATTTGTAAGAGACAAAACCTGATAAACCTGACCGGAAACATCATTTTTATCTTTATCGATTATAATTGAAGCAGCTACGCCGACGCCGGAGGAAACCAAAACCTCCATATAATTTCTGTCTAAGGGGTAAACATAGCCGTAGCCCTCTTCGGAGGCCTGATGAACACCGCCGAAGCCGTCATAATAAACAGGCTCATAGCTGTAATCATCTTCATACCAAACATAATCGGCTTGAAGAATATATCTGTCTTCGCTCTCAACATATTTAAGAGCGTTAGATACGGCAGGGAAGGCTTCGGGGGTTGGTGTTTCAACCTCGTCGGGGCTTTCCTTTGTTTTATACAGATTTAAAAATGACTGAATGGCTTCATCCTTCGTAAAGGTTTCCAAGGGGTCAAAATTATTCTTGCTGTCGGCAGTCATTATTCCCAAATTATACATTGTGTAGATTTCACGCCTTGCAAAGCTGTCTATTTCGATTCCGTCGGCAAAAATTCGGGGCATAAATATACCGTTTACGCCGTATTCGTTGTCCGCTTCGGCTTCGCTTATAACGGTTGAACCTATGTCAAGAGTGTTATAGAGAAGCTTAGCCGCCTGTTCTCTTGTTAAGACAGCACTGCCTGTTATTTCAGGCACATTGAAAATTTTGACTATTTCCTCTTCCGAATGGCTGCCGTTCCATTTATCCAAAAGATCGGCAGCTGCGGCTTTAAATTCCTTAACAGTAAAGCCTTCGCTTAAATCTTCGGAAGAAACCGAATTAAACAGCCCCAAGACTTCAGCTTCTTCAATATAAGAAGCTGCGGCGTCCTCTGCAAAAACGGGGTTCAGGGCTGCGGTCATAAAAACCGCAGCAGCCAATAACCCTGAAATTCTCTTAATAAGTCCCTTTTTCATATTATCCCCCCTAAAAACACCTAATTTTATTCGTAAAAACGAATGGGCATTATTACAAAATTATAAGTTCTCTCTTATAAGCTTGCCCATTTCCTTAGTGCCGACTTTCTTAGTTCCTTCTGAATAGATGTCCGCTGTTCTGTAGCCCATATCCAAAACCTTGGTTACTGCGTCCTCAATAACCTTAGCCTCTTCGTCAAGACCGAAGCTGTATTTAAGCATCATAGCGCCTGAAAGAATTGTAGCTATAGGGTTTGCAATATCCTGACCGGCAATGTCGGGAGCAGAACCGTGAACAGGCTCATACATACCGAGCTTTCCGTCGCCAAGTGAAGCTGAGGGAAGCATACCGATTGAACCTGTCATCTGGCTGGCTTCGTCTGAAAGAATGTCGCCGAAAATGTTTGATGTAACGATTACGTCAAAGGTTGTGGGACGCATAATAAGCTGCATAGAAGCATTGTCTACATATAAGTGGTCAAGCTCAACCTCAGGATATTCCTTAGCTACCTCCAAAACAACAGATCTCCAAAGTCTCGATGACTCAAGAACGTTCTGTTTGTCTACGTTTGTAAGGTGCTTGTTTCTCTGCATAGCGATTTCAAAGCCGCGTCTTGCAATTCTCTTTACTTCTTCTTCTGAATAAATTTCAACGTCATAGGCAGCCTCGCCCATATCGGTCTGTTTTCTGCCCTTTTCGCCGAAATACATACCGCCTGTAAGCTCTCTGACTACCATAATGTCAACGCCGTCTTTAACAAGCTCCGGTTTAAGAGGGCAAGCCCCAGCCAAAGCCTGATGAAGTGTTGCGGGGCGAAGGTTTGCATATAAGCCCAAAGCGCCTCTTAAGCCCAAAAGAGCCTTTTCGGGTCTTAAGTTTCCGGGAAGAGTGTCCCACTTCCAGCCGCCTACTGCGCCTAAAAGAACGGAGTCGCTTGCCTTGCATACATCGATTGTGTGCCGGGGAAGGGGTTCGCCGTATTTATCTATAGCACATCCGCCGCCTAAGACATATTCATATTCGAAGCTGTGACCGAATTTTTCGCCTACAGCGTTTAAAACCTTAATGTTTTCTTCCATAACCTCAGGACCGATTCCGTCCCCGGCTACAACAGCAATTTTAAAATTCATTTTAAATTACTCCTTTTTGCTATTTTTATATATTATTTAAGTCCTAATTTTACCTTTGTCTGTTCAATAAGTCCTCCGGCTGCAAACATTTCCTGCATAAATTCAGGGAAGGCTTCAGCCTGATAGGTTTTGCCCTTTGTGTGGTTTGTAATAAGCCCTGTGTCAAAGTCAACCTCTACCTTGTCGCCCATATCTATATCGTCTGCTGCTTCATCGCATTCAAGAATGGGAAGTCCTATATTAATTGCGTTTCTGTAGAAAATTCTTGCAAAGGTCTTTGCTATAACGCAGCTGATACCCGAAGCCTTAATAGCTATAGGGGCATGCTCTCTTGAAGAGCCGCAGCCGAAGTTCTTTTCGGCTACCATAATGTCGCCGTCCTTTACATTATCAACGAAATTCACTGTTGAATGAATAGCGTCCTCCATACAGTGTTTAGCAAGCTCCTTAGGATCTGAGGAGTTAAGATACCTTGCCGGTATGATTACGTCTGTGTCAATATTGTCTCCGTATTTAAAAACTGTTCCGCAAGCTTTCATATTATATATCCGCCTTTCTTATACATTTTCGGGGTTTGTAATCTTTCCGTAAATTGCCGAAGCTGCCGCTACAGCAGGTGAACAGAGATAAACCTCGCTTTCGGGGTGACCCATTCTGCCTACGAAGTTTCTGTTTGTGGTGGAAAGGGCTCTTTCGCCTTTGGCAAGAATACCCATATGACCGCCTAAACAAGGACCGCAGGTAGGTGTTGAAAATGCACAGCCTGCTTCAACAAATATTTCAGCCAAGCCTTCTTTGATGCACTGAAGATAGATAGACTGTGTTCCGGGAAGGATGATGCATCTGATAGAGGGGTCGATTTTGTGTCCCTTTAAAATTTCAGCTGCAATCTTAAGGTCTGAAAATCTTCCGTTTGTACATGAGCCTATAACAACCTGGTCTACCTTAAGACCCTCAGCCTCAGCCACTGTCTTTGTGTTTTCGGGAAGATGAGGATAAGACACAGTAGGCTCAAGCTTTGAAAGGTCGATTTCAATTACCTGATCATATTCTGCGTCGTCGTCTGCTTCATAAACCTTATAGGGCTTAACGGAATGCTCCTTAACGTATTCAAGAGTTTTTTCGTCAACGGGGAAGATACCGTTCTTTCCGCCGGCTTCAATAGCCATATTGGCAATTGTGAAGCGGTCGTCCATTGTAAGATACTGAAGACCGTCTCCGGCAAATTCCATTGACTTGTAAAGTGCGCCGTCAACACCAATCTCACCGATTATGTGTAAGATAATGTCCTTGCCGGAAATCCACTTTGCGGGCTTGTTTTTAAGAACAAACTTGATTGCAGAGGGAACCTTGAACCAAGCAACTCCTCTTGCCATACCTACAGCCATATCAGTAGATCCTACGCCTGTGGAGAATGCGCCTAATGCACCGTATGTACAGGTGTGAGAGTCTGCGCCGATGATAACGTCGCCGGGAACCGCCAAGCCCTTTTCGGGAATGAGACAGTGTTCAATACCCATTTGACCTACTTCGAAATAATTTTTAATTTCCTTGTCCCTTGCAAATTCTCTTACCATTTTGCAGTGTTCTGCGGACTTAATGTCCTTGTTGGGGGTGAAATGGTCGGGGACGATAGTGATTTTTTCCTTATCAAAAACCTTGTCAATGCCTATTTTGTTAAATTCGTTTATAGCAACGGGAGTTGTTACGTCATTGCCCAAAACAAGATTTAACTTAGCCTCGATAAGCTGACCTGCCTTAACGCATTCAAGCCCTGCGGCGGCAGCTAAAATTTTTTGAGTCATTGTCATACCCATGATAGTGTTCCTCCTATTATTAATAAAGCTCTTTGAGCTTTTCTATTTCTTTAATTAATTTATATTCAATAGAGTCGGTCAGAGCCAAAAGACTGGCTTCAATAATATCCTGACTGACGCCTATTGTTGACCAGCTGTCCTCTTCATCGGCGGATTCTATAACAACCCTAACCTTTGAAGCGGCGGCTGCCCTTGAGTCTAAAACTCTAACCTTATAGTCGGTGAGCCTTACAGTTGAAAGCTGAGGATAAAACACCTCCAAAGCCTTTCTGAGAGCCTTGTCCAAAGCGTCTACGGGGCCCATACCCTCTGCGGCAGTAATTTCCGACTTGCCCTTTACATTTACCTTTATGACTGCGGCGGCGGTTTCCTTCAGAAATTCCTCTTCGGTCATCCTTGCCTTTTCCTCATACTGGCTTATTATTTTAAAGGTTTCAAGCTTGAAGAAGGGCTTATACTTGCCTATTGTTTTTCTTATTAAAAGCTCAAAGCCCTGGTCTGCGCCCTCATACTGATAGCCCAGATATTCCATTTCCTTAAGCTTTTCCATAACAAGCTCGCATTCCTTTGAGTTTTTTTCAATATAAGGTGCAATTTTTCTTATTATGGAAATTATGGTTGACTTTCCGGCAACCTCACTTGTTAAGAAGCGGCGTCTGTTGCCTACTATGTCGGGGTTTATATGTTCAAAGCTTTTTGGTGCTTTTGAAACGCCGTCTATGTGCATTCCGCCCTTATGGGCAAAGGCATATTTGCCTACGAAAGGCTCACGCTTTGAAAGCTTGTAGTTGGCAATTTCCGAAATTTCGGCAGCCATTCTTGAAAGCATATTCAGATTTTCGGGAGGGATACACTCAATTTCACGTTTTGCCTGCAAAACCCCTATAATGTTTGTAAGACAGGTGTTTCCGCATCTTTCTCCGAAGCCTGTAAATGTTCCCTGAACGTGGTCTGCTCCGGCTTTGACCGCAAACAGCGAATCTGCTACAGCCATTCCGCAGTCGTTGTGACAGTGAATACCCACCGATATTTTAAACTCGTCGCAGACAGTCTTTGTCATTTCATAAATTTCGTCGGGGAAGCAGCCGCCGTTTGTATCGCACAGCGACAGGTGGTCTGCCCCGGCGTCAACAGCTGATTTAAGAGCCGCCATTGCATATTCGGGGTTGTTTTTATATCCGTCGAAAAAATGCTCTGCGTCAAAAAAGACTTCTTTTCCCTTGTCCTTTAAAAACTTAACCGTGTCGAAAATCATAGCTAAGTTTTCTTCAAGGGTTGTTTTAATAATATCGGTAACGTGAAAATCCCACGCTTTACCGAAAACCGCAACGGCAGGGGTTTCGGCAGTTAAAAGAGCCGCCAAATTAGAGTCATCCTCAGCATTAATGCCGCAGCGTCTTGTGCTGCCGAAGGCGGTCAGCACTGAATTTTTGAGCTTAACGCCCTTCATTCTGTTAAAAAACTCGGCGTCCTTGGGGTTTGAGCCGGGGTTGCCTGCTTCAATATAAGAAATCCCCAAAAAATCAAGGTCTTTAACTATTTTAAGCTTGTCCTCCACTGTGAAGGAGATACCGTTGCTTTGAGCGCCGTCTCTCAGTGTGGAGTCAAAAATCATAACCTTTTTTTCCACCAAAATCTTTCCTTCCTACTAAACTTATCGCATGTAAAGTGTGAAGCGATACCTCCGCTTCTCCGACAGGTTTTATTTAAAACTGCCGAAGCCTCCGGGGCATCGTTTCACAAAAATGTTTTCGGGCTGCGGCAGATCTCAGTGTAAGAACTGCCGCACACCTTAAAACATATGAAACTGATGTATAATTATCAGTTATTGATGAGCTTGTCCTCGTCGCTCCAGCTGTAAAGGCTTCTGATTTCAGCACCGACCTTTTCAGATCTGTGCTCTGAAGCTAACTTTCTCATAGCCTTGAAGTGAGCCTGTCCGCCGGCGGGAGACATATCAAGAAGGAATTCCTTAGCGAAGGAACCGTCCTGAATGTCGCTTAATATCTTCTTCATTGTATTCTTTGTTTCGTCTGTAATGATCTTGGGACCTGTGATATAGTCGCCGTATTCGGCAGTGTTTGAAATAGAATATCTCATTCCTGCGAAACCGCTCTGATAAATAAGGTCAACGATAAGCTTCATTTCATGAATACATTCGAAATAAGCATTTCTTTCGTCATAGCCTGCTTCAACAAGTGTTTCGAAGCCTGCCTGCATAAGAGCGCAAACGCCGCCGCAGAGAACAGCCTGTTCGCCGAAAAGGTCTGTTTCTGTTTCTGTTCTGAAGGTTGTTTCCAGAATACCGGCTCTTGCTCCGCCGATTGCAAGACCGTAAGCGAGAGCTAAATCAAGAGCGTTGCCTGTTGCGTCCTGATGAACAGCTACAAGACAGGGTGTACCCTTGCCAGCCTGATATTCGCTTCTTACTGTGTGACCGGGTGCCTTGGGAGCTATCATAGTTACGTCAACGTCCTTGGGAGGTACGATCTGACCGAAGTGAATGTTGAAGCCGTGAGCAAACATAAGCATGTTGCCGGGTTCAAGGTTGGGCTCGATAGATTCCTTATAAAGCTTAGCCTGAAGCTCGTCATTAATAAGAATCATAATGATGTCAGCACGCTTTGCAGCCTCTGCGGATGTGTAAACCTTAAAGCCCTGTTCTTCGGCTCTCTTCCAGCTCTTGCTGCCTTCGTAAAGACCGATGATAACGTCGCAGCCCGATTCCTTAGCGTTAAGTGCGTGAGCGTGACCCTGGCTGCCGTAGCCGATTACTGCAATGGTCTTTCCCTTAAGAAGGTCAAGATTACAGTCTTCCTGATGAAACAATTTTGCCATTTTAAAGTTCCTCCTTATTATAATAGATAATATTGGTGTTTATCTGTGAAAAAGTAATAGCTTTGGGAAATGTTTTTCATTAGCCAATTCGGTAAAATGTAAGCGTTTATGCAAGCGTTTTATCGAAATAGTTAATCTACTTTTTCATAGTTTTTGATAGGGTTGTTGCCGCGGCAAAGTGCGGTAAGCCCTGTTCTGACAATTTCCTTTATTCCGTAAGGCTCCATAAGCCTTATGAAGGAATCGATTTTGTTTTGGTTGCCCGTTATCTCAACTGTTAGAGACTCCGTAGCAACGTCAATTATGTTTGCTCTGTAAATATCCGCAATGGAAACTATTTCAGCTCTGTTAAGCCCTGTGCAGTTTACTTTAATGAGGGAAAGCTCTCTGAAAACAGCCTGCCTTGTAGACATATTTACAACCCGTCTTACATCAATGAGCTTTTCGACCTGTTTGATAATCTGCTCGATAGCGTCATCGTCGCAGATAACCACTACCGTAATTCGTGAAATCTCGGAGCTTTCCGTTTCGCCTACGCTGAGGGAGTCGATATTATAGCCTCTTCTTGAAAAAAGCCCCGTAACACGGCTTAAAACGCCGGCATGGTTATCAACAAGTATCGAAAGAACATGTCTTTTCATATAATCAGCCTTTCTGTCAAATAATCTATAAAAGTCGATTGTTACGTGCTTCGCACTCCCACAATCGACCCGATGATTCGCACTCCGGGCTATCGCCCTACGTCGCTCATACGGGTTAGGTTGTCTGATATACAGTCGGCTGCACAAACCCTGTTTGCTCATCTGCCTGTCTATCGACAACACTTTTATAGTATATTAAAAAACTCGCCGCTATCAAAAGATAGGGACGAGAAGTATCGTGGTACCACCCTAATTCGTTTCCCAAAAAGGGAAACCTCATTGAGGTTCAAACAAACCTGACTTCAATAACGGGAAGCCCCGTCTTTTCTTACTCAGCTAAAAACAGCCTTTCCGAAAAGAAGCTTATGAGCGATAACAAAACAAGCCGACTGCCGCCTTTCACCACAGGCTTGTTTAACACCCACGGCGGCTCTCTGAAAATATCAGCAGGTTAAGTCTTTTTCTCAATCATTGCATTTTCAAATATCTTTAACTATTCTATCAAATCAATGCCCTGTTGTCAACAGTTTTTTCGCCCCAAACTATTAAAAACCGTTTAAAATTTTTTTACAAGTTTGCTCAAAACACTTGTAATTCGAAAAAATAAGGTGTATAATATAAATATAAAAAGAAAAGGCGAGTACTGCCAATACCCGCCTGATCCCCGCCTAACGGCTAAGCAACCACTTCAAAGGTGGTTAGGCGGCAATATGTTATTACTTAGAATAAGATAAAGTCGCCATTATTTGCTGATTGGGCGGCTTTTCTTATGTCTGATTTTTATTGTTGGCACAATTATGTACTTTGCATAGTGATATATCTGCATAGCAACATAATAGGCTTGAATAATATCATACATTGTCACAGGCTATCCCTCCTTTATAACAAAAGTCCAACGGGTACTTAAATTATAACAGAAGTTTTGCCTAACCAACCCTTTAGCAAATTGCCTATTGAAATTATATCAAAAAAATTATCGAAAGTAAAGACAAATTGAAGTATTTTCTCAATATTATTGTTCAAAAAAAGCATTAAATCCGATAATACCGCTTAATGATTTACCAAAGCTTCAATAATTTTTCACTTTTTAATATATAGACAAACAGCGAGGGGTATTGTATAATTAGTGGTATTAAGTTGTTGAAACAGGCTGAAAAACAGTTTTAACGGCTTGCAAAAATTGAAGAATTGTGATAACATATATGGAACCGCTGATTAATTAGTTCTTCGCAGCTTCACTTCAGATTTTCCCGATTGCTTCTTCAGGCATTTTCGACGTAGGGCTCCGACTACGCCTTCAAATGCCTTTATTGCACTCGAAAAAATCTGAAGCAAATCTGCTTTGGCGAATTAATCATCGTTTCCATAGCTTAAATATAAAAATATGTTGAAATGACAAAAAACGGTCTTGAAAGCCGGATTTCAGGCTTTCCGTATATTTTTTTGTGAGGAATGATAAAATGAACAAAATGAAAGTGGGCATTGATATTGGCTCAACGACAATAAAAATTGCCTGTCTTGACGAATTTGACAATCTTATTTACGGAGATTACAGAAGGCACTTATCAAACATTCAGCAGACCCTTTTGGAGCTTTTGGAGGACGCAAAAAAAGGCTGTCCCGACCCGAATGCTGAGTTTTCCGCTATGATTACGGGCTCAGGGGGTCTTTCAATAGGCGAATGGATAGGAATACCCTTTATTCAGGAGGTGGTTGCGGTTGCTGAGGCTATCGAACAGAAAGCCAAGGGCACAGACGTAGCCATTGAAATCGGTGGCGAGGACGCAAAGATCATCTACTTCAAGGGTGGCCTTGAACAGCGTATGAACGGCATCTGTGCCGGAGGTACAGGCTCATTTATCGACCAAATGGCTACACTGCTTCAGACAGACGCCCAGGGGCTTAACGAATATGCCAAGGACTATGAGGTTATTTATCCCATTGCGGCTCGCTGCGGCGTTTTTGCAAAGTCCGACATTCAGCCCCTTATTAATGAAGGCGCAAGTAAGCCCGATTTGGCGGTGTCTATTTTCCACGCTGTTGTTTCACAGACAATAAGCGGTCTTGCCTGCGGAAAGCCCATTAAGGGCAGAGTTGCCTTTTTGGGAGGGCCTCTTCACTTTTTAACAGAGCTTAAGGCACGTTTTGTAGACGTTTTGGGGCTTAAAGAGGGAGAGGTTATAGAGGTTGAAAACTCACACCTTTTTGCGGCAATGGGCTCAGCCCTTAAATCAGAAGGAAAAGAAACATTTACATTCGACAGGCTTATAGCCAATCTTAAGGGCGAAAAACATCTTTCTATGGAAATTAACCGCCTTGATCCTCTTTTTAAGTCGGAAGAGGATTATAAAGCTTTTACCGACCGCCACAACAAGGCAATAGTAAAAAAGGGAAGTCTTAAGGATTACACGGGCAAAACCGTCTTTTTGGGCATTGACTCAGGCTCAACCACATCAAAGCTTGCGGTAATAGGCGACGACGGAACACTTCTCTATTCATACTATGCCGGAAACGAAGGCGCACCCCTTAAGGTGGTTATGGGAGCGTTAAAGGAAATATATCGCCTTCTTCCCGAGGGCGTTAAAATAGGAAAGTCCTGCGTTACGGGCTACGGCGAGGGGCTTATTAAGGCTGCCCTGACCCTTGATTTGGGTGAAATCGAAACAGTTGCCCACTATAAGGCTGCGGCATTTTTCAACCCCAAGGTTGACTTTATTCTTGACATAGGCGGTCAGGATATGAAGTGTATAAGAATTAAAGACGGAGTTATTGATTCCGTGCTTTTGAATGAGGCCTGTTCCGCAGGCTGCGGCTCATTTATAGAGACTTTCGCAAAGAGCCTTTCGCTTAAGGTTCAGGATTTTGCTAAGGTGGCTCTTTTTGCAAAAAGTCCCATTGACTTAGGCTCACGATGTACTGTTTTTATGAATTCAAGAGTAAAACAGGCTCAGAAGGAAGGGGCGGAGGTCTCCGACATTTCTTCGGGACTTGCTTATTCCGTTATCAAAAACGCACTTCAGAAGGTTATTAAGGTAACAGATCCTAAGGAATTGGGAGAACAGATAGTTGTTCAGGGCGGAACATTCTATAATGACGCCGTTCTGCGTGCCTTTGAGCTTATTTCGGAAAGAGAAGCAATACGTCTCGACATTGCGGGAATTATGGGTGCTTTCGGAGCTGCTCTTATAGCAAAGGCGAAATATGAAGAGGGCGTTGAAAGCACAACTATAACTAAGGAAGGGCTTGAAAGCTTAACCGTTACGTCATCGTTCACAAGATGTAAGGGCTGTGCAAACCACTGCCTTTTGACTATAAACAAGTTCAGCGGAAACCGCCGTTTTATTTTGGGAAACCGCTGTGAAAGAGGTTTAGGCAAAGACCCAAGCTCAAGCTGTGTTCCCAATCTTTTTGAATATAAATACAACAGGCTTTTCGGCTATATTCCCACTCCCGAGGCTCACGCCGAAAAGGGAGTTGTGGGTATACCCAGAGTTCTGAATATGTATGAGGACTATCCCTTCTGGTTTACGTTCTTTACCGAGCTGGGCTTCAGTGTAAAGCTGTCTCCCAAGTCAAGCAGAGATTTATATCAGTTAGGTATAGAATCCATACCCTCGGAGTCCGTCTGCTACCCGGCGAAGCTTGTTCACGGTCACGTTAAATGGCTTATTGACAACGGCTGCAAGTTTATTTTCTACCCCTGTGTTTCATATGAGCATCAGGAGATTATGTCGGCGGATAACTGCTATAACTGCCCCATTGTTACAAGCTACCCCGAAAACATTAAAAATAATATGGAAGAAATACATAACCCCGATATTATTTTTAAAAATCCCTTCTTCAGCCTTAATGACAAGTTCTTCTTAATAAAGAGACTTCAGCAGGAGTTTTCGGATATTCCCAAGGACGAAATTCAGAAAGCAACCGACAGGGCATGGGACGAACAGCAGGCTTACCGTGCGGATATGCGCAAAAAAGGTGAGGAAACATTAGAGATTTTGGAAGAAACGGGAATGCCCGGCATTGTCCTTGCAGGCAGACCCTATCACACCGACCCTGAAATCAACCACGGCATACCCGAAATGATAACATCCTACAATGTGGCGGTTCTCACAGAGGACTCAATTGCACATTTGGGCAAAATACCCCGTCCCTTAAACGTAAGAGATCAGTGGGCATATCATTCACGTCTTTACGGGGCAGCATCCCTTGTAAGAGAAAAGGAAAATTTGGAGCTTGTTCAGCTTAACTCCTTCGGCTGCGGTCTTGACGCAATTACCACAGACGAGGTTGCGGATATTTTAAGAGCAAGCAAGAAAATATATACTGTGCTTAAAATCGACGAGGTAAACAACTTAGGCTCGGCAAGAATAAGAATACGTTCACTCCTTGCGGCGGTTGAGGACAGACGCATTAAAAACATAAAGCCTGTTAAGGCGGCAAAGCCAGCAGGCAGAGTTATTTTCACAAAGGAAATGAAAAAAACTCACACACTTCTTATGCCTCAAATGGCACCTTATCACTTCAGAATAATTAAGCCGGCTTTAAGAGCTGTGGGCTATAATTTGGAGGTTATGCCGGCTATAGACAAAAAGGCAATTGACATAGGCTTAAAATATGTAAACAATGACGCCTGCTACCCGGCGTTAATAGTAGTAGGTCAGCTTTTGGAAGCCTTAAATTCCGGAAAGTATGACCCTGACAACACAACCCTTTTAATGAGCCAGACCGGCGGCGGCTGCCGTGCTTCAAACTATGTGGGCTTTATAAGAAGAGCCTTAAAGAAGGCAGGCTATCCTCAAATTCCCGTTGTCAGCGTATCGGCTCAGGGGCTTGAGAAGAACCCGGGCTTTACCTACAGCTATAAAATGGTTATAGGGGCTTTGCAGGCTTGTATTTACGGCGACCTTATTTGTAAGGTTCTCTATGCAACACGACCTTATGAAGCTGAAGAGGGAGCGGCAGACAGGCTTTGCGAAAAGTGGATGCAGATATGCGAAAAGGCTGTTGTTAAGCCCAAGTCAAGTGAGTTTAAGAAAAACATAAAGAAGATTGTTGAGGAATTTGACAATCTGCCCAGAAAAGACATTGTTAAGCCCAAGGTCGGCGTTGTAGGTGAAATTTTGGTTAAGTTCCACCCCACAGCCAACAACGATATTGTGGGCTTGCTTGAAAAAGAAGGGGCAGAGGCGGTTGTTCCCGACCTTTTAAACTTCTTCCTTTACAGCTTTTACAACTGTACATTTAAAGAGAAATATCTGGGCTTTAAGCACTCCACAACGGTTTTGACCACAATAGGCATAAAATATATCGAAAGAGTGAGAAAGCCCATGCAGGACGCACTTAAAAAGAGTGTTCACTTTGAGCCTACTGCGGATATAGCAAAGTTAGGCGAGCTTGCGGCGCCTATAGTTTCTTTGGGCAACCAAACAGGCGAGGGCTGGTTTTTAACGGCTGAGCTTGTAGAGCTTATTCAAACAGGGGTTCTTAACAACGTCTGCACTCAGCCCTTTGCGTGCCTTCCTAATCACGTTACGGGAAAGGGCATTATAAAAGAGCTTAAGAGACGCTACCCTCTTTCTAATATAGTTGCGGTAGACTATGACCCCGGCGCAAGCGAGGTAAACCAGCTTAACAGAATTAAGCTTATGCTTTCCGTTGCGGAAAGAAATCTTGAAAAAACCGCTGAAAATAAAGACATATCGGTTTCGAAAGGAAGTGCCGTAAATGAAAATATCTAAAGCTTTTCATAAAATATTAATGCTTTCCGCTGTTTTGTGTCTTGCTTTTCTCACTGCCTGCGGAGGAACAAAGGGCGTAACTACAAGCACAAAGACTGAAAGCACAGGCAGTGAAGACAGTGCGGACGATACGCCTGCTGTTGTGGAAACAACTACAGAGGAATATTCAAAAGCCGAGGACGAATACACCGGAGAATCGGGAGTTGATTTAAGTCTTCCCGGCGGTCAGTGGGACATAACCTTAGACAACGAAAAATGCACACGTCTCCAACAGGGCAATAAAACAATAACCGCTTCTATTTTGGGCGAAGACGTTTTTGACCCCTCGACCCTGCCTCAAAGCTCAGAAGATGTGGCAAGCCGCTTTTCTTCTACAGATTCTCTTGCCGACGTTCTTGACTTCAGCCTTGAAAGCTATGACGACGGAACATCTCTTTTGAGTTATACAGTTAAATATAAAAGCGATGAAGACACTGTGACACTTACCACTTCAACAAGAGTTTTAGACGAGCATAATACAGTTGTGGTTGACGGAATAATTCGCGAGGACGCAGACGACGCCGAAATCGAAATGATGAAAAACGCCGTAAGCGCCGCTTTGACGGACAAAATAAAGGACATTGAGGAATAAGAAAAAAATCGAAGGAGGGATTTTAATGAACAACGAAAAATTTGTTTTCGGCGTTGACTTAGGGGGAACAGCCGTAAAAATGGGGCTTTTCTCAAGGGACGGCGAGCTTGTGGAAAAGTGGTCTATACCTACGGACAAAAGAGACAAGGGCGAACACATTCTGACAGACATTTCAAAAAGCCTTAAAAATGTTATGCGCAGTAAGGGCATTGACAAAGAAATGATTTTAGGCATAGGCATAGGCGTTCCCGGACCTGTTTTGGATAACGGTGTAGTAAACAGCTGTGTTAATTTAGGCTGGGGCGTTAAAAATATTGAAAAAGAGCTCAGCGAAATTTCGGGCTTTAAGGTTAAAGCAGGAAACGACGCCAACGTGGCGGCTTTGGGCGAGCTTTTTCACGGCAGCGGCATAGGCTATAAAAATATGGTTATGATTACGCTGGGAACAGGTATCGGCGGCGGAATTATTTTAAACCGCAAAATTATTTACGGCTCACACGGAGCAGGGGGAGAAATAGGTCACGCCGTAATCAATATTAATGAAAAAGAACCCTGTTCATGCGGAAATTACGGCTGTCTTGAGCAGTACTGTTCAGCCGGAGGTCTTGTAAGAAGAGCACAGAGAATACTCAGCGAATCCGACAAGGACTCCGTTTTGAGAAATGTTGAGGTAAATGCAAAATCCGTTTTGGACGCAGCAAGAGACGGAGACGAAGTGGGTCTTGAAGTGCTTCATTTCTTCGGAGCAAGAATGGGCCGCTTTTTGGCTGATGTGGCGGCTGTGATCGACCCTCAGATTTTCGTTGTGGGCGGCGGCGTCAGCAAAGCCGGAGACATAATTATAGACACTATAAGAGACTATTATAAGAAGTTTGCTTTTCACGCCTGTAAAGACGCCGAGTTTAAGCTTGCAAAGCTGGGCAATGACGCAGGAATTTACGGCGGCGCAAGACTGATACTTAATAAGTAATTAAGCGGCGAAGCCGCCAATCGCAAAAAGTCAGAGACTTTTTGCGAAAGAGGAGAAGCAGCGGAATAAGTCTTATTTTCGTACTTGTACGAAAATAAACGAATGGAGCTTGCTGCGACGAGCCTCCCCTCGAGGGGAGGTGTGACACACATTTATTGTGGAATACCAAAAAAATGTTAAAAACGGCAATTCAAGATATTATGATAAAAACAGGATAGCATATAGAGAATTTATTATTCTTTTGCTATCCTATTTTTATGAGGCATTTAAGATAAAGTTACAGTTGCCGATTATGGCAGCCATGCGTTTATAAGTCTTTTATAGTGTTCCTAATATCGTTCCTGCTTATTTTGCTTAAGCGAGGTTATGTCATAAGTTTGCGGTGTGGAGGTTAGCCTTTCTCCGCAGGAAATCGTGTCCTCTGTTATATTTTCCTTGAAAAACTCAAAAGCTGAGTGTAAAGATGTGTTTTTATATTTTTATCAAGCCTTGGAGAGGTTAAATTTATAATGTCACTTCCTTTTTTGTAATTATTATATCAAAGTCGGAACAGTGAGACAACAAAAATCTGGGGCGGTAAAAATTAATCCAATCTGGGTCTTTTATTATTTTTTTCGATACTGTATAATTAATTTATAAATATTGCAAATCTATAGCTTTTATCGGTTTAAAGAGGAGGAGAAAAATGTTAAAACGATTATGTGCTTGTTTTTTGGCTGTAAGTATGGTCGGGAGTCTTTGGGGAGGTGATGTTATGGCTCAGGATAAAAATAACAAAACTGCACGATATTTTGACCCGGAAACGGTTGTGTGGACGAACAACACAATTGAAAGCGTACTTGCCGAAGGGGGAATATATAAAAATGCGGCGGAGGTAAATCCGAATGCCGAGAAAACAGCAGTTGATGCTCAAAACTCTTACAACAGTGAGGGAACAAATTACAACGGCTGGGAATATTCCGAATATATTTGGACACATTTCTACCCCATAGGCAACGGCAGAATGGCGGCTATGGTTGCCGGAGGAATTGACAAAGAGGTTATACAGATAAACGAGGACACCGTTTGGGACGGCTCACCCTACGGAACTCTTACGGATGAAAATGGGAATGTGCTTACAACCCTTGAGGAAACCTATAAGGCTTCAAAAATAACCGCTGTTGATATGACAAGCGGAAGTGTTGAAGCGGGGTGGAAATATTACAGAGGTGCTGACGAAAACGGAAATCCGGCTGAAATAGGAGCCGCAGACACTGTTGTGGGGGATAAGGATTTTCAGGAAAAATTCAAAAATTATTCAGGGCAAAGCATAGCATACAGAGCCTTGAATATCAATAATTCCTACGATGAAGAGGCAGTACAGGAAAGATGGGATATGGAAAGCCTTGTTGAATATGCTTTTTTGGGGCAGCCCAAAACACAGAGAGCCTATAAGTCATTTGCGGAGGTTTATCTTGATTTCGGTCAGAAATCCGAAAACGCAGAAAACTATGTAAAAAGCCTTGATGTAACAACGGGAATAGTTACTGTTGAATATGATTATAACGGAACACATTTCAAGAGAGAAAGCTTTGCAAGCTATCCAGACCAGACTGTTGCAACACATATCGAGTCGGACAAGGAACTTAATTTTTCAGCACAGCTTCATACATATCATAACGCTATGCCGGAGTATTACAGCTATGAAAAGGTAAGCGACAGCGAGGTTAAGCTGAAAGCGGCAGTTACTGACAGAAGCAGCGACAACGGATATCCGGCAACAGTAAACGCAATTCAGTTTGAAGCAAGAATGTTTCTTGAAGGGGACGGAAAATTTTCTGTTTCGGAGGATAATACTACCGTCAGTGTAAAGGGAGGAAAAACCGCCGATATTTATGTGGTGGGGGCTACAAACTATGTTGATTATAAAACTCTTGACAATTCAAAACAAGGGGCAGACTGCGACAAATACGAAACCAATGTAAAGAGCAAAACCTATGAAACAATTAAGGCAAGACATTTAGAGGATTTCTCCGAACAGTTTTCAAAAACAGGCTTAACCCTTGAAAACACGGGTAGCTTAGGCTACGGAGATACTCCTACGGACGAAAGAGTAAGAACAGGGGAAGGAGAAAACAGCGGCTTTTTAAAGGGCGCAGGCTCAAGCCTTTCGGACGCAGCCGCAAACGGTGTTCATTCTACTTATTCGGACGGCGACAATCAGCTTGCTGTGCTTGAATTTAACTACGGAAAATATCTTATTATAAGCGGTTCAAGAGAGGGCAGAGAAGCAAGGGGTGAAGGCGAGATTGACATTCCCGAAAGCCAGCCCTTAAACCTTACGGGCAAGTGGAACGCTTCTCTTTCTGCCGCCTGGAAGGGCAAATATACCATAAACATAAATACGGAAATGAATTACTGGGCGGCTCAGCCACTTAATTTGGCTTCAAGCGAAAAGCCTTTAATCGACACATTTGAGGAGCTTGCTGAAAGCGGAAGCATAACAGCGGCAAACCAGTACGGCATATTTAACAACAGGGGCGATGACACCTATCAGCCCGGCGACCCTTGGGTAACCCACCACAATTTTGACCTTTGGAGGGGAACTCAGCCCATAGACAATGCAACAGCAGGTCTTTGGCCTACAGGGGGAGAATGGCTTCTTGAACACGCATGGCAGTATTATCAGTATAATAAAGATGAGGAGTATTTGGCAGAGATTTACCCTTATATGACAGGGGCGGCTGAGTTTTTCACACAGTTCCTTGCTCTTGACCCGGTTACGGGCTATCTTGTTACGGCGGCCTCCTGTTCACCTGAACATGGCGGAGTTCAGCCCGGAGCGGCAATGGACACTCAGCTTGTTAGAAATCTTTATGATATGGTAATTCAGGCTTCCGAGATTTTAGGCAAAACAGAAGAAAATGCGGAGCTTATCGAAAAAATCAATGAACAAATGCCTTCAAGCTATTTGGCCGACGAAAAGGGAAAGATTGCCCCCAATATTATAAATGATGAAGGGGTTATCGAAGAATGGGCAAGAGGAGATGTTACCTTTGATATTTCCGAAACAACAGACGAGTCAAAAATAAAGTGGACACTAACCAATCCCTTTGACGCTGTTGTTTCAACGGCATATGACCATACCTTGGCAGAAAATCATAAGCACTGCTCCCATCTTTGGGAAATGTACCCGGGAACTCATTTAAGCGCCTACAGCGAAGATGAAACGGAACAGAATATATTCAAAGCCTTTCAAAATTCCGTATCTTCAAGAGGCTCGGGAACAGGTCAGGGCTGGGGGCTTGCATGGAGAATAAACTTAAACGCAAGAGCCTTAGACGGCGAAGCGGCAAACTCTATGGTTGAACAGCTTCTTACAACAAGAACCTCGCCTAACCTTTTTGACCAGCACCCCAACTTCCAAATTGACGGAAACTACGGAGCAACAGCGGGAATAATAGAGATGCTTATTCAAAGCCACGACGGAACAATAAATCTTCTTCCGGCACTGCCCTCTGGTTGGAAGAGCGGCTCATTCAAGGGTTTTAAAACAAGGCTCGGAGCGGCTGTTGACTTAAGCTGGGAAAACGGTGTGCCTACTGAAGCCGTAATTCACACAACGGATGGCGGAAATTTAAGCATAAGAACAGAATATGCCGGCAAGGCGGTTGTTTACAACGAAAACGGCGAAGCCGTAGACAGCACCCTTAACGGGGATGAAAATCTTATTACATTCTATGCGTTAGAAAATTCAACCTACACTATAAGGTTTATAGAGGAATAACAAATTCACCACTTAAAGTAAAAGTCTCCAAACCGATTATCAGCTTGGAGGCTTTTGCTGTTTTTATGTTTTTATTTCTTTTTTTTTGCAATAACATAGATACCTGTTAGGGCAGCCATGCCTTTGTCAGTCTTTTTACGGCATTTTTAATTTCATCACAGCTTAAATATCCAAAGCCTGCTAAAAACAGGTTTTGTGGGAAGCTTTGATTTTTTATGAAGTTTGCGGATAGAGGGAGTATTTTTACGCCGTTTTTGTACGCTGCGGCTTTCAGCTCCGGTTCTTTCATACCGTTGTTTACGGAAATAATAAAATATGTTCCTCCTTGACTGTTAAAAATTTTTATATGGTTTTTAAGGAGTGAGCTGTTAAGCTCTTTTATGAGCAGGCTTCTTTTTTCGGAATAATATTTTCTAAGGTGTTGACAGTGATTTGCATATTTTCCGCTTTGAATATACTTTGCTATGGTTTGCTGTTCAAGCCTTGAAGAAAGATTTGTATAATAGGGCAGTGCTTTATTGAAAGCTTCCTTTAAATTTTTCGGCAGAACAATATAGACTGTTTTCAATGAAGGAGCAATGCTTTTGGCAAATGTACCTATAAAAATTAATCTGTCCTTTTTATCCATAGCAAAAAGAGACTCTGTTTTGCTGTTTGAAATATCCAAATCGAAATCAGATTCTATTATATATCTGTTTTCTTTTTCGTATGCCCAGTTTAAAACCGATCTTCGTTCCTCCGCTGTCATTCTGTAATTAGTTGGGTAACTGCCGTCGGGAGAAAGATAGATTATATCAATATTGCTGCGGACAAGCTTTTCAACGGGAAAGGCTTCAAGCTCATTTTCTATGAGAGTAATTTCCGCACCCGAATTTTTTACGGGAATATAGCTTCTTGCGAAACAGGCGTTTTCAAAGCCGAAAACAGTATCTTTAGGCATAATATGGGCAAGCTGTTCGATTAAATATTCTGTTCCGGCACCTATAATAATTCTGCCGGGGCTGCAGCCGAAGCTGTGAAGGCTGTTCAGATTTTCGGAAATTGCTTTTCTTAAGGCTTCTTCACCGAATTTGTGTCCGAAATTTAAAAGCTCCGGCATAGCATAAGCCGTATCTCGGTAAAGCTTAGATATTTCCTTTATGGGATATGATTCGGGGTTTGTAAGCTGATGGCTCATTATTAAAACATTGCTTTCATCGTAATAATAGTCGGGCTCATCAATGTCTTTATTAACAGGGCTTTCTGACCTTGCAAAATAACCGCTTTTGGCTTTCGGCAATAAATATCCTTCTCTTTCCAAAAGTCCGTATGCCTGTTCAACAGTAATTTTGCTTAATGAAAGCTCCGTCATAAGTCTGCGGCGTGAAGGCAGCCTTTCTCCGTCGGAAATTGTGCCGTTTATTATATTCTCTTTAAAAAATTCAAAAAGCTGAATGTAAAGCGGTGATTTTGAATTTTTATCAAGCTTTAAATTTGTAAGCTTCATAATCTTCCGTCCCTTTTTTATTTTTATTATATCATATTTTAAAACTCATAACAATAATATTCTGAATCTGGGTCTGTTAAAATTTAACCAATCTGGGTCTGTTTTTTTGATTTTATTTTAATTATAATTGTATTGTAAATGTAATTAACTGCTTTAAATAAATAAGGAGGAGAAAAATGTTAAAACGGGTATGTGCAGGTATGTTGGCTGTCTCTATGACCTTCGGCTTTTCGGGAAGCGTAACGCTTATGGCAGACGAAGAAGAGCCGTTATCGGAAATTTCGGAAGATAAAGCTTCAAATGAAAGTGATTTTTCGGAAATTGATGATCAGGTTTTAAGCGACAGTGCAATAAATACGGAAATTTCAGAGGAGGTTGATATGGCAGACGACAGTGAAGATAGTTCCGGTTTTGATCCGGAAACAGTAATGTGGACAAATACCACGATAGAGAGTGTTCTTGCGGAAGCGGGAATTTATTCAAATGCCGCTGAGGTAAATCCCAATGCGGCAAAAACCGACGTAGACGCTCAAAACCCCTATGACAGTCAGGGAACAGCCTACAACGGTTGGGAATACTCGGAATATATATGGACACATTACTACCCCATAGGCAACGGCAGAATGGCGGGAATGGTAGCCGGAGGTATTGACAAAGAGGTTATACAGATTAACGAGGACACTGTTTGGGACGGCTCTCCCTACGGAAGTCTTGTTGACGAAAGCGGAAACGCCCTTACAACCCTTGCAGCTACATTTGCGGCAAGCACAATTTCAACAGCCTATAAAACAAGCGGAAGCACTGAGGGCGGCTGGAAATATTACAGAGGGGCGGATGCCGACGGAAATCCGGCGGAAATAGGTGCGGCTGATGTAACTGTAGGCGATGAAGCCTTTCAGGAAAATTTCAGCGAATATGCTTCCCAAAGCATAGCAAACAGAGCCTTAAACATTGACAACTCGGCAACAGAAGAAGCTGTTCAGGACAGATGGACAATGGAATCTCTTGTAGAATATGCCTTTTTGGGAGCACCCTCTTCACAGAGAGCCTATAAGTCTTTTGTAGAGGTTTATCTTGACTTCGGTCAGACATCTTCAGAAGCTGAAAACTATGTAAAAAGCCTTGATATGACAAAGGGCATTGTTACTGTTGAATATGACTATAACGGTTCACATTTTAAGAGAGAAAGCTTTGCAAGCTATCCCGATCAGGCAATTGTTACACACGTTGAATCGGACAGCCCCATAAGCTTTTCTGCAGAACTTCACACCTACCACAGCAGTACATCAGGCTATTACAGCTATGAAAAGGTAAGCGACAACGAGGTTAAGGTTAAAGCCGCCGTAACAGACAGCAACAAAAACAACAATGACCCGGGAACGGTAAATGCAATTCAGTTTGAAGCAAGAATGATTCTTGACGGTGATGGCAGCTTTTCTGTTTCTTCCGACAATACAACAGTAAGTGTTGTGGGCGGAACAGAAGCAACAGTTTATGTTGTGGGAGCAACAAACTACGTTGACTATTTAACCCTTGACAATTCAAAACAGGGTGCGGACTGTGATACATATGAAGCAAACATAAACAGCAAGACCTATGAAACAATTAAGTCAAGACATCTTGAGGACTTTTCTTCACAGTTTGATTTAACCGACATAAGCCTTGACAATGCAAACGGTGTTGATTACAGCGACACACCTACAGAGGAAAGAGTAAGAATTGATAAAGACGGAGAAAGCGGCTTCTTAACCGGAGCAGGTTCAAAGCTCACAACGGCAAACTCCAACGGTGTTTATTCAACCTATACCTACGGCGACAATCAGCTTGCGGCATTGGAGTTTAACTACGGAAAATATCTTATTATAAGCGGCTCCCGTGACGGCAGAGAAGCAAGCGGTGAGGGCGAAATAGATATTCCCGAAAGCCAGCCTTTAAATCTTACAGGTAAGTGGAATGCGGCTCTTTCAGCTTCATGGAAGGGCAAATACACAATTAATATTAACACCGAAATGAACTATTGGGCGGCTCAGCCCCTTAACCTGGCTTCAAGTGAAAAGCCTCTTATAGATACTCTTGACGAGCTGGCAGAAAGCGGAAGTATAACAGCGGCAAACCAGTATGCTGTATATAACGACAGAGGGGACGATACATATGAACCCGGGGATCCATGGGTAACTCACCACAATTTTGACCTTTGGAGAGGAACACAGCCCATAGACAATGCAACAGCAGGTCTGTGGCCTACCGGCGGAGCATGGCTTCTTGACCACGCTTGGCAGTATTATCAGTATAACAAAGATGAGGAATATTTGGCAGAGGTTTACCCCTATATGGTAGGTGCCGCAAAATTCTTCACACAGTTCCTTGTTGTTGACCCGGTCACAGGCTATCTTGTAACGGCAGCTTCCTGCTCACCGGAACAGGGCGGCGTTCAGCCCGGTGCGGCTATGGACACACAGCTTATAAGAAACCTTTATGACATGGTTATTGAGGCATCCTCGATTTTGGGAAAGACAAGCGAAAATGCCGAGCTTATAGCAGCCATAAACGAACAAATGCCTTCAACCTATTTGGGCGATGAGGAAGGTAAGGTCGCTCCCAACCTTATAGATTCTGCAGGACTTATTAAGGAATGGGCAAGAGGAGACGTAAGCTTTGATATTTCGGAAACAACTGACACATCGAAAATAAAGTGGACTGTTACCAATCCCTTTACGGCAGTTGTCTCAACAGTATATAACCACGGCGCAAGCAATTCAACAAACCACAGACACTGCTCACACCTTTGGGAAATGTTCCCCGGTACTCACTTAAGTGCCTACAGCGACAACAAGGACGAACAGGCTATATTCAAGGCTTTTCAAAAATCCGTTTCAGCCAGAAGCACAGGCAGCGGACAGGGCTGGGGTCTTGCTTGGAGAATAGGCTTAAACGCAAGAGCCTTAGACGGCGACAGTGCTTCTTCAATGCTTGAACAGCTTTTGACAACAAGAACATCTCCCAACCTTTTCGACCAGCACCCCAACTTCCAAATTGACGGAAACTACGGAGCAACGGCAGGCATTATAGAAATGCTTATTCAAAGCCATGACGGGACAATAAACCTTCTTCCGGCTCTTCCTTCAAACTGGCAGTCCGGTTCATTTACAGGCTTTAAAACAAGGCTCGGAGCAACAGTTGATTTAAGCTGGGAAAACAATATTCCCACAGAAGCCGTAATTCATACAACAGAAAGCGGAAATTTAAGCATAAGAACAAAATATGCCGGTCAGGCTGTTGTTTACAATGCAATCGGCGAGGTTGTAGACAGTACCCTTAACGGCGACGAAAATCTTATTACATTCTATGCTTCCAAAAATTCGACTTATACAATAAAGAGCTTCGGTTCAAGTATAGTTGAAGGAGATACAGTTTATTACGAATCTGATGTAACCGATTTTTACGCAAGCGACAACGGCACAAAGCCTAAGCTTGCAAACGATAACACAGAGGTAGGCTACCTTTACAACCGTGAAGGCGTAAGCATAGGTTATGCAGTAAATGATTTCAGCTTTAACGGTCTTAAGGCACTTGTTCTCAATATGGCTTCCGTAAGAGACAGCAACATATATTTAACAATAACGGTAGACAGCGTCGACGGAACAGAAATAGCCCATCAGATTGTAACAACGGGAAATAATGAAATTGACCTTTACAATCTTGACGGCATATCCGAAAGCCACACAATTTGGCTGACGTTTACGCAAGATCCCTACAGCAGCTCACAAAAATATTTGGGCAATGCAGGAAATCTGACAGCCACTTACGCAAGCTCTTCAAGCGGCGGCAGCGGTGATGACAGCTCAACTACCGAATCAACAACAGAAGCTACCACCGAAGCAACTACGGAAGCTCCCGAAGGCATGAGAGGCGACGTTGACAACAACGGCAAAATCACAGCAAATGACGCAGCCTGTCTGCTGGCATATGTTATTGACGGCGAAGCAAAAAATTCCCAATGGAATGTTTCAGACTACGGGGCAAATGTGGACGGAAACGAAGGCATAACAGCTTCAGATGCAGCCTTAATTCTTGCAAAAACTCTTAATGCAGCAGTAGATTTTGCAGTATATGAATAATGGATAAAAACATCTTTTATATTTAAAAACTTTAATTAACATATCACGTAAAGGCAGCTAATGCAAATTTTCTTGTAATAGCTGCCTTTGTTTCTTTTTTATCTATTGG
>JAJQFU010000067.1 GCA_021200955.1 Clostridiales bacterium | reverse complement strand
TATTTTATTGCCTTAATTAATGTTACAAACTTGTTACTAAATTAGATTGACGTGACACCGATTAAAAAACAGTTGATTTATAATGCTAAAACTTGTATAATATTACTATAAAGTGTTCTCAATGGCTAATCAGATAGGCAAGCTTGCTTGCATAGATGATTAGACATTAGAGAACCTAACCGATATGAGTAAGTAGCCATTTTCCGAAGGAAAATGAGCGGATTACGAATGTCGGTGGCGATTGTGGGAGCTCGTTAGAGCGGAACAATCGGCTTTTATAGCATGATGTATCTGCAAAGCAGAAGTGTAAATTTACAATAATAATAAAACGAAAGGCGGTAACTTAAATGTACAGCTTAAACGAAGTAAAGGCGTATGACCCCGAGATTGCCCAGGTGATTGAGGACGAGCTTTCACGCCAAAGACAAAACATAGAGCTTATAGCTTCTGAAAACATAGTTTCCAAGGCAGTTATGGCTGCTATGGGTACACCACTTACAAACAAATATGCGGAGGGTCTGCCGGGCAAGCGTTATTACGGCGGCTGCGGCTGCGTAGACGTTGCCGAGAATATTGCCAGAGACCGTGCCTGTGAGCTTTTCGGAGCAGACCACGCCAATGTTCAGCCCCACTCAGGCGCTCAGGCTAACTTTGCGGTTTTCTTTGCTCTTTTAAAGCCCGGCGACACCTTTATGGGTATGAACCTTGCCCACGGCGGTCACCTTTCACACGGTTCGCCTGTAAACGTATCAGGAAAGCAGTATAATATGGTGCCCTACGGCGTTTCCAAGGAGACAGGTCTTATTGACTATGACGAGGTTGAGAGAATTGCCAAGGAATGCAAGCCCAAGATGATTCTTGCCGGTGCTTCTGCATATTCAAGAATTATAGATTTTAAGCGTTTCAAAGAAATCGCAGACGAGGTAGGGGCTTATTTTATGGTAGATATGGCTCATATTGCCGGTCTTGTTGCAGCAGGGGAACACCCCAGCCCCGTACCCTACGCAGACGTTGTTACAACAACAACCCACAAAACCCTCAGAGGCCCAAGAGGCGGTCTTATTCTCTGTAAGGAAGCCCTTGCAAAGGATATTGACAAGGCTGTTTTCCCGGGAACTCAGGGCGGCCCTCTTATGCACACAATTTCAGCTAAGGCTGTCTGCTTCAAAGAAGCTCTTGACCCCTCATTTAAGGTTTATGCAAAGCAGGTTGTTAAAAATGCAAAGGTTCTTGCAGACCGTCTTATTGAAAACGGCTTCTCGATTGTTTCCGGCGGAACAGACAACCACCTTATGCTTGTTGACCTTCGTCCTATCGGCTTAACAGGCAAGGTGGCAGAGAAATATCTTGACGATATTCGTATTACTGCCAATAAAAACGGTATTCCCTTCGACCCCGAAAAGCCCTTCGTTACAAGCGGTATCCGCTTAGGCTCACCGGCTGTAACCACAAGAGGCTTCAAAGAGGACGATATGATTGAGGTTGCAGACATTATCTCTATGGTTCTTAAGGACTATGAAGGCAAGAAGGAAGAGGGCGCTGCAAGAGTTAAGGCACTTGTTGAAAAATATCCTCTTTATGAATAATTAAAAATCAATAAAAAAATTAACGCAGCTGTAAAAGTTTGAATTTTACGGCTGCTTTTTATATATACCTCTTGATAATATATAAATATTTTGATATAATATTGTTATCAAAACAAGGAGGTGTTTTCTATGCCTACAATCAGACCCAGTGCAGATTTGAGAAATAACTATAACGAAATTTCTAAAATATGTCATAAACATAATGAACCTGTCTTTATAACAAAAAACGGCAAGGGGGATTTAGCTGTTATGAGTGTTGAAGCCTATGAGATGCTCAGCGGCAGATTTGAGCTTTATTCACTTCTCCGCGAAGGACTGCGGGACGCTGCCGAAGAAAAGGTTCAGCCGCTTGACGAGGCTATGGCTGAAATTAAAGAGGCGCTTAAGTTATGAGCTATTCTGTTATAATTACCGAGACGGCAAAAAGAGAATTGCTGAATGCAGTAATGTATATCAATAACGAGCTTAAAAGTCCGCAGGCAGTATTAAATTTATATAACACAGCCGACAGCCGATTTCATTCTTTATCAGAATATCCAAAGCGAAACATTGAGATAAATCCATTTGCAGTCGGTCTAAGCGGCATTCATTGTATTGCGGTTGAAAATTATTTGGCTTTTTATACTGTGGATGATGAAACAATGACAGTAACCATAATCCGTTTTGCATATAACAGGCGAAATTGGCAAAGCATTATAAAAACAACATCCTATGAGTAACTAATCAATAAAATAATTAACGCAGCTGTAAAGGTTTGAATTTTACGGCTGCGTTTTTTGGTTTAAAATCACTTTAAAATTTTAGAAAATAATATTGACAATACCCTATTTAATAGGGTATAATTATATTGAAATAAGGTGATAATATTTGAAAAGAAAATTTGTTATGATGCCTGTATTTGATAAACAATGGCACGAAATGGGGCTTGATGACGATGACTTACAGAGTCTACAGGTTCAGTTGTTAGAAAACCCAAAAATAGGAAAAGTTATAAAAGGCACAGGCAAGCTTAGAAAAATGCGGTTTGCTTTGCCGAACCGAGGTAAAAGCGGTTCAAGCCGTGTGCTTTATGTTGATTTTGTGTTGGCGGAAACTATTTATCTTATATTTGCATATCCTAAAAATGAAAAAGATGACTTAACAGATAAAGAGTGCAATAATATCAAAAAATTGATTGACAAGCTTGAAAAGAGCTTATAAGGAGGTGCTTGCTGTGAGTGTATATGACGGAATTATTCAAGGACTTAATGAAGCAATAGCATTTAATGAAGGCAAGGGCAAAGCAAGAACAAAAACAATATCTGTTGAGCCTGTTCCCGATTTCGAAGCTTCAGAAATAAAAAATATCAGAAGCGAACTGGGATTGACGCAGATGTTATTTGCAAAGCTTATGGGAGTATCTGTGAAAACAGTTGAAGCTTGGGAAGCCGGTCGAAATATGCCTGACGGTCCTGCAAGGCGAATACTTGCAATGTTCAGGTTTGACCCTTTACTTCCGCAAAAATTAAATATTGTAGCTAAATAATTATCAGGGCTGTAAGGTTTAATTCCTCACAGCCCTGTTTTATGCTATTTTTTATTTATCTTTCCCAAGCCTTATATTCCGAATAGGAAAGGGCAGGGCTATTGTTAAAAATTCGGCTTTCATTTACATCGGCGAAAAAAATCATATGAGAGCCCAAGTCGATTGTTTCCCTGACGCTGCCCGAAAGAAAAGCATTTGAATAGGTGTTAAGATAGCAAATGCCGTTGGCGCTTCTTTCGAAAAGGGCGTTATCCTGAAATTTATCTCTTTCAGCTCCCGTTTCCTCACCGAAATGCCATATAGTTTCAGGCGGAACATCCTCCGTCAAAACGGTTATATTAAATTCACCTGTCCGCTTTATTATGTCGCAGGTTTTGTTGTTTTTATCCACTGCCGCAGCAATTACCGCCGGCTCTTCCGACGCTTTCATAACAGTGTTGATAATACAGCCGTTGTCAAAGCTGCCGTCCTTTGCGCTTAAAAGGCAGACACCGCCGCCGAAGCAGTCAATAGCTTCACTTTTCATAATAAACACTCCAATCAAGTTGATTTTTATTATTATCCGCAAAGCCTGATTTTTTATTCGGCTTTATTCTTTTTCGAGAATTGTTTCTGCAATAACTTCGGCTAAGGGCGCACAGGCGTTATAGGCTTCTTCCACTGTGTTGGTCTGCGCTCCAAGCTCAATAAGAGTGGAAAGGGGCTTCATATGCAGAGAATATCTGTAGGCGTTTATGTAAATTTTTCTTGCAAGCCCGGGATAAAGCCTGTCGGCGTTCTGCTTCATTACGTAGCTGAAAGCAAGATTTGTTTTAAGATAGGGATTTTCAAGCCCCTCAATTTCCTGAAGAGTGCCGTTTTCCCACATTCGGCAGATACCGTTAAAAAACATAAACGGTGCTGTAGTTTTGCCGTTTATGTCTGTGACAAGGCGTGTTCCCTCGGCGACGCCGTCTCTGTGAAGGTCTATAACCACCTCGACAGACTTGTTCTTTTTGAGATACTGCCTTATAACAGGCTCCATTCTCTCATAAGCCCCTAAAATCTGAACGCTTCCGTCAACATAGTCGAATTTGTCCGTCACATGGAGACAGTTTATGCCGTAGTCCTCTTCCAAAATTCGGCAAAGCTCCTCACCTACACCCACAATCGTGTCCTCTTCAACGCCGTCTCTGCTGTCTGCAAAGGCTTCGTGTGAATGAGTATGAAAAAGCAAAACCTTGGGCTTGTTCTTTTTAAGCTTTATGGTCAAGTTCTCTTTCAAAAATGCGTCTACGTTAAAAAGCTCAGGGTCAAGCCCTGTTTTACCGTCAACGATATAATAATCCTCTTTTAAGGCTTCAAGGTCTGTCGTGTTGGGAGCTTCCTCCTCGTCCTTAAACAGCAGAACAGGGTTAAAAATTATGTTCGGATTTTCAACAAAAATTCCCGTTTCTCCGCCCAAAAAAAGCCTTATTAACAAATATATAAGCAATATAAAAAACGCTGCAATCAAAAATATTTTTCTTTTGCGGTGCTTTTTTCTGTGTCTGTACTCTCTGCTGCGCATAACAACCTCCGAGTGAAAAGTCTCAGCCTATACAGTTTATGCGGCTGCCTTAAAACAAATACAATGTTCAGTTAAACATAAGGTTCATATAAAAGTCAAATTTTTCACCGTAATAATAAGCCATACCTATGGGAACCGAGCCGCCTTCCGTTCTGCCTGTGCAGTGAGAAAGACCCTTTTTCTTTAAAACCTCGCTTGCCAAAACGTCACAGCTTTCCCCCAAAATTTCGTCAAATTTAAGAACACCGTTTTCTCGGGAATAAAAACCGCAGCTTAAAAGCTTGTCACTGTCATAAAGCCCCGAACAGCCGCCGCCGAAGGTGTTAAAAAGATTTATTTGGTCATAAAAATATTTTTCGCTTCTTCTCACTGCTTTTCTTCCCTTAAAATGTGACCTATAAAAGGCTTCAATATCTTTGGGAGTACATTCTTTTAATTCAAAGGATGTGTTTTCGCTTAAAACAGTAAATTCCCTTTCATCTGCATATGAAGAAATCTCATAGCCCAGCTTTTTATAAAAATCAAAAAGATCTTTTCCTCCGGGAATGAGAATTGAAGCCTTACGGCCCTTTTCCAAATCCAACTTGTGTGAATGTTCCAAAATATTTTTGCATATACCCCGACCTCTGAACTCGGGAAGAGTGTCTACGGAGTAGAGATAGGTGACCTCTCCCACACCCTCTATATAATAGGGGAGCATCATGGTAGAGCCCCTTATCACGCCCTTTTCCTCATCAACAATGGTATCTTTAAGAGAAAAGTGATTTTTGAAGAAATACTCCCCAAACTCCTCTTCGCCGGGAAAGCAGATGTTGAAAAGCCTTAAAAGCTCTGTTTCTTCACTTGGCTTGGCAAACCTTATCATAAAAGCCACCCCTCATAGGCTTCGCCCATAAATTCGGGACAATATGAGGTTTTAGCCTGTCTCAGCCCCTCAATGCCCATATCCTCTTCTCTGTTTATATATTTATACCCCGCAAGATTTCTTCTTGCAAATTCATTGTTTATAATCTGATAACCGCCGTTTATGTCGGGAAGAGCCTTCTCTATGTTTACAACGAATATTTCGGAGTTAAATTCCGCTCCCAAGGTCATTGCAATAACCTGACCCTCTACTCTCACAAGTCCGCCTTTAACCCCTAACTCCTTTCGGTTTTCAAGCAGTGCCCCCACAGCCTTTGTTTCCCCTTCGAACTCTTTCGGGTCGTGAAGAGAACACCACCTAAGCTGAAAGGCGAAAAATTCCTCTGCATTATAATCGTCAAGCTCTTCATAGTTCCATCTGCCCTCAAAATCTCTTTTGAAGCGGTTCAGATGATTTTTCTTTCCGTGAAGTTTCTTTCCCTTAAGCTCGATAAGACTTTCGGAGGTGTAAATATAGTCTGCAAAGTCTACTGACTGAACAAGGCTTAAGCGGCTGCCGAAAGCGGCTTCTGCAAGAGTTTTCTGCCATTTGCTTACGGAGCAGAAATAGATTTTGCCTTCCGTTCTGCTGCCTTCCTCAGCCAAAACCTCAAGAGCCTTAATAAAGCCCTCTCTTTTTCCGAAGGGCATTAAATAAAAGTCCTTTCCCTCTTCGGGAGAGGTCATTTTTAAATATAAATATCCCTCATACATTGCAAACTGTATGTTATATTCAAACTGCCAAATAAAAAGGTCGGCGAAGTTGTGTTCCCCTATAAAACCGCTTTCCTTTTTTAAATATCCGTCTAAAAGCTCCTTGTCTTTTAATTCTATTTTTTTAAAATTAAGGCGTGAACCCATTAATAATAACCTCATTTCAATAAGATTTTTTTCTCAGTAAACCATTATAGTATAACCGGGCAAAAAAAACAAGCCGTAATTGAGTGAAAAAATGCTGTCTCAAAGGCTTGTTTTGTTAAGGATTTTTTATAAATATTTTTTAAGCCAGTAATTTATCTGAAGTATATAAGCCGTCATCTGAACTCCGCACATAAGCTGACCGAACCAGGGCGTTCCGTAGTCTTTGGGGCTTTCAATAAAGGCTTCCACCGCTTTTTTATTAAAAATTTCGTGAACGGGCTCTGAGGGGTTAGCTAAAACAGCCTTAAGCCTTGAATTTAACAAAGCCTCATAGGCAGGGTTATAGGTTTTGGGGTAGGGGCTTTTTCTGCGCCAAATAATTTCGGAAGGCAGAATATCCTCAAAAGCTTTTCTGAGCAAATATTTGGGAATATTGTTTTTCGCTTTTATCTCCCAGGGCACATTGTAAATATATTCAACAATTCTGTGATCCGCAAAGGGTACTCTTGCTTCAAGCCCCGAATACATAGACATTCTGTCCATACGGTCTAAAAGAGTTGTCATAAAGTGCTTTATGCTCAAATAGTTAATTTTTCGAAGCAGCCTTGTCTCTTCATTATCCGAGGGCAAATAAGGCACTTTTTTAAGGCTTTCCTCATATTTTGAAGCCACATACTCCTTAAGGTCAAGTTTTTTCTTTACGTCCTCTCTTAAGAGAGACTCTCTTATGTGAAGATTGACAGACCATGGAAAGGTATCCGCTCCGTAAAGCTCTTCCCTGAAAAACCAAGGATATCCTCCGAAAATCTCGTCGGCACATTCCCCCGTCAAAGCAACCTTGTTGTGCTTTTTAACAAGGGAGCAAAAATATAAAAGCGAGCTGTCTACATCAGCCATTCCCGGCAGATCCTTTGCTTCCGCCGCATTTTCAAGATAATCTGCCAAATCTATTTCATTACACTCCAAACAGGTGTGGTTTGAGGGGTAAGCCTTTAAAACCATATCCACAAAGGGCTTATCCCTTGTGGGCTGAAATGAGTTTGCTTCGAAAAATTTATCATTGCCCGTAAAGTCGAATGAAAATGTGTTTAACAATACACCTTTTTCCTTAAGAATACTGTAGGCTGCCGCTGTAATTATGCTTGAATCTATACCGCCCGAAAGAAAAGAACAGACCGGCACATCCGAAACAAGCTGGCGTTTTACTGCGTCCGTAATTAAATATCGAGTTTTGGCGATTGTCTCCGCTTCTGTGTCCTTGTGGGGAAGGGCGGTTAAGTCCCAATATTTTACCTCTTTGAAACAGTCCTTTGAAAAGTAAACATATGAGCCGTATTTTACTTCTTTAAGGTTTTTAAACACCCCATTGCCCTCCGTCCTTGCAGGACCAATGCCCAAAACCTCTCTTAAAGAGCTTTCGTCTATTTCGGGTGTAAAATCAGGGTGTTGGAAAACTGCCTTAGGTTCAGAGCCGAAAATCAGTCCCTGTTCTCCCACAGTGTAAAAAAGGGGCTTAACCCCGAAGCGGTCACGAAACAAAAGTAGTGCTTCCTCCTTGATGTCCCAAACCGCATAGGCAAATATTCCGTTTAAGAGATTTACGGAAGGTACGCCGTATTCCATATAGGCGTATAAAATAACCTCTGTGTCAGTGGTTGTTTCGAAAACATAGCCCTTTGAAATAAGCTCCTGTTTTAGTTCATCGGCGTTGTAAATTTCACCGTTGTAGACTATGGCACAGGTTCTGTCGCCCTTCCTGCGGATAATGGGCTGGTTTCCGTTTTTTAAGTCTCTTATGGTCAGCCTTGTCTGGCTCAAGCCTATGTGTCTGTCTAAAAATTCCCCTGTTGTGTCGCTGCCTCTGCGAGCCAAAGAACGCCGCATTTTTATTAAAACATCTGTGTAATAATCTCTGTTTTTATTATAATCCTCATAAAAATTACAAAATCCCGAAATTCCGCACATATTCTTACCTCATATTGTTTTTAAATTATTTTATGCCCGTATAAAAATTTTATTCAGGGGTAGAAAATTTAATTCAGCTATGTTATAATTGAAAAAATCAGAAATTTTTACAGGAGATTATATTTATGGATTATTTCAGCGTAGGCAAAATCGTCAATACACACGGAATTAAGGGAGAGGTTAAGGTTTATCCCTATGTGGACGATATTGAAGAGTTTAAAACCTTTCCCGTTGTTTTCACAAAAACCAAGGGCGGGGTTAAGGAGTATAAAATCGAAGGCTTCAGAGTACATAAGGGAATGATTCTTTTATGTCTTGAAGGGGTAAACGATATGACAGCCGCCGAGGCTCTTAAGGGAACTGAGCTTTATATTACCCGTGATATGGCTGCACCCTGTGAAGAGGACGAATATTACATTTCAGACCTTTACGGTATGGAGGTCGTAAACGAGGATGGCACAAAGCTGGGCGAGCTTAATGACATATTATTTACGGGGGCAAACGATGTTTATGTCGTTAAAACAGAGGGCAAGGACATTTTAATTCCGGCGATTAAAAAATGCATATTGTCGGTGTCGGTTTCCGAAAAGAAAATGACAATCAGGCTTTTAGAGGGACAGGAGCAATGAAGTTTTACGTTTTGACGCTGTTTAAGGAAATGATTGAAAAGGGCATTGACTATTCCGTCATAGGCAGAGGTATCGAAAAGGGCTTAATTGAGGTGGAAGCTGTTGACATAAGAGACTTCACAAAGGACAAGCACAGGCGTGTGGACGATTATTGCTACGGCGGCGGCGCGGGAATGATTATGGCGGCTCAGCCTGTCTATGACGCCTATATGAGCGTAAAAAAAAGAGCCAAAGAGGGAACAAGGCTTATTTATATGTCTCCCCGGGGAAAAACTCTGACACAAGCCAAAGCGGAGGAGCTGAGCCGCGAACAGGAGCTTATTATATTATGCGGTCATTATGAGGGCATTGACGAAAGAGTTATCGAAGAGCTTAACCCTGAGGAAATTTCAATAGGCGACTTTGTTTTGACAGGAGGAGAGCTTGGGGCAATGGTCATAATAGACTGTGTTTCAAGGCTTGTTTCAGGAGTGCTTAATAAGGAAGAAAGCTTTATGAACGAAAGCTTTTCAGACGGTCTTTTGGAATATCCCCAATATACAAGACCCCCTGAATTTATGGGGAGGAAAGTGCCTGAGGTTTTGTTAAGCGGTCACCACGGAAACGTGGAAAAATGGCGGAGAGAGCAGTCGGTTATAGCTACATTCGAAAAGCGTCCCGACCTTCTTGAAAAGGCGGAGCTTACGGAAAATGAAAAAAAATTAATAAAGGAATTGCAAAACAAATGTTTTTGTGATACTATTTCTAATAACGAAGATTTATAAAAAAGATTATCGGAGGATTTCATTATGAGAGGAATTATCACCGTTTTGGGTAAAGACAGCGTAGGTATTATAGGCAGAATCTGCACCTACCTTGCAGAAGAGGGTATTAACATTTTGGATATTTCCCAAACAATCGTAGGGGGATATTTTAATATGATGATGATAGTTGACTTAAGCGAAAGCACTCATAAGTTTGAGAATGTGTCAACAGGGCTTAAATCAATCGGCGATGAGTTAGGGCTTGAGGTTAAGCTGCAAAGAGAAGATATTTTCGACAGTATGCACAGGATATAATTTTTTGCGGATATTAACGGAGGGCTTGCTTCTATGATTACTCAAAAAGAAGTTTTGGAAACAAATAAAATGATAAATGAAGAAAATCTTGACGTACGTACCATAACAATGGGCATAAACCTTTTGGACTGTGCGGATTCAGACCCAAAGAAGCTTTGCGGCAAGATTTATGATAAAATTACAAAAAGCGCAGACAAGCTTGTGGAAACAGGGGAGCAGATTTCAAGAGAATACGGTATTCCCGTTGTAAATAAGAGGATTTCAGTAACCCCTATTGCCCTTGCAGCCAGCGGCCACTCACAGGAAACCTGTTTTGAAATAGCCAAAACCCTTGACAAGGCGGCTATAAACGTCGGGGTCAACTTTATAGGCGGCTATTCGGCTCTTATTCAAAAGGGCTCTACCCAAAGCGACATAAATTTGGTCAGGAGTATTCCCGAAGCCTTGTCTGAAACAGAGAGAGTTTGTTCAAGCGTAAACTTAGGCACATCACGAAACGGCATAAACATGAACGGCGTAAAAAAAATGGGCGAGATAATTAAAGAAATGGCTTATCTCACCCGAAACAACGGCTCTATGGCTTGCGCTAAGTTTGTTGTTTTCTGCAATGCCGTTGAGGATAACCCATTTATGGCAGGGGCTTTTCACGGCGTAGGCGAAAGAGACAGAGTTATAAACGTAGGCGTCAGCGGCCCCGGTGTAGTTAAATATGCCCTTCAGGGCGCAGGTAACGCCGACTTCGAGACACTCTGTGAAATTATTAAAAAGACGGCGTTTAAGATTACGAGAGTAGGTCAGCTTGTGGCTCAGGAGGCTTCAAAGAGACTTGGCGTTCCCTTCGGCATAATCGACCTGTCCCTTGCTCCCACTCCGGCAATAGGCGACAGCATAGCCGAAATTTTCAACGAAATGGGGCTTGAAGCTGCCGGTGCACCCGGTACAACCGCCGCCCTTGCTATTCTTAACGACAATGTGAAGAAGGGCGGTCTTATGGCGTCCTCATATGTAGGGGGCTTAAGCGGCGCATTTATCCCCGTAAGCGAGGATCACGGAATGATTGACGCAGCTGTCAGCGGCGCTTTGACCATTGAAAAGCTTGAAGCTATGACCTGTGTCTGCTCCGTAGGGCTCGATATGATAGCTATCCCGGGAGATACCTCCGCTTCTACAATTTCAGGCATAATTGCCGACGAAATGGCTATAGGCATGATTAACAATAAGACCACTGCCGTAAGAATTATTCCGGCATACGGCAAGAAAGTCGGCGAAAGCGTCGAGTTCGGCGGTCTTTTGGGAACCGCTCCCGTTATGCCCGTAAACGGCTATTCCTGCGAGAGGTTTATAAGAAGAGGGGGAAGAATCCCTGCTCCCGTTCACAGCTTTAAGAATTAATTTATAATTAACGCAAAAAAAGGGCTTTTTAGCCCTTTTTAGATTGATAGAAATATAACCGCTTCACCTCTCAGTCGGGCGTTGCCCGACAGCTCCCCTCAAGGGGAGCCTTTTAACGCTTCCGCAGTGCTTTATTTATGCTGTCTAAAAGTCCTATAATTTCGCCCATACCTATAAAGAGAAATCCTCCTGCCAGCGACACAAGCTCATATGTGAAAAACATAAGCAGTGAAAATTCATACTGACCGGAGAAAAGCCCGTCAGGGGCGTTTGCGGCGGTGCAAAGGCTTATAAGAGTTCCGCCTAAAATAACCACTGCCCCAAGTTGCTTTAAGGTTCTGCCGACGGCATTTTTGTTTCCCTCTTTGCCCAAGCCTATTGTTTTAAGGCTTAGACCAAAGCCTTCCGTTTCTTCCGAAACTTTTTTCTCGGGGGAAAGCCCTTTTTCCGCTCTTTCTATTTCGTCTATTTCCTTTCGGTTTTGAGAACCGCGAGCCAAAGCCAAATAAAAAAATATGATTATAACTGCTGTTGCAAATAAAATTATAAATATACTCATAACTGCCTCATTTACTCCTTAAAAAATTCAATTATCCTTAAAAATTATTATACGATTGCTTATTTTTATTGTCAATAAAAATTTAAAAGCTTCAAAACCTATATTTTTGAAAGGAATTAACTAAATTAAGAAATTTTTATTGCAAAAGGCAGTGAATTGATATATAATATAAAAGTGTTGTCGATAGACAGACATATGGGCAAATTTGTTTGCACAGATGGCTGTATATCAGACAACCTAACCCTTATGAGCGGCGTAGGGCGATAGCCCGGAGTGCGAATATAGGGTCGATTGCGGGAATGCACAGCATGGAGCAATCGACTTTTATAGTATGTGATATTTGATTGTTTAATATAAATAAAAGCTTTGAAAGGTTTGAGAAATAAATGGAATACAGAAGCGGACTGGGTTATGACGTTCACAGGCTTGTTGAAGGGCGAAAGCTCATAATGGGGGGAGTAGACATTCCCTATGAGTTAGGGCTTTTAGGCCATTCGGACGCAGATGTTTTAATACACGCTGTTATGGATGCTCTGACAGGTGCGGCTAAGTTGGGGGATATAGGCAGACTTTTCCCCGATACCGATGAAAAATATGCCGGAGCGGACAGCAGAGGTCTTTTAAGACAGGTAATGTGTCTTTTGAAGGATAAGGGCTTTTACGTTGTGAATGTTGACGCAGTGATTATTGCACAAAAGCCCAAAATGAAGGGTTACATCCCTCAAATGGAAGAAAATTTAGCAAGTGATATGGAAATCGATATTGACAGAATAAATATAAAGGCGACCACAGAAGAGGGCTTAGGCTTCACAGGCAGAGGCGAGGGCATAGCGGCTCAGGCGGTTGTACTTTTGGGAAAGGCGGAAAATCAGCAATGAAAGTTTATAACACCTTAACAAACAGAAAAGAAGAATTTGTTCCCATAGAAGAAAACAAGGTTAAAATGTATGTCTGCGGACCTACGGTTTACGGGCTTATTCATATAGGCAACGCAAGACCCTACGTTATTTTCGACACTATCCGCAGATATTTGGAATATAAGGGCTATGACGTAACCTATGTTCAAAATTTTACCGATGTTGACGATAAAATAATCAAAAGAGCCAACGAAGAGGGAGTTTCCACAGAGGTCATTACCGAAAGATATATTAAAGAGGCGTTGAAGGACGCAGAGGGGCTTAATGTAGAGCCTGCTACCTACCACCCCCTTGCCACAAAGGAAATGCCTTATATTATTGAAATGATTAAAACCCTCATTGAAAAGGGCTATGCCTATGAAAAAGAGGGAACTGTCTATTATGACACAAAAGCCTTTTCCGACTACGGAAAGCTTTCGGGAAAGAAGCTTGATGACCTTATAGCCGGAGCAAGCAACAGAGTTGACGCAGACAGCAACAAAAAATGCCCTGCGGATTTCGTGCTTTGGAAGCCCAAAAAAGAGGGAGAGCCTTTCTGGGAAAGCCCCTGGAGCGAAGGCAGACCCGGCTGGCACATTGAATGCTCCGTTATGGCTAAAAGATATTTAGGTGACACTATTGATATTCATGCCGGAGGCGAAGACCTTATCTTCCCTCACCACGAAAACGAAATTGCACAGTCAGAAGCAGCCAACGGCGCACCCTTTGCACACTATTGGCTTCACAACGGCTTTATAAACGTAGACAACGAAAAAATGAGCAAATCGAAGGGCAATTTCTTCACCTTGAGAGATATTGTGGCTGAGGTGCCTTATGATGTTGTGAGATTTTTCATATTAAACGGTCATTACAGAAGCCCTATCAACTTTTCGAGAGAGCTTATGGACGCAGCAGGCAACGGCTTGCTTAGAATAAAGAATTGTGTTAAGGGGCTTAGCTTCCACATTGCAAATTCCGAGGGAGACACTCTGACCGAGGAAGAAGCCGCTCTTGTAAATGAAAGCGGAAGGTTTAAAGAAGCCTTTGAAAGGGCTATGGACGATGACTTTAACACTGCGGACGCTATTGCGGCGGTTTTCGACTTTGTTAAATTTGCCAACACCAACTTAAACGAAAAAAGCACAAAGGCTTTCGGCGAGGCTCTTTTAAAGGGCATAAATGAGCTTTGCGGTATTTTGGGAATTAAAACAGAGGACGACAAGGCTGAGGGTGATGACGAAAAAATCGAAGCCTTAATTGCCGAGAGAACGGCGGCTAAAAAGGCGAAAAATTACGCAAGAGCCGACGAAATAAGAGCAGAGCTTTCGGATATGGGAATTATTATAGAGGATACAAGGCAGGGCGTAAGATGGAGTCGAAAATAATAAAGGAATTTTCCGACTGCTTTGAATTTCATAACAGCGCCGAGGAATTTTCGTCTCTGGCTTTGGCTTTTATAGGGGACAGCGTTTTCGAGCTTTTATCCAGAACCTACGTGCTTTCAAAGGGCTTGGGCAGTGTCAACAAAATGAATGCCGACGCCAGAAGGCTTGTAAACGCCCATTCACAGTCGGAAATGTATCACAAAATAGAGGATAAACTGACAGACGCCGAAAAAAGTGTTTTGAAGCGGGGAAGAAACGCCAACTCCCATACTATGGCGAAAAATCAGACAGCGGCGGACTACCGCAGAGCAACGGGCATTGAAGCCCTTTTCGGAATGTTATATTTAAAAGGCGAAACGGAAAGACTTACAGAGCTTTTTAAGCTGTGTATAGAAACTGAATAAGGAGATAATTTTATGGACAACAGAAATAAAGGAAACAAGGGCTATAAAGCCGATAAAAAAGAGGGGCAAAAACGGAGCTTTAACAAATTTGACGAAATAAGAGAAAACTCTCAGCTTGAGGGAAGAAACTCCGTTTTGGAAGCCTTAAACCATGGCAGAACCATTGACAAAATATTCATTAAAAAAGGCGAGGTTGAGGGAACTCTTAAGGTTATCGCCGCTAAGGCAAGAGAAGCGGGCATACCCGTTCAGGAGGTTGACAAGGCTAAGCTTTTGAATATGCAGACCACCGCAAGCTGTCAGGGGGTTATTGCCCTGACACCTGCTAAGGAATACTGCACTGTTTATGACATTCTTGACAATGCTAAAAGCAAGGGGGAAGAGCCCTTTGTTATTATTCTTGACGAAATAGAAGATCCCCACAATTTAGGGGCAATAATCAGAAGTGCGGAAACTGCCGGAGCTCATGGCGTAATTATACCCAAAAACAGAAGCGCTTCTTTGACTGCCACAGCTTCAAAGGCTTCCGCCGGTGCTTTGGAATATATGCCTGTTGCCAAGGTGACAAACATTTGCAGAACCATCGACGAGCTTAAAAAACAGGGTCTTTGGATAACCTGTGCGGATATGAAGGGCACAACCTATTACAACGCAAACCTTAAGGGAGCAGTGGGGCTTGTTATTGGCTCAGAGGGTACAGGCGTAGGCAGACTTGTTAAGGAACACTGCGACTTTACTGTCAGAATACCTATGTACGGAAATATAAAGAGCCTTAATGCTTCTGTTGCGGCAGGGCTTGTTATGTATGAGGTTGTAAGACAGCGTAAGTTTGTATGATGTAAAGGAACGATTTTATGAAAAAGACCTATCTTCTTGTAGACGGCTATAATATAATATTTGCATGGGACGAGCTTAAAAAGCTTTCCGAAAACGGGCTGTCTGAAGCAAGAGACAGGCTTATTCATATTTTGAGCAACTATCAGGGTGTTGTGAAATATGACATAATTTTGGTTTTCGACGCCTATAAGGTTGAAGGCGGAACAGGCAGCGTTTTAAAGCAGGACAATATAACCGTTGTCTACACAAAGGAAGCGGAAACCGCCGACAACTACATAGAAAAAACCGCCGGAAGGCTTAAAGCGGAAGCGAACGTTTTGGTGGCTACCTCCGATAATTTGGAGCAGATTATAATTATGAGCAAGGGAGCAGTCAGAATGTCGGCTTCGGAGCTTTTAAGAGACGTAAACAGGGTGGGAAAAATGATTGAAGAAAAAATCACACGGGAAAGACCTGTTAAGGATAATCTTTTGTTTGACAATCTTGACGAAAAAACCCGTGAGATTTTGGAGAAAATGAGGCGCAGCTGATATGCGGATTAATTATGAAGAAAAAAATGATTTGGAGCTTTTAAGGCTTTCGAGAGAGGGAGATAAGTTTGCGGAGGAGGCTTTGCTTGAACGCTATAAAAACCTTGTGAGAGTAAGGGCTAAATCCTTCTTTTTGATAGGCGCAGACAAAGACGACCTTCTTCAGGAGGGGACAATCGGTCTTTTTAAGGCTATCAGAGACTATAAGGAAGAAAACGAGACAACCTTCTTTTCCTTTGCGGATTTGTGTATATCACGTCAGATTATGACAGCCATTAAAACCGCCAACAGACAGAAGCATATTCCCTTAAATTCCTCAATTTCTCTTAACAGAAATATTTTTGACGAGGAAGAAAACACAACCTATCTTGACCTTTTAAGCGACGGAAATATGACTAACCCCGAAACCCTTGTTATAGGCAATGAAGAAAGGGAAAACACAGAAGCCGAAATTTTAAAGGCTCTCAGCAAGCTTGAAAGACAGGTTTTGGTCTATCATCTCAGGGGGCTTAAGTATACTGAAATCGCAAAGCTTATGGATAAGGACGAAAAATCCATAGACAACGCCCTTCAGAGAATTAAAAAGAAAGTGGATAAAATAATAAAAGGCGAAGGAAAGCCTAAAAAATCCAAGTAAAGAGGTTTTATAATGTATATAATTGTAGGACTGGGAAACCCCGGCAGGGAATATAAATATACAAGACACAACACAGGCTGGCAGGTTATTGACAAGCTTGCCTATGACCATAACATAGATGTAAATAAGAGCAAGTTTTCTTCAATGGTGGGGGAAGGCTTTATTAAGGGCGAAAAGGTTTTGCTTTTAAAGCCCTTGACGTTTATGAATTTAAGCGGTTCAGCCGTCAGTCAGGCAGTTAATTTTTATAAGCTGCCCCTTGACAGGCTTTTGGTGTGCTGCGACGATATAAACTTGCCTGTGGGCTCAATCAGAATAAGAGAAAAAGGCTCAGACGGCGGTCAAAAGGGCTTAAGGCATATTATAGAATGTCTTTCAAGCGACGGCTTTTCAAGAGTTCGTGTTGGAGTGGGGGAAAAGCCCCAAAGAATGGAGCTTAAAGACTGGGTTTTGTCCGGCTTTATGAGTGAGGAGAGCGACGCCATTATAAGTGCAATTACAGACGCCGCAAGTGCTGTTGAAATGATTGTAGGCGGCGACACCTCAGGAGCTATGTGTAAGTTTAATAAAAGAAAAAGGGTTGAAAAAGATGAATAATTTTGAAGAAATCCTGACAGACTCCCAAGCCTATGAAAGGCTTTTAGGCGAAACACAGGGCGACAGCTTTGTTACTGGAGCAGCCGAGGGCTTAAAACCCCTTATTATAAAAAAAATCGCCGACGATTTAAAAAAGACGGTGTTAATAGTTTGTGAGAATGAATTAAAGGCGAGAGAATTTTTTTCGAGCCTTTCTTCTGTTTGCGAAAAAACCTATGTTTATCCTCAAAAGGATATGGTTTTTTATTCCGCAGACATAAAATCTAAGGAAATCGTTCAAAAGAGATTTGAGGTTTTCAAGGCTGTTTTAGGCGGTGAAGCCGATTTTATTGTGACCTCCGGTGCTGCACTTTTCGACAGGCTTATTCCTCCTGAAATTTTTAAGGGAAGTATTATCCGCCTTGAAGAGGGAGACGAAATCGACCTTAAGGAACTTTCCGCAAGGCTTTCCGCTATGGGCTATGAAAATCTGCCCCAAACAGAGGGCTGCGGAACATTTGCCGTAAGAGGGGGTATTATCGACGTCTTTTCTCCCGGCAGCAAAACCCCTGTCAGAATTGAGCTTTGGGGAGACGAAATTGACACAATAAGAGCCATTGACAGCTTTTCACAAAGGTCAGTTGAAAGGCTTAACAAAATCGAAATTTATCCCTTTAAGGAGCTTCTTTATTCTGAAGAGAGGCTTCTTTCCGCTGCGGTGAAAATCGAAAAAGAGGATAAAGCCCTTGCGGAAAGGCTCAGATCGGAAAAGAGCTTCGGAGGCATAGAGAAATATATAAATTATTTTTATGATAAGACTTATTCCCTGATTGACTATCTGCCTGAGGATTTAATTGTTGTTTTAAATGAAGAAAGCAAAATAAGGGCTGATATGGAAGGGGCTTTTAACGAATATAACAGAAGTCTTTCCGAAAGGCTTGAAAAGGGCGAAGCCTTAGAGGAGGAGAAAAACCTTATTCAAGACCCGGAGACGGCTCTTTCCTTCACTGAGGGCAAAAAACGTATATTTTTGTCTGAGTTTACGGACTACCCCGTTGAAAACCAAATTGATTTTAAATCACGTTCAATAAAGGGCTATTCGAAGGATTTGGAAAGTCTCTGTTCCGAAATAAGAGGTTATTTCAAGAGAAGCTACTGCGTAATAGGGGCAGCTTCCGGCACAGCTGAAAAGGAACGTCTAGAGAAGGCTCTTACCGACGCCGAAATAAGTATGACTTCAAAACTTACGTTAGAAAAAAATATGGTGAGCCTTATAAAGACCTATCTGCCTTCTTTTGTAAGCGATGAGTTAAAGACGGTTTTCATAAACGAAGCAAAGCCCAAAAGAGCCAAAGGCAAACGCCGCAGACGCAAGTTTAAGGACGGAGCGAGAATTGCGGATTTTTCAGACCTTAAGCCCGGGGACTATGTTGTTCACGAAAACCACGGCATAGGCATTTACAGAGGGCTTGAACAGGTTGAAACAGACGGAATTTTAAAGGATTATTTGAGCCTTGAATATGCCGACGGCGGAAAGCTTTATGTTTCAGTAGGTCAGCTTGAAAGCGTTCAAAAATACATCGGCGGCGACACTGCAAAGCTTAAACTTAACAGCTTAGGCGGCACGTCCTGGGCTAAGGCTAAGGCTAAGGCAGGCAGAGCCGTAAAGGAGCTTGCCTTTGATCTTGTGAAGCTTTACGGCGTAAGGCAGATGAAGCTGGGGTATAAATATTCCCCCGACACTGTTTGGCAGAATGAGTTTGAGGACGCTTTTCCCTATGACGAAACTGAGGATCAGCTTGAAGCCGTTGCGGACATAAAAAGAGATATGGAAGCCGGAAAGATTATGGACAGGCTCGTCTGCGGCGACGTAGGCTACGGAAAAACAGAGGTTGCCCTGCGTGCGGCTTTCAAGGTTATCTGTGAGGGAAAACAGGCTGCCTTTTTGGTGCCTACCACAATTCTTGCAAATCAGCACTATCAAAACATTTTGGAGCGTTTCGCAGACTACCCCGTAAATATAGATATGCTTTCAAGGTTTAAAACGAAGCAGCAGCAAAGTGTCACAATTCAAAAGCTTAAATCAGGCGAGGTTGATTTTGTTGTGGGAACACACAGGCTTCTTTCCGACGATGTAAAATTTAAGGATTTGGGGCTTGTTATAGTAGACGAGGAACAGCGTTTCGGCGTAGGTCACAAGGAAAAGCTCAAGAGAATGACTGAAAACGTAGACGTTTTGACCCTAAGCGCAACGCCTATTCCCAGAACTCTTCATATGAGCCTCAGCGGAATAAGAGATATGAGTGTTTTAAACGAGCCCCCTGAGGACAGACTGCCGGTTCAGACCTATGTTATGGAATATTCGGAGGAAACTGTCAGAACCGCCGTTTTGAGAGAGCTGGCAAGAGACGGTCAGGTTTATTTTCTTCACAACAGGGTTCAGACAATCGACGAAGCTGCCGACAAGCTCAGAAGGCTTATTCCCGAGGCAAAAATAGGGGTTGGTCACGGGCAGATGAGGGAAAGAGAGCTTGAAAACGTTCTTACCGACTTCCTCAATAAGGAAATAAACGTTCTTGTCTGCACCACAATAATCGAGACGGGTATGGACATTCAAAACGTAAACACAATGATTATTGAAAACGCCGATTATATGGGCTTAAGCCAGCTTTATCAGCTGAGAGGACGAGTTGGCAGAACCAACCGGCAGGCATACTGCTATCTTTGCTATCAAAAGAACAAGACCCCAAGCGAAATCTCCGAAAAGCGTCTTAAAACCATTAAGGAATTTACGGAGTTCGGCTCAGGCTTTAAAATTGCCCTTCGTGACCTTGAAATAAGAGGAGCAGGGGATCTTTTGGGGGCAAGCCAGCACGGGCATATGGATAAAATAGGATATGATATGTACTGCCGAATTTTGGATAAGGCTATAAGAGAGCTTAAGGGCGAGACAACGGAGGAAGAAATCGAAACCTTTGTTGACATAAACGTAAACGCCTTTATTCCCTCAACCTATATTTCCGACGAGGTTCAAAAGCTTGAAATGTATAAAAAGATTTCCTACATTTTGAACAAAAACGACTATGACGAAACCGCCGACGAGCTGACCGACCGTTTCGGCGAATATCCCAAGGTAGTGGAAAATCTTATGGATATTGCCCTTTTGAAGGAAAAGGCACGAAAGCTTAAAATTATTTCAATTTCCGGCAGATCCTCTTCCGTCCTTTTGACCTTCAAAAACGGAGCAAACCCGGACACAGATAAAATTCTTTCACTGATTAAGGAATATCGGGGCAGAATAAGCCTTACCGCCTCAGGTGAAACCTATTTGACCTATAAAACCGAAACCACAGGCAGCAAGCTCATAGATGAGCTTAACGGTATAATCGATAAAATTTCATAAGCACTGAAAAAGTCCTCTGCCGACTGACAGGGGACTTTAGTTTGTGTTGATTTTTAATTATTCGGCTTCGAAAGCGTCCTTGCCCATTCCGCAAAGGGGGCAAACCCAGTCATCGGGAAGTGCTTCGAAGGGTGTGCCGGGGGCGATTCCGTTATCGGGGTCGCCGATTTCGGGGTCATAAACATAGCCGCAGGGGCCGCAAACATATTTCTGCATACTTTTTTCCTCCTTTTATTTTCTTTAAGGCTATTATAACATAAACGAAAACAGATTGCAATAAGAAATTATTATTGTTAAGGATAAATCACACGACTTAGTTCAACAAAATATGTTTAATATGACATTGTAAGACCGACACCTAAAAGACCTGCTACGTCTGTTGTACACATTGTCCAGCCTGAGCCTGTCCATGCATAGTAGCCGACTATTTGACCTCTATAGTCGCCTGAATAATCGGGTTTCGGTGTGTAGGTGATGTTTTCGCCAACTGTAATATAATGCTCTTCTTGTTCCATAGTGGCTGTGGTTGAGCCGTCTCCGCCGGGGGCTAAGTATATCTGAGCGAGGTTGTCGTTGATTTGCTCGTCTGTTAAACCTACTGCCTTAAAGCCGTTTACTGTTTTGGTATATGACCAGTAATATTTTGACGATTCGTCGGGTCCGTTATTGGCGTCATAGCCCATATCTATAGCACTGTATATTCCGATTGCTGCCAGTTTAGGGTCTCCTGTAATTGTGTCGGGTACGGGGGTGACTTCACCTGTACTGCCGGAGGTTGTGAGATAGATGTTTTTGCTGCCGTCGCTGCCTGTTTGATAATCTACGGCTGCTCCGCAGGCTTCCGCTACTGCTCTGAAGGGAAGGTAGGTATAGTAATCTAATATAACAGCCTGAGTGCCTTCGTCATCTATTTGCTGTGACGAGCCGTCTATAATAATGTTGGTTGAGCCTATGGGCACTTCCAGTGTTTTTTCGTCGATAGTTAAAATTGCAACCTTGTTGTCTGAGTCCCAGTCAACGTCGGCTCCCAATAGGCTGCCAAGTGGTCTTAAAGGCAATAGGGTACGTCCTTCGTCTGTAACCATAATGGGAGTATGCCCTACGAAATTATAGGTGACATTTTCACCGTTTAAATATACACGAAAGTTCTGCCCTTCCTGAATATTGTCCGTCCGGTAGTTTGTGTTTACCTGTTCTGCTGCCAAGTCGCTTGCGGCTGCTGCGTAGGCTGTTAAAGCCGAGCCTAATGTCATAGATGATATGACAATGGCTGTCATAATTTCGGCTGCTGCCGCAGTCCTTTTTCTTATTCCGAATTTTTCCTTTAAATTACGTTTCATTAAAAACGCCCCTTTCTTTTTTTATTTTTTCTTTGCTTATTATTGTTATTATATCAAAATTACAGATTTTCGGCAACCCCAAATCCTTAACTTTTAGGGATATATTAAAATTTATTATTTAAGCCGGCGGTATTTCTTGCACATTACAATTATTACAATTGTTACAAAAATGACGGCGTCAAAATAATTTGGTCGGTTTTTGTCTATAAAATCTTCTTGACAATTTAGGCTTAATGGGCTATCATAATATACAAGATTTAGTTGTTTTTGTTTAAAGAATTACTACATATAGTATTTCGGCTCTGTTATGCTTAAATACGGAGTTTTCGGCAATTTCTTTGACTAAAAATCAGCTTAAGGCGTTATATACATATTGAGGAGAGGATTTATTTTGAAAATCTTAAAGAGAAGCGGCAGTGAGGAAAGCTTTAATATTACAAAGATAATTGCCGCCATACAAAAAGCAAACAACACAGTATCCGAAGAGGACAAAATGAGCCAAAGGCAGATTGTGACAATCGCCGACCACATCGAAACCTACTGCAAGAGAATGATAAGGGCTATGAGTGTGGAAGAAATTCAGGATATGGTTGAAGAGGAAATTATGAAACAGGCTGCCTACAACGTAGCCAAAAATTATATAAAATACCGCTTTAAAAGAGCAATGGTCAGAAAGTCAAACACCACAGACGAGCAGATTTTAAGCCTTTTGGAGTTTGACAACGAAGAGGTTAAGCAGGAAAACTCAAATAAAAACCCCACCATTAACAGCGTTCAGAGAGACTATATGGCAGGTGAAGTCAGCAAGGACATTACAAAGCGTTTTCTTCTTCCCGAGGATGTTTTGGAAGCTCACGAAAAGGGCATAATCCACTTCCACGATTCAGACTATTTTGCACAGCATATGCACAACTGCTGTCTCGTAAACCTCGAAGATATGCTTCAAAACGGCACTGTTATAAGCGAAATAATGATTGAAAGGCCTCACAGCTTTTCCACAGCCTGCAATATTGCCACACAAAGCGTAGCTCAAATTGCAAGCTCACAATACGGCGGTCAGAGCATCTCCCTTTCACACCTTGCTCCATTCGTTCAGATAAGCAGAGAAAAATATCTGGAAGAGGTCAAGGCGGAATTTAAGGCTGAGGGTCTGCCCTTAGACGAAGAAAAGATTAAGGAAATCGCCGAAATTCGTGTTATGAGAGAAATCCGCCAAGGGGTTCAGGTTATACAATATCAGGTTATAACCCTTATGACTACCAACGGACAGGCACCTTTCGTTACCGTGTTTATGTATTTAAACGAGGTGGACGACCCCGTCACAAAGCACGACTTGGCTCTTATAATCGAGGAAATGCTCAATCAGAGAATTAAGGGCGTTAAAAACGAAAAGGGCGTATATATTACCCCTGCATTTCCTAAGCTGATTTATGTTCTTGAAGAGGACAACATTACCCCAGATGCTCCCTACTGGTATTTAACAGAGCTTGCGGCAAAATGCACCGCTAAGAGAATGGTTCCCGATTATATTTCGGAAAAGATAATGCTTCAAAACAAGGTAGACAAAAACGGAGAGGGTCACTGCTATACCTGTATGGGCTGCAGAAGCTTTTTGACACCTTATGTTGACGAAAACAACAAGCCCAAATATTACGGCAGATTTAATCAGGGCGTTGTTACTTTAAACCTTGTAGACGTGGCTTGCTCATCAGGCGGAGACTTTGACCTTTTCGACAAAATTTTGGAGGATCGCTTGGAGCTTTGCTATAAGGCTCTTATGTGCCGTCACAACCGTCTTAAGGGAACTCCCTCGGATGTTGCCCCCATTCTTTGGCAGTACGGCGCACTGGCAAGGCTAAAAAAAGGCGAAAAGATAGACAAGCTTCTTTACGGCGGATATTCAACTATCAGTTTGGGCTATGCCGGTCTTTGTGAATGTACTAAATATATGACAGGCAAGAGCCACACAGACCCCTCGGCTACACCCTTCGCCTTAAAGGTTATGGAGAAGCTTAACGAAGCCTGCAGACGCTGGAAGAAAGAAACAAACATAGACTTCAGCCTTTACGGCACACCCTTGGAGTCAACTACATATAAATTTGCAAAATGCCTTCAGAACCGTTTCGGAATTATAGAAGGCGTAACGGACAAAAACTACATAACAAACAGCTACCACGTTCACGTTTGCGAAAACATAAACGCCTTTGACAAGCTTACTTTCGAGAGCAAGTTCCAAAAACTTTCTCCCGGCGGCGCAATCAGCTATGTTGAAGTGCCCAATATGCAGAACAACATTCCCGCTGTTCTTGCAATTATGCAGCATATTTATGATAACATTATGTATGCGGAGCTTAACACCAAGAGCGATTACTGTCAGGTCTGCGGCTTTGACGGCGAAATAAATATAGTTGAGGACGACGGAAAGCTTGTTTGGGAGTGTCCTTCCTGCGGAAACAGAGACGAAAGCAAGCTCAACGTAGCAAGAAGAACCTGCGGATATATTGGCACGCAGTTTTGGAATCAGGGCAGAACACAGGAGATCAAAGACAGAGTTATGCACCTGTCCGTTCATCAGGAGGCTTAAATGTATTACGGTGCTATAGACTACAGCGATATTGCAAACGGCGAAGGGGTAAGAGTAACTCTCTTTGTTTCCGGCTGTACTAACCGCTGTGAAGGCTGTTTTCAGCCTGAAACCCGAAGCTTTACCTACGGAAAGCCTTATACAAAGGAGCTTGAGGACAGCATTATCGAAGCCCTTAAAAAGCCATACATCGCCGGTCTGACACTTTTGGGGGGAGAACCCTTTGAGCCTGAAAATCAGGCAGTTCTTCTGCCCCTTATAAAGCGTGTCAGAAAAGAGGTTCCGGGAAAAAACATTTGGTCATTTACGGGTTTTCTCTTTGAGGAGCTTATAAACCCCTCTTTTTCTAAGCACTGTGATGAGACAGACAAAATTTTAAGCCTTTTGGATGTTCTCATAGACGGACCGTTTATACTTGAAAAGAGGAATATTTCCCTTAAATTCAGAGGCTCTGAAAATCAAAGAGTAATAGATGTTAAGGAAACTCTCAAAACCGGAAAAGTAACTTTATATTTGGAATAAATCTTACTTATTAATAATAATACAGAAGCTCAAAGGATTTGACCCTTTGGGCTTTTTTGCTGTATGAATGTCTTTCTAACTGTTTGCCAATACTGTAACAGGTTAAGTTTTAGGCATATTTTGAAAGTTAATTTAATATATATTATAAGGTGGAATCAGACTTTTGATAAAATATGCGGAGGACAGGCTATGAGAAAGATTTTGATTATAATTTTTGTTTTAGGCGTGGCAGTGTTTTCAGGCTGCGGAAAAACCGAAAACGAAGGTCAGCCGTCAAAGGCTCAGACAGGGGCTTACGGCGAAGCGAGACCGGTCACGAGAGGCGAAGCGGCGAGAATGCTGGCGTTATGTATTCAAGACTACGCCGAAATATGTTCAGGGTCAGAGACAGCCCGGTTTACAGACATAAGCCCTGACGACAGCCTTTATAAATATGTCAATGCGGTATATACAGCCGGAATTATGACAGGCGGCGGGGAACCCTTCAGACCCGGCGACTATCTGACCGTCGGCGAAGCTGAAATAATTATAAAGAATACCGACAAGTCCGGCAGACTTTCAATAGTCGCCGAGGACGAAACAGCGGAAAACCCTGTTTCCTACTACATTTGGACGCAGATTTTATCAAAAATGAATGAAGCAGGGGACTTTTCGGGCATAAGCATAAAGGAAGCCCCTCTGCTCAAAACAGGTCAGACCGGCAGTGACATTGAGGGCTACGCCGTAACGGCAGAAGGGCTTTTCAAAACCGACGGCTTTTTGGATGACGCCTTAGAGGACAGTCTTGTTGAATTTTTGGTTAAAGGCGAAAGCATAATAGGGGTTTTGTCTGTGAAATCCTCTGAAATCGTCCTTAAAAGCTGTCTTGTTTTAAGCATTGAAGAGGGCGAAGCCGTTGTATATACGGAGGGGGTTAAAAAGAACTGGAAGTGCGGTGTTGACACAGAGACGGAAGCTCCTTTCGGAGCGGACTTGACTGTCACCGAGGGGAAAATTACCGCCTTGGAAACCTTTCCCACGGAAAAAGAGGGCAGAATTGTATCCGTCAGTGACGGTCTTATTTTGTTTGATGACGGATATTCTTATGAAATAGGGGATAATTTCAAAGTTTATAATACCTATGAGGGCGTAAGCTGCGGAGGGGCTGAAAAGCTTTTAAGCGGCGAGAACATAAAGGTTTTGTTTAAGGACAACAAGGCTGTTTTTGCCCTTTGCAGCGAAAAGCCCGATGATAACGTAATCAGAATTGCCTTAAGCTCTTCCGACGGCTCATTAATTCGAAATAGTGTAAGCTTAGGGTCAGACAGCGAATATACTGTAGGAGACGAAAAATTTTCGCAGGGGGACACTGTTGAAATAAATTCCCAAAACAAAAACAAATATTTTAAGGGAAAGCTCACTTCTTTGGAAGCAAAATCGGGTATAATAAAAATAGACGGAGTTGAATATGAAGGCAAAGCTGATATTTTGGCTTTGGACGGCGGCTTCTGCGTTGTTTTGGAGACAAGCCTTGAATATTATCTCACAGGGGTGGTCTGTGCCGAAATGCCCTCGTCTTATGGAAGCGAAGCCCTGAAGGCTCAGGCTCTTGCCGCAAGAAGCTACGCCTATAACCAAATGAGAGAAAGAGGGGCTGTTTCATGCGGGGCAAATGTTGACGACACAAAGGCTTATCAGGTTTTTGACGTGAACACAATCTGCAATGAAAGCAAAGCCGCTGTTAAAGAGACAGAAGGGGAGGTCATTATGTATAACGGCGATGTAATAAACGCCTGCTTTTATTCCACATCCTGCGGTGTAGGCGCAAACAGCGGCGAGGTTTGGGGTAAGGACGGAATTTACCCTTGGATAACCCCCGAATATTTATGCAGCCGGACTATAGGCGAAATTGAAGCGGATTTTTCCTCTGAAGAAAAGGCTTTGGAGTTTTTCAAAAGCCTTGAGGCTGAAGGGCTTGAAAGCGCCTATCCCTATTACCGCTGGTCAGTTACTGCATCGGCTGCCGATTTTTCAGCTGATGTGGGAAAGGTTGAGTCCGCAGAGGTCATAAAACGGGGCGAAGGGGGAAACGTTATGGAAATTCTCATTGAAGGGGATGAAGCGGACGAAACTGTCACAGGTGAGGGCAGTGTCAGAAAAATTCTTAAAAACGCCGATGTTAAGCGTTCTGACGGAAGCACTGCCGCCCTTGACTGTCTGCCGTCAAGCTTTTTTGCCCTTGAGGTCATAGACGGAACCATATATTTTTACGGCGGCGGCTATGGTCACGGTGTGGGAATGAGCCAAAACGGAGCCGATGCCCTTTCTGCCTTAGGCTGCAGCTATAAAGAAATTATTGAATATTTTTATAAAGGTGCAGACGTGGGAAAGCTCTGAATTAACCCGAATAATTTCGTTAAAATTTTCGGCGGTCAGTCTTGAATATTTTGCGGTTGTATGGTATTATTAAATTGAGGAGGAGGAAGTATGGAAAAGACTGAACTTGAACGGTTATATGAGCAGGATCTGCAGCGAATAAAGGCTTTGAGGCTTTTTGATGATGATTTTCTTGCTTTGGTATTTGAAAATAATATCGAAGCAACAGAGCTGCTTCTGAATATCATTTTCGACAGAAATGATATGAAGGTTTTAAAGGTGGTTAAGCAGCGTGAGATTAAAGGCGTGGAGGGTCATTCCGTAAGGCTTGATATTTTGGCGGAGGACTGCAGCTATAAAATATATGACATTGAAATTCAGCGTCAGGACAAAGGCAATCTGCCGCTGCGGTCGAGATATTACAGCAGTATGGTTGACACAACGCTTCTAAATAAAAGTGAGGATTACAGCAGGCTTGTGCCGACATATGTAATATTTTTTACCGAAAAAGACACATTCGGCGATGGCAGACCGCTTCATCATTATGTAATGAAGGAAATGGAAAGCAACGCCTTGTTGGGCGATGAACGGCATATTATGTTTATAAACGGTGAAAATAAAAACGAGGAAACTGCTTTAGGCAGATTGGTTCATGATTTCAAATGTTACTCGGCGGAAAATATGTATTACGGCGTATTGGCGAACCGGGTTCGCTATTATAAAGAAGAAGGAGGCGTACAAAGTATGTGTAAAATATTGGAAGATATGAGAAATGAAGTAGCAAGGGAAGTGGAAAGCAGAGTTACAAAAGAGGTAACTAAAAAGGTAACAAGAGAGGTAACAAAAGAGGTAACAAGAGAGGTAACTAAAAAGGTAACAAAGGAAACTGCTATACAAACGACTATTGATAACTTTCGTGAATTTGGCATTGATGAAGCTGCCATAGAAGAAAGGATAATGAAGAAATTCAGCCTTACAGCGGAAGAAGCAAGAGAATATATGCTGGGGAAAAGTGCGTGAAATTAAGGGGAGTGAAGGCAGCAAAGGGCAGCAAAAGGCAGTGAGCAGGGCAAAACGGAGGTATGAAAGGTGGAAAGCGAAAGATCAAGGCTAATATATACAGTGTGCATAGTGGTGAGCATTTTGCTGGCGGTCATATTGGCTTGTATGATATTTACGGATAAGCAGGCGGAAAAGGCGCATTCGGAGAATCTGGAGGAGTTTACGGCGAAAGCAGAAGCCTACGAGGATGAGCTTCAGGCTCTGAAAGACAGGCTGACGGCTCTGCGGAACGGCGTCGACTATGTGGCGGAAACAGCTAAAATTATGACAGGCTTTGTTGTGTCCGATGTGTCGGACATTTCCTACATACGCGAGAAGGCTTCAGCCTACAGCCTGTCTCCGGTTTTGGTGATTGACTGCCTGAAGGATATGGATTTTATTAAGGAGGTCACAGAAGCGGCTGACGATTCGTGGGAAATTATGCTGTATGCATCGGAATTTTCGGAGGAGATAAACGAAAAGGTTCTTTCCGTAATGGCTTATCTCAATTCCGCAAACCGCGGTCACTGCGGTGTGTTTTTGCTTCGTGACGACTTCAAAAACGCCGCAAACATTCAGCTTCTTCTGGATGACGGGTTTATAGGCTATACCGGCTACAACGATTCGCCTAAATCGGGTCAGTCTCAGGACGGCTCCGTTTATTTTGACTATTCATTTTTGACTGCCTCGGGCACTGCCATAGCTGCCAGATTATCCATACTTTACGGAAACAAAAACGCTATGATTTTGGCTTTCGATATGGCGAGCATAAACTCTGGAGCCCTGACTGAAAATTATGTTTTGAGCATTCTGGACAGTATTAAGACCAACGAAAAGAACGGCGTTTGTTTGATTACCTCGGCTAAAGAGGTAATTAATGAGCTTTCTGAAATCAATATGACTGAAGCGGAGCGCCGGGCTGAATATGAAGCTCAGGCTGATGAGCTTCAGGCACGGATTGACGAGCTTGACAAAACTATCCGCCGAATATATTCTGAGTTTGAAGAGTAAATATGCGGCGAAGTAAAGTGTATTTTCAGTTTTTAACTTGACATAATATAGTCTTTGTGATATTATAAAAATATAAAAGGGAGTAACTTTGGGTAGTTATCCCTCACCAGTTTTGTTATTATTTAAAATAACCGTCATTGGTTTGTACTGACCCCAAAAAGTTGGACAAAAGAACGGTTGCAAAACTACTACAGTTCGCTGTAGTTTTTTTGTTTATGCAGCATTTTTCAATCTATATGCCACAGGACTTGCCTTTAACTTGGTTTTTATTCTTTTTGTGTTGTAATACCCTATGTATTCAATTAACTCTGTCTTGAATTGCTCTATGCTGTCAAATTCTTGTATATACAAGAATTCCGCTTTTAATTGGCTGAAGATGAACCATAGTCAATAAAGTAGACAGAAAAAGAGAAAAATTTTACCTACCGGG
>JAJQFU010000130.1 GCA_021200955.1 Clostridiales bacterium | reverse complement strand
TATGGAGAACCTTACTATTTTTTTATTTTTGTTACCTATCTATTGTACCTCAACAAAATCGAATTTTTAAGCCGAAAAAACAAAGCCGAACCCTTATCAAAGTCACAACCGTCTGCTTGACAATCGGCGGTTTTTACTATATAATTGACCCAACAAAAGCCCGTTGCCGATAATTGCATTTTAAGGGCAATTCTTTAAGGCAAGGCGGCTGTATGCTTTGACAAAACACAAAAAACAATCTTATTTTAATTAAGGAGATGTTGACTTTGGCTGACAACAGCACTATTATTTTAACAAATGAAGGAAAATTAAAACTCGAAGAAGAGCTTCAGCACCTTAAGGTCGTAAGACGTGCGGAAGTTGCGGTAAAAATTAAAGAAGCCAGATCTCAGGGCGACCTTTCGGAAAATGCCGAATATGACGCAGCAAAAGAGGAACAGGCTGAAATAGAATCACGTATTACCCAAATTCAAAATATGCTTAAAAAGGCTGAAATCATTAATGAGGACGCCTTCGACAAGGGCATTGTAAATTTGGGAAACAAGGTTAAAATATATGACACTGAATTTGAAGAGGAAGATATTTACACAATCGTAGGTTCAGCCGAAGCCGACCCTATGAAAGGCAAAATTTCAAACGAGTCTCCCATAGGCAGAGCCCTTTTTGGTCACAAGCCCGGCGATGACGTTGCGGTTGAAACACCCGACGGCGTTATAACAATAAAGCTTTTGGAAATTTTGTAAGAGGAGAGAACAGAAAAAAATGGCAGATAACACCAACACAGAGAGAACTCAGGAGGAGCTTAACGAGCTTCTCAAAATAAGACACGACAAGCTTAAAACACTTCAGGAGTCGGGCAGCGACCCCTTTCAGATAGTCAAAGCAGACCAAACCCACCACAGCGAAGAAATTAAGGCAAATTTTGAAGCCTTAGAAGGCAAGGACGTAGCCGTTGCGGGACGTCTTATGAGCAGACGTATTATGGGCAAGGCTTCATTCATAGACTTAGCCGACAGAGACGGTCACATTCAGTGCTATGTTACCCGTGACGATGTAGGCGGAGCGGAATTTTATAACACGACCTTCAAAAAGCTTATAGACATAGGCGACATAATAAGCGTTAAGGGCTTTGTTTTCAAAACAAAAACAGGAGAGGTTTCAATTCACGCCAAGGAGCTTACCCTTCTTTCAAAAAGCCTTCAGATTCTTCCCGAAAAGTATCACGGTCTTGCAAACAAGGATCTCCGCTATCGCCAGCGCTATTTGGATCTTATAGTAAACCCAGAGGTTAAGGAAAACTTTATTAAGCGTTCGAAAATAATTTCTACTATAAGAGCTTATCTTGACGGTCAGGACTTCTTAGAGGTTGAAACCCCTATTCTTCAGACAATCCCCGGCGGCGCTTCAGCCCGCCCATTCATAACCCACCACAACACTCTCGACATAGATATGTATTTGAGAATTGCCCTCGAGCTGCCTTTAAAGCGTCTCATCGTAGGCGGTCTTGAGCGTGTTTATGAAATCGGCAGAGTTTTTCGAAACGAGGGTATGGATATGAAGCACAATCCCGAATTTACCCTTATGGAGCTCTATCAGGCTTATACCGATTATTACGGTATGATGGACATAACCGAGGGCATAATCAAGGAGTGCTGCAAAAAGGTTGCCGGAACATACAAAATCAACTATCAGGGCATAGAGCTTGACTTCGAAAAGCCCTTCGAAAGAATAACTATGACAGAAACTGTCAAGAAATATTCCGGCGTTGATTTCGACCTTGTTTCCACCACAGAGGAAGCCAGGGCAATCGCCGACAAACACGGCATAGAATATGAGGAACGCCACCTTAAGGGCGACATTCTGAACCTTTTCTTCGAAAAATATGTTGAAGAAAACCTCGTTCAGCCTACCTTCCTTATGGATCACCCCATAGAGATTTCCCCTCTTACTAAGAAGAAATATTATAAAGAGGGCTATGTTGAACGTTTCGAGCTTTTCATCGTAGGCAGAGAGTTCGCCAACGCCTACTCCGAGCTTAACGACCCCATCGACCAGCGTGAGCGCTTCATCCGTCAGGAACAGCTCCGCAAACTCGGCGACGACGAAGCCAATATGATCGACGAGGACTTCCTGACCGCCCTTGAATACGCTATGCCCCCTACCGGCGGTATGGGTATGGGCATTGACCGTCTCGTTATGCTCTTCACCGACGCCCCCACAATCAGAGACGTTTTGCTCTTCCCCACTATGAAACCCTTAGACAATTAGTATCCAATATGCAGTATTTATAATGCTATTTAAAGCACTATATACAGTATGTATGATTTCAGCGGGAATATGATTTCCCGCTGAATTTGTATTAATTGAATATATTATGAGTATTTTTATATAGTTTATCGGAATAGAAAGCGGCAGTTATAATGATATTGTAAGTTTGTAAAATGAGTTCAACCTTAACTATGGGACGATGATTGAACAAATTTAATGATGAGGAGAAAAAGAAATGGCTAAAATTCAATCGGTTGAACCGAATATTGCCGACCTGTGCAATGGGTGGCTTAAATCATATGGGTTGGACTATAAGCTTGAACAGGAATCTTTGAATACAGAGATTGACAAGGCACTTGATGAATATTATTCAAAGAACGGCGGCACCGGAGGAAACAGACCTGATGCAAAGCTGTTACTGCATGATAAATACGGCAATAACTATCCTGTTCTTATTGAATATAAGGGTTATAAAGACAAACTTGTCAAGTTTGACAATGATGGCATTGTTGCAAACAAAACTGATAAAAATGAGCCAAATTTTAAAAATATCAATTCCTATGCTGTTAATGGTGCTGTACATTACGCCAATGCAATTCTTCATTATACGAATTACAGCAAGATAATTGCTATAGGTGTAACCGGTTATCGTGATGCTTTCGGTGAGCTTCAGCATGAAATAGGTGTTTACTACGTTTCCGCTGACAAAGAAAATCTCGGATATGGTCAAAAAGTCGGAGAATATAAAGACCTTTCATTTTTGAAAACTTCTCACTTTGATAAATTTATTGAAAAAATAAAAACATTAAGCCTTTCACAGGAGGAAATAGATAAGCTTAAAGAAAAGCGCGAAAATGAAATTAAAATCAGCCTTATTAAGCTTAATAATGACATCTACAAAAATGAAACAGGTTTAGGTGAAAATGACAGAGTTTATCTTGTTGCAGCTACAATCATAGCTACACTCGGTGCAGACGGAGTGAAGCCCTTGGAAAAGAATAAATTAAAATCATCTATGGAAGAGGGTGATACAGACGGCGATATTATCATAAGAAAGATCAAAGCCTTCCTATCGAAAAAGAAACTTCCGCAGCAAAAGCAGGATTTAATTATCAGAACGCTTTCAAATACTTTGCTTGGCGAAAACAGAAACAGACCTGTAAACGGTGAAAGTCAAATAAAACGTGTTTTCTGCAAGATTGTAGATGACTTGGGAATTTATTATAAAATAGGTATTACAACGGATTTTACGGGTAAGCTCTTCAATGAAATGTACAGTTGGCTTGGTTTTACGCAAGATAAGCTTAACGATGTTGTCCTTACTCCATCGTATGTAGCGACACTGCTTGTAAAGCTTGCAAGAGTTAATATGGACTCCTATGTGTGGGATTTTGCCACAGGTTCGGCGGGACTTCTTGTTGCAGCGATGAATGAAATGCTTGACGATGCAAAAGAAAAAATCAGATCACCGGAGGAGCTTCAAAAAAAGTCTGCAAAAATCAAAGCAGAACAGCTTCTCGGACTTGAAATTTTGCCTAATATCTATATGCTTGCGGTTTTAAATATGATTTTGATGGGCGATGGAAGTTCAAATATTCTTAATGATGATTCGTTAAAAAACTTTAACGGTAATTACGGATTTAATTCTTCCGATAAGAAGTTTCCTGCAACAGCATTTGTTTTAAACCCGCCCTATTCGGCTGACGGAAACGGTATGATTTTCGTTAAAAAGGCTCTTTCTATGATGGAAAAAGGATATGCCGCCGTTATTATTCAAAATTCGGCAGGATCAGGCAAAGCTGTAGAATATAACAAAGCTATATTAGAACATAATACTTTGCTTGCAAGTATAAAAATGCCCATTGATTTGTTTATAGGAAAATCAAGCGTACAGACAAATATCTATGTTTTCAGAGTCGGCGAAGCACATCAAAAAGATGATATTGTTAAATTCATAAATTTTTCCAATGACGGCTACACTCGTACTAACCGCAGAAAAGCAAGTGTAAATTTGAGAGATACAGATCACGCAAAGGAACGTTATCAAGAGGTTGCTGATTTGGTTCGCTATGGTAAAGACAAACTGTATCTGCTTTCTGAAAAAGATTACTATGAGGGAAAGATTAACCCCGAAAACGGTGCGGATTGGAATCAGGCGGCACCAATAGACACAGTACCAACTTTGGAGGATTTTAAAAAGACAGTAAGTGATTATCTTGCGTGGGAGGTTTCAAATTTATTGAAAAATCAAAGCACGGAGGATGA
>JAJQFU010000042.1 GCA_021200955.1 Clostridiales bacterium | reverse complement strand
TATTATAATAGATAACTATATTTTTTGTCTACTTTTTTAGTATAGCACCAAACAGAACAGCCGGCAATACTTCTTCAAGTACTTCTTCAGGTTCATCAGCAGGAAGAGCCGGTGATGTAGGCGCAATCTTAAATGAGGCAAAAGAAAAAGCATACCGCCCCAGAAGCAACAGCACTTTTAACAGCAGAGTTAAGAAGATAAATCAGGAGGGGACCAAAAAATGATGAGAATAATTCCTAAAAAAACAAATGTAAGCTTAGAGCTTTTTAAGGGAATTTCCGTTTTGGATTTCCTCGTAGGCGGTGTAGGCGTTACACTTGCGGTTCTCGTTTTGTGTTCAAACCTGCCCTTTAAGCTTTATCTGTTTACTGCAATTCTTATTATATTCATAGGCTTGCTTATTTCTATAGATGAAGACAAAAACTATATCTTTTTGGCTCATATAATTAAGCACTATGCAAGACCGGGTCTTGCAGAGTCTCATTACGCTGTTGACGATAAGCTTCATCAGGATGAAGCCGAGCAGTGGGAGGAAGAAGAAGAGGAAGAGGAAACAACATCAAAAAAAGGCAAGGGCAAGAAAAAGGCGGCTAAAAAAGCGGCTGAAATTCCCGATTTAATTGCTTTTACCGGCGTTTCCGACTCTATGATTAACTTTGACTCAAAATATTACTGCAAGGTTATTGAGGTTTCGCCTATGGAGTTCAGATTTTTGACAGACTCCCGTCAGGACTATATTATAGACAGGGTTTTCGGCGCAGCTTTGAGAAACATAAGCGAGGATCAGTCTATTTCAATAGTTAAAATAGATAGACCTGTTGTTTATGACGAATATATAGCTACTGAATATAAAAAAATCGAGGACTTAAGCGACGCTTATGTAAACGGTGGTATTGAAGAGGATGAGCTGAGAGTAAGGCTTGAAATCATATATGACAGAATAAGCAAAATAGAAGAATTAAACTTTGACGATAAGGTTTATGACTGCTTTCACTACATCTGCGTATATGACAAAACCTCTTCAAGCGTAACCGAAACCGCTTCTATGGTTATGGATCAAATGGTTCAGGGCGGTATGACCGCAAAAATGCTCAATACTAAAGAGCTTGCCGTATTCCTGAAATATACCTTCAATTCAGACTTTGACGAAAGAGAAATCGATAATCTCAGCGAGGATGAGTATTATGAGTGGATTCTTCCTCATAAGGTTCAGTTTACGCCCAGAACAATTAAAATCGACGATATTGTAACCCATAATTTCAGAATTATAAACTACCCTACATCCGTAGGCAATGCATGGGGCTCAAGACTTTTTAATATGCCCGATACAAAGGTTGTTATGAAGATAAACCCCATTGACAGATTTAAGGCTGTCAGAAATATTGACCGTTCTCTTATGGAGCTTCACGGTCAGGAGGGTTTAACCACTAAGGAAAGTAAAATTATAGAGCTGCAAAGCCATATTTCAACCCTTCAGGATCTGCTTGTGCTTTTGCAGGCGGATAACGAAACTCTCTTTGATGTAAATATTTACATTACAGTATATGACTATGACGAAAGTATGAGACAGCTGAACCCGGAGCTTGCCCAAAACGCGGCTCCCAACAGCATCAAGAAAAGAATCAGAAGAATACTTTCGGAGCAGTCTCTGAGAGTTACCGATATGATGTTCAGACAGTTTGATATGTTTATAGGCGCTCAGGTTTCTGCCTTTGACCCCTTGAGAAAAAAGGGCAGGGCAATTCACTCCTCGTCTGTTGCCGCTGTATTCCCCTTTGTTTACAGCCACATTTCAGACGTAGGCGGTATAAACTTAGGCAGCTCCGGCGGTATGCCCGTATTCGTTGACTTCTTTAAGCGTGACAGCGAAAGAGTAAACAGCAATATGGTTGTTATAGGCAAGTCGGGAAGCGGCAAGTCCTTCGCCACTAAGACAATTCTTTCAAACTTAGCTGCTGAAAACAGCCGTGTATTTATACTCGACCCCGAAAACGAATATTCGGCTTTAGCCAAAAACCTTAACGGTAATATGATTGACGTGGGTTCAGCTACTCAGGGACGTATAAATCCCTTCCATATTATAACAAGCTTAAGCGATGACGAAAAAATTACGGATGAAGAGTCTGCTTCTGTCAGCTTTTCAGTTCACCTTCAGTTTTTGGAGGAATATTTTAAACAGATTCTTCCGGGAATTGACAACGACGCCCTTGAATACCTTAACAACGTAATCATAAGGGTGTATGAGTCAAAGGGTATTGACGAAATGACAGACCTGTCTAAACTGACACCCGATGACTACCCCATATTTGACGACCTCTATGACACTCTTCTTATTGACTTCCAGACTGTTAAGGGCGACTACAGCAAGAGTAATTTGAGAATACTTATTAACTACATCTCCAAATTTGCTACAGGCGGAAGAAACTCCAACCTTTGGAACGGTCCCTCAACCCTTGATGTTAAAGAAAACTTTACTGTTTTCAACTTCCAGTCCTTGCTTGCCAATAAGAACAATACAATCGCCAATGCACAGATGCTTCTTATTTTGAAGTGGCTTGACAACGAGATCATCAAAAACAGAGACTATAATATGACCTATAAAGCCAACAGACGAATTATAGTTGTTATAGACGAAGCTCACGTATTTATTGACCCCAAGTTCCCCATTGCTCTTGACTTTATGTGCCAGCTTGCAAAGCGTATAAGAAAGTACAACGGTATGCAGGTTATTATTACGCAGAACATCAAGGACTTCGTAGGTACTGAGGAAATAGCGAGAAAATCTACGGCGATTATAAACGCCTGTCAGTATTCATTCATATTTCCTCTTGCTCCCAACGATATGCACGATTTGTGTAAGCTTTATGAAAAGGCAGGAGCCATTAACGAAGCCGAACAGGACGAAATCGTTACAAACGGCAGAGGCAACGCCTTTGTAATTACAACTCCCACAAAGAGAACCTCTATTAAGATAGTTGCTTCAGACGAGCTTGTAAAAATGTTTGAATAAAATGATTTAAGGTGATTTTATGAAAAGACTGACGGCTGTTGTTTTAACGGCGCTGTGTCTCATATGCGGCTGCGGCGGAAACGATAATGTTATAAGAGTCGGTTTCGAGGCAGGGGAGATATGCCACGAAGAAGTAAAAACCGCAATTTCAGACTATTACAGCGGCAAAGAGGTTGTATTTTCGGAAGCGGAAAGGGGAGAGCTTTCCGCAGACGAATACAATGCTGTTGTTAAATATGTAAATATGACCGCGTCTTTGGGCTTCGAAGTGAATAAAAGCAAGGTCATAAAATATGAAAGTCTCTGCTCGGCAGCCTATGAGGATTACAGAATTTCTTATGACTTTTCAGGCAAAAAAGCCGCACTCTACGGAGATTTCAGCTTAAATGAGCTTGCTCCCGTTGTGGAGGACTGCGTATATACAGAATATACCGATTCGGAGCTTATGCTTTCAGACCTGAGGGAAGGGGCTGTTGACGTGATTTTGTGTTTAAGCGATTCTGCGGATGAGCTTAAAGCAGCCGACCCTAAGCTTCGAATTAACGATATGCTTGAAAGCGGAATTTACGAATATGTTGTTGTAAGTGAAGATTCCGGGCTTATAGCCGAAACGGACAAAGTGATTGGTGATTAAATGAAAAAGCTGTTTCTTACACTGATTTTAATGCTTTTCCCTGTGTGTGTTTTCGGGGCTGAGGCTAAGGTTACCGAAAAATATATGGAGGATACCGGCTGCTACAGATATTATCTTGAAGATGACTATTATTTTCAAAGTTCTGTAAGGCTTGAATCCGTCATCGATAACATAGTTCAAATCACATACAATGACTATGTAAGCGTTGTTGTGTATAAAGACGGAAAAGCCGATGCCTTTCATTCGGGAGAATATATTTACGGCGACGGAAATTATACTATTGTCATTAAAAAAGGTGATAAAATAGGCAGAGTAAACTTTATTCTCAATACTGTTTCTTTCGACAGCATAAGCCTTGAATACTCATTTTATAACCCTATAGAGTTTAAGCAGACCTATGACAGCGAAAGAAATATGTTTAAGGAATCTATGGGTGATTATTTTTCACTTTATACGACAGTGCCCAACGGAGCCTTAACGGAAAAAAGTGTCAGAATTAATTTTAACTCGTCCGATCAGGATGCATATATTACCGTAATGAAGGACGGGGAGGAAATAAGCTATAAAAGCGGAACAAACATTACAGAGGCGGGCTGTTACAGCGCAAATGTAATTTATGACATAGACAGCGGCAGCTATAACGATTTAAAGGACGTTTCCGAAAGTGATTTATACAGCCTTACGGATGATGACCTTAATTATGACGATTCCGAAGAATATTATATGGATGTAGACTATATTGCGGAAACCGCAGGCTTCACCTTCAGAATTGTTGACACTCCTCAAAACCTGTTGAACTATGTAAATCCGCCGAAAGACTATGTTATAAGCTCCGTTATGCTTGACGGCAAAAAGCTTAATTTCAGCGATGAAAGTCTTTTTAAAGCGGAAGAGGACGGAGAATATAAATTTATTTTCAAGAATCCTTCGGGAGTGCTTCCTAATTTCAGCTTTACCTATGAAAGGCTCAGAAAAATGCCCACGCTGACCCTTGAGGGCGTAGGCAGGGGCGGCATAGCCGACGAAAGGGTTGTTTTTACACCCAATGAGGACTATACCGATGTTCAGGTAAACAGAGGGGGAGTTAAAATAGAACTTGAGGATAACGTTATAGACGTTGACGGGCTTTACAGCTTGGTTGTTTCAGATGAAGCAGGGAACACAAACACCTATTTGGTAAATGTGGATATTCCCTTTAGAATAAATCCTGTTTTGGCGCTTATTGTAATAATTGCCGCAGGCGCAGCAGCATATTTTTATATCAGGCATATTAAAAATAATATTCAAATAAGATGACGAGGTGGTTTTATGGCAGCTTCAGGCAAGAGAAATTTAGATGAACAAATTAATAAATTAAAGGAACAAAAGGAAAAAAAGGAACAGGGGCTTGACTACAGAGTGGACAATATTTTTGCCGATGAAAAATCAAGTCAGAAAAAAGGTGCTGCTTCAAAAACAGCAGAAGCAGCAGTCCCGGAAAGCAACCCGTATGTAAAACAGGTTACACTTGACGAGCTTATAGACAGGTCAAGAGCCGCTAAGGGTCAAAAGCCCGTAGAGCGAATGAAAAAGACGCCGTTCTTAAGCAGAGAAAAAGAAATTAAGACACCTGAGCTTCAGCAAAGAGCTAAATAACGCTTATGCTTACCGCAAAATGCTAAAGCATTTTTGCGAAGGGTTTAAGGCGGAAACCGTCGGGCTTTCCGCAAATTTGATGCTGAGAGCCCGAATAAAAATGAGTTTTCAGCAGATTTAAATGTGATTGTAAAGTATTTTTATACTTTTACATAAAATTTTTAAGAAGCCCTTTAAAATTTAAGCTTCTTAGGAAAGGAGGAAAAAGTTATGCCTTTATTCTTATTAACAGGAACAACCGCAGCATCTTCAAGCTCATCAAATGCGTTCAGCACAATTCTCGGCCCTATCATCAGCCTTATTAACAGTGCTGTAGCCCCTATTCTTACACTTGTTGTAGCAATCGGAGCTATTTATTGTATTTTTGTTGGTGTGAAGATTGCCAAAGCTGAGGAGCCCCAGGAAAGAGAAAAAGCTAAGCAGCAGCTTAAAAATGCTATTATAGGATTTTTGCTTATATTCATTCTTATAGTTGCTTTGAGACTTGGTCTTTCACCTCTCCAGTCTTGGATGGAAGGCTATTCTGCACCTACAGTTTCATAATGCTTTACCCTGTTTGCAGTTTGCTTGGGGCGGGAAAAACCCGTCCCGGCGCTGCAAATATTTTAAGCTTAAGCTTTTATATAAGCCTATGTTTTTATGTCGGTTTATATAAAAGTTTAAAAATATAATATATAAATAAGGAGGATTTTTATGAAGCAATTAAAAAAACATTTGATTTCAGCACTTGTGTGCTTTGTTTTGGCTATGATTGTCGGCGCACTGATTAATAATGCGGCGAATAATCTTTCGGAAGTTATAGAAGGGCATTATTTGGCTCTGCTGAGTCCTTCCGCATTTTTAGACAAAAATACCTATATGACAGGGCTTATAGTTTGTGCCCTGGGGGTTGTGGGTTATTTGGTTTTCGGCGGAAACAGCTCAAAGCAGGCTAAAAAGCTTATGAACACAAAGAAGGTTAATGTAGTTTCAGCAGGTCTTGAGGACTCAAGGTTTATGACCTCTAAGGAAAGAGACGTAAACTTTGCCCCCTGTAATTTCGCAAAGCTTGTTGACCAAAAGAAGGACGGTGTTCCCGTAAGGGCGTCATATGACAAAAAGGCAGGGCTTAAGGTCAATTTGGCAAGCCCTATGCACGGCATAATAATAGGTTCTACAGGTTCAGGTAAAACAACCACCTTTATTAACCCTATGATTCAAATTCTTGCTGCAAGCGGCGCAGGTTCTTCAATGATTATGACCGACCCTAAGGGCGAGCTTTATCAGCTTCATTCGGGCTTTTTGAAGGAAAGAGGCTATAAGGTAATGGTTCTTGACTTAAGAGATACATATTCCTCATTCAGATGGAACCCCTTGGGAGATATATATGACAGATATCAGCTTTATATAGAAGCCGGAAATAATATTTTCGAGCATACCGACCCGGTTGACAGCTATGAAAATTTAACCCTTATAAACGAGAAGGATCAGTACGGTGAGGTATGGTATGAATATTACGGCTCCGCATACGCTGTTTTAGACGAGCTTATTATAGACGCAAGAATGAAAAAACAGCAGATATACGATGAGCTTTATGAGGACTTAAACGATCTTATAAGCGTTCTCTGCCCCATTGAGTCTCAGGACGACCCCGTTTGGGAGAAGGGCGCCCGTTCCATAGTTATGGCGACGGCTCTGGCTATGCTTGAGGACAGCGAAAACCCCGAGCTGGGTATGACTAAGGAAAAATATAATTTTTATAATCTGAATAAGGCTATTTCAAATTCCGAAAACGAGTTTTTGGAGGTTAAGAATTATTTCGCAGGCAGAAGCCCTATTGCAAGATGTGTTTCACTGAGCAAACAGGTTACCACAGCGGCGGACAACACTCTTTCAAGCTATATGTCAATAGCCTTCGATAAAATGTCAATGTTTAACGACGAAGGTATTTGTGCTCTTACAGCCGGAACGGATATTGACCCCAACATCTTTGCAGATGAAAAAACCGCTCTCTTTATGAAGATACCCGATGAAAAGGATACAAGACATGCCCTTGCGGCAATGTTCATACTTTGTATTTACAAGGCACTTATTAAAAAGGCTTCCGCAAGAGAGGATTTGTCTCTGCCCAGAAATGTATATTTCATTCTCGATGAGTTCGGCAACATGCCTAAAATCGATAAGTTCGACAAGATGATCACTGTAGGCCGAAGCAGAAAGATTTGGTTTAATATGGTTGTTCAGTCATACGCCCAGCTTAACAATGTTTACGGCGACACAGTAGCCGACATTATTAAGTCTAACTGCGGTATGAAGATGTTCATCGGTTCAAACGATATTAACACCTGTAAGGAGTTTTCGGAGCTTTGCGGAAATATGACTGTTTCCACAAGCAGCGTTTCGGGTTCGGTTTCTGCCGACAAGGATATAAACTATTCACAGTCGCTTCAAACCAGACCCCTTATATATCCCTCTGAGCTTCAAAGACTTAACAACAGAGAAAGCACGGGAAATTCAATTATCGTTACATTCGGTAATTTCCCCCTTAAAACAAAGTTTACACCCAGCTACAGATGTCCTTTGTATAAATTCGGCGAAATGGATAATTCCGAAAAGCAGAAGAATGTATTTTTCGGCGAGGATGTTTATTATGATTTGGGCGTAAGAAACAAAGTAGTATTAGGTGAAATGGAACAGGAACAGGAAAGGGAGGCATCATAAATTATGTTGGAAGCAAAATCAGTAATTGAAGAAAAAAAGGCAACTATTCTTTTAAACGGCAGAGCCGACACAGTCAGCAGCGAATGTCTGTTTAAGGAATATGAAAAAGGCAAAAACGAAGGCTGCAGCGAATTTGAGTTTGATATGAAAGAGGTTGAATATATTTGTTCGGCTACATTAAGATGTTTCTTAAAGGCTCAGAAGGACTGCAACAAAAACGGCTTTGATATGAAGATTACGGGAGCGTCGGAGGGAGTTAAAGACGTTTTTGAATTAACGGGCTTTTCTTCCATAATGAATATTTCTTAACATAAGGCAGGGGGAAATTTTTATGGCAGAGGTTTTAACTATTAACAGTACAAGCTTTAATGAAGACTATGAAAAGGGCATGGCTTTTACGGAAAGCGCTCTTGAATATGTAAGTCCGAAAAAGCGCAACAACATTATTCTTGCCTTTGAAGAGGTTTTCGTAAACGTCCTTCAGTATAATGACGGCAGCAATCTTAAAATTACAATTGAAATAGGGGAAAAGGACGGCATTATATATGTAAAAATAGAGGATAACGGCGATAAATTCAATCCTCTTTTAAGCAAGGACCCCGATATTTCATTAGACGCCGACGACAGAGAAATCGGCGGCTTAGGCGTATTTCTGCTTAAACAAATTTCCGACTATATAGAATATAAATATTATGACGGAAGGAATATTCTTACGTTCGGGGTGAAAGCAGATGAATAAAATTGACATAGGCTTTTTGGGCTACGGAACACGAGCCCTTGAAGCCTTGTTTCAAGACAGCAGATTTAATGTTAAATATTTTTTAACCCCTAAGTCAAGACTTTGCGATGAGGTTTGGGACTGTGAAAAAAAGTATCGCGACAAGGTTAAAATGGAAATCATCTCTAATAAAGCAGAGCTTAGAGACAGATTTGCCGAAATAAAAGACGTAAAGTGCTTTCTTATGAATGCCTGTCCCTTTATTCTTACTGAAGAAATTTTAAACAGCAAGGACGTTTATAACATTCACCCCGGTGACCTTCATAACAACAGAGGTCACCACCCTCATCTTTGGTCGGTTCTTTTGGGAGAGCGGGAAACTGAAATTTGTCTGCATAAGGTTACTCCCGAAATCGATTTGGGGGAGGTTATCGAAAGCATAAAAATACCTCTTGAAGGAACGGAAAATTCTCTTGAGGTTTTAGACAAAGCCGAAGACGAAATTCCTCGGCTTCTTGACGCTCTTTATGAGTATCTGACAGGCAAAAGAGGTATAAAATATTCCTTTAAAACAGGAACCTACAGACCGGCTCTTAAATATGAGGACTATGAAATTAATGAAGCAGACACCCTCGGCGACATTGACAGAAAAATAAGAGCAAGGTTTATGCACAACGGCGCTTTTTTTAACTGTGGCGGAAAAAGGGTTTATGTTGACAAAATAATTTCAGCTGAAGAAAGCAGTGATAATTATTTCGGAATAAAGGACGGCAGGGCTTTATATGCAGCTAACGGCTTTGCCGCGGTGTTTAATATTAAAAAAATTACGGACTTAAAAGGAAACAAAATAAGTTTATAAAGGCGGTGACAAATTGAAATCAATAAGTGTTAAGGTCAGAAAAACTCTTATGACATCTCTGATTATAGTTATAGCTTTGTTTACTGTTATTGCTGTTTCCTTTATTTATATTCAAAAAAAGGTATATGTAGATTTAAATGACGAGTCATCAACAGAGCTTGAAAAATTTACAGACGATGTTATATATGAAAATATAAGACAATATTCAAGAGATATAACTGCTGCCTGCGGAAGCATTATTGAAAACAATTATGAACGAAACAGCAGCAAGGGCGATTCCGTAGCGGATTATATTATAAGCATTTACGGAAACGCTCCCGACGAAAGCCAAAGCTTAAACACAAACGGAATAGGCTTTATAGGCGGTGTAACCGAAGAAAAAACGGAAGAGTTTTATAAAATAGGCAGCGTAAGAGACTATATTAAAACCGTTCCGGGCTATGACTGCAATAATTTAGACACCCTTGACATATTCGTAGTTACCGAAAGCGGAATTGTTCTCGACGGAACAGACGGCTATTTGGGCGATGACTACGGCGACTTAAGAGATGACGATTGGTATGTCTTAGGCAAAGAGGCTATGGAGCCTGTTTGGACTGACGTTATTGTGGGTTCCGTAACGGGTCAGGAAAAAATCGATTATGTTGTACCCTTGATCTATGAAGATGAGTTTAAGGGCGTTGTTGTGGTAAGCGCACCTCTTATTGAAATTTACAACACATTGTTGAACATTAACTTTGAAGGGGTTAAAGACGTTGTTCTTACCGACTCAAAGGGCGAAAGAATTATAGGCGGCGACGACTATGATATTTTTGCAATACAAAACTCAAGAGAGGTTATTTTCAACGGCGACTACTGCTTAACAAAATATAATGTAAAGGCAGCTGACAGCTCGGTTTATTTTATATTCGATGTTTCTGAGGTTTTATCAGCCATTGAAGATATTCAGGGTGAAATAGGCAATATGAGCCTGAAAATGAGCAGCTTTTCAATGCAGTTTATTATGATGGCGGTTATTTTGTTTATATGCATAGCCGTTGTAGCTGCTTTAATTGCCGCATGGTATTCCAAGAGAACTGCCGGTCATATCGTAAACCCCATATTGGAGCTTTGTCATCAGGTTGAAGCCTTCGGCAAGGGCGATATGGATATTGAAATAAGCAAAGACGTTTTGGAGACAGGCGACGAGGTAGGGCTTTTAGCTGAAAAATTCGTAGGTATGTCTCATGATTTAAAAGACTATTTAGGCAAAATTACAAAATACACTGCGGAACAGGAAAGATTTAAAACCGAAATGGAGGCTGCGGCTAACATTCAGCTTTCACTTATGAGCCAGGACTTCCCCAAGAGTAAGGAATACAGCGTTTTCGCCTTTATGAAGGCAGCCAAATCGGTAGGGGGAGACTTGTACGCAGTTTTCAAAGTAGATGATGACAACCTTCTGGTTTCCGTTGCGGACGTAGCCGGAAAGGGCATTCCCGCTTCGCTTTTCTCTGTCAGAACAAAGGTTTACATTCAGGTTTACGGCGAAATGGGGCTTAAGCCCTCTGAAATTTTAGAAAGAGTAAACGACAGCCTTTGTCAGAACAATGACGAAAATGTTTTCGTAACGGTATTTTTGGGCATTTTGAACATAAGAACAGGGCGTTTTTCCTATGCAAACGCAGGGCATAACAAGCCTGTTGTAATAGGGGAAAACACTCACTGGCTCAAATCGGTAAACAGTCTGCCTTTGGGCTGTATGGAAGGCATTAAGTATAAGGACGAATACATAATGCTTAATGAAAACGATTCTGTATATATGTATTCAGACGGCGTAACCGAAGCCATAGGCGAGGACAATTCTTTCTACGGCGATGACAGACTTATTGAAAAGCTGTCTCACGTCAATAAGGATATGGGCAGCGAGGATATTATAAGCCTTATTTTAGACGACTTAAAGGCTCACCATAACGGTGTTGAGCAGTCTGACGATATAACAATGCTTCTTGTTAAGTATACCAACAAATAATTCGGAGTGATAAATATGAAGGGGATTATTTTTGCCGCCTGTGCTGTGACCGCAGGGCTTGCCCTGACGCCTTTTATAGCACGCGGCGGAACAGGTGCGGCTCAATACGAATTTACCGCAAGCGAAGCTGTTTCGGAGCAGACCGCAGAGAAAAACACAAAAAATAATAAAAGTGAAAATATACCCGTTATTATTTATCCGGAGGAAAATGACAGGCTTTACAGCGAGGACAGTATCGCCGTAAGGTATTATGCCGCTGAAGGCTCAAAGGGCTATATTGTTCTCTATGATGATGAAGGGGTTATAAACACCACTGAAATTGAAAGCGGAACCGTTTATAATGCCTCCGACAGCAGTGAAATGCACTTTGCCGGAAAGGGCGGAATGTATCTCTTAGACGAAAAATATATTGAGCCCGAAAAAAACTACAGCCTTCAGATTGTTATGGATTATAACACATCCGAAACAATACATTTTTCCACATTTACGGGGGCTGAAGAGGTAATCAAAAACCTTCTTGAAAAGAACACTTCTCCGGAGTTTAAGCTTTCCGTTGAAGAGGTTGCTCCCTCAGAGTGGTTCACAAGCTCCGCAAAGGCGGCGCAGCTTATGGAAACCATAACCGTAAATGTTTGGAAAATCGACGCTCAGGGGAACAAATACCCCACTACCGCAAGAATTACGGTAAACAAAAATATTAAAAATAACTACATAGGAGCCTTTGACGAGGTTTTCGGCTTAGGCTTCCCCATAAAAAGCGTGGGCGGTTATAACTACAGAAACACCCACGGAGGCAGACTTTCGGAGCATGCCCTCGGCACAGCCGTAGACATAAACCCGGACGAAAACTACTGCCTTTACAGCGACGGAACCAAAGTAGGGCGGATATACTCCCCCTATGAAAACCCTTATTCGGTAACCCCCGAGGTCGTAAGCATATTCAAAAAATACGGCTTCGGCTGGGGCGGCGACTGGGGTTCCACACCCGATTATATGCACTTTTCTTATTTTGAATCGTAAGGTGGCTTTATGAACAAAAACAAACTTATTTTTTACAGAATTTTAACGGCTTTAATATGTCTCGGCTTTACATATGTTATTTTGAAAATGACATGGGGTTCGGGTACCGTTCTGCTTATTACCGCAGTTGTTGTCTGCGTAATGGGCATTTTGGAGACGGCGGCTCTGCCTAAAATCATAATCGGCAGAAAGGACACCGAAAAATTAGGCGAGGAAGCCGTTAATTCGGTAATAAAGTTTATGACATTTTTTACTTACATTGCCGCCTACGCCGTTATACCCTACGGCGCAGTAATCATTAAATACGACGGTGTAAATCTTTTTGGGCTTTCAAAAGACTTTTTGGCTTCTCTCCCGGCAAGTATTCTCTGCATAGGCATATTTGCGGCTCTTCTTATGGGTCAGAAGATAAAAAACGCTTTGGGCATAAGGCTTTACATTCTTTTGACGGGAGCCTGCGGTATTATAGCTATGATTTTGCCTTATTTTAAGCTTAAAACGCCCTATATTCTCATAAGCTCGGCTCTTATAGGCGTGTGTCTGGGCTTTGAAAGATGGCTGATGAATTATCTCGTTGCGGCAGCTTCCGACAACGAGGCAGACACAAAGGTAAAATACGGTCTTTACAACTGCGGTCTGCTGACAGGGCTTACACTTGGCGGCTCTCTGGGGGGAATAATCTCCTATGCCGCAGGCTACAGATTTGTTTATTTCGCGGGGGGGAATTATACTTGCGGCAATTTACATATCAGCTTTTTTCATTATGCCCTGCCCCTACATCAAAAAAAGGGAGGGTGTACAGGCTTCAAAGCAGGAAATAAAGTCATTTATACCTTTCCTTAAGGAGCTTTTGAAGCGTCCCCGATTTATTTTGGAAATTTTGACTACCGTTGTTCCCTTAAATATGGGGCTTATGTTCATAGTTTCGTTTTTGCATATTCTCATAACTATGAACGGCTTAAACTCCACCGTAAACACCTACAGCTACCTTCTTTACGGCTTAATGGGCAACTACGTGGGAATATATCTTGTAAAAAAGCTTAAAAACCTTAAAGACAATGTTTCGGGCTTTATCGCCCTGTTTATTATATTTTTGGGTATAGCGGTTCTTATACCGAAGGTTACACTTGTTGGCATTTTAGTCTGTGCGGCTCTTGCCGGGCTTTTCGACGGCTACGGCGGAGCGGTGCTTACCTCTCTGCCCGTAAACAGCGAATACGGAAAGGGCATAGACAAGGCGGTTATGTTAAACGGCTTATCTATCGCCGGAAGCATCGTCAGCACCGTCGCCCCTATGATTTACGGAGGACTGCTTAATTTAGGCAGTTTGAAATTCAACTTGGTTATTGCCGCCGCCTTTTTCGGTTTAAGCGGTTTGTGGATATTGAAAAAGAAATAGGAAGTTATTCCTTAAAAGGAGATGATCCTTATGTCGCTTGCCGACCAAATCAGATATTATACCAGAATAGCGCTTATTATATTTGTGGTTGTTGTAGCTCTTTTCGGAAGCGGAAGCCAGCTTATAAACAACTATGAAAGAGTGACCTCCGAAACATCAGCCGATGATGACGAAGATGAAATTGTGGAAATCACCTACAATGAGGACATCGTAAACGACATTACAGGGGGCTATACAGGTGCGCCTACTCTCGTTAAGGGCGACGACAAGGTTTTCTATATTCCCGGGGAATACTGCGACGGAAGCTATCTGAAAAACTTCAGAGTTATCGGTATGAACCTTTCGGGTATGAAGCAAACCAATATATCTACAAATGCCGGAGGAGACATTGAGGATTACAGCGGTGTTGTTATACTTTACGGATTTCAGACCACCTATAAAGCCGACTACGGCAGCTATGACTTCGGCTATGAGCCCTATGACTATGACGTTGAATATGAGGTTGTGGATTCATTTTTTGAAGACTTAATTAACGGCAGCGCCAACACAGAGGAATATTTGCCCGATTCTGACGGAACCTCTCTTTGGGAGTCTGTAGGTGAGGGCAAAACCATAAAAAGCGTAATAACAAACGATGTTGAGTTTGAAGAAAACGGGGACGTAGTTGACGATTCTGAGTTTAAGGTCGCTACAATCGTTATGGAGCATGAAATTGGCAAGGACGAGTGTAAAATTCTTTACTGCGATGCCGACTCAGCAAAGCTCAGCGAGGTTGAAAACGGAGAATATAACCTTGTTACCAATTTGACAGACGACTGTCTTACGGTTTGTTATAACGAACAAATGTACATCTACAGCTTTGACGAAAAAAACGCCACCTACGCCACAAACGATGTATATTATTATAAGATTTCAGACCTTTTTGCAAGCTCCACCTTCAAAAATTCAATGGCTGAAGCGGGCTACTGCGCTGTTGAATATACCGTAACGGGGGATATTACATTTGACACCAGCGGCACAAACTGGGTAAACAACTGGCTGGGCTGTGTTAATACACAAAAGGTTGTAGACGGAATAACAGATGTTACATACCTAAGCAACGTAACTACAGAAAATGTGAAAAAATCGGAAATTCACAACGGTTTTGTGGATATGGAGGCATATTTGCAGGAAGCCTTGGACAACGCCTACAAAGGCTATCAAAAAACAAGCTCAGGTCTGCTGTCTTATAATCATACCGTCACAATCAATTCATATGACGATACCTATACCTATAAAAGAGACGCCCAAAACAACAAGTCATGGGTTTTGACCTGTAAATTTACAGCTACCCTTCAGGAAAAAAGCTGGCTGATTATTTTCTCAAAAACCTATAAATCGAGTATTTCCGGCTCCATAACCATAAGCATTGTTCCGGAGTATACCTATAAGTCAGCCTATTCATACACCATTGACGATCTTTTGATGACAAAGTATGATTCCACCTCTACCGCCAAAAAGTACTCTATGATTATGCAGATGATGGTTACGCCTACGTCTACAAGCACAAGCAGTGAGTATGAAGAGGTTGAGCCTATTACCGAGGATCTTAACAGTTGGATAGGAAACGACGAAGACACTGTTCCCGACGGTCTAAGCGAGGACAGCCTGTCTGAGGAGGGCGATGAAGTATATGACTCGGGGGAGGAGGATATAAAATCAGCCCTGTCTACCAAATATCTGACCTTTAACATAAACCTTGCCCAGGAGGAAGGCTCAACCACAATGGCAAGCACTAAGGTTCAGACCATAGAAAACGCCAACGAGCTTAAGGAGTATATAGAAAAAGCAGAGGCAGACTATCAGGCGGCACGTGACGCAGGCATACAGTCCTTTGCAAACGAAAATAAATCGGGACCCTATGTTATTCCAAAAGACTTCACTATTGACAGCATAAATGATTTTAAGAGCCAGTCTGCGGCAATAGTGGAGCTGAGAAAAGAAATAGCAACCCTTGAAGCGGAGCTGGCGGAAAAGGAGTCGGAGGTTACATCGGAATATGCGGTTAAGGCTGATAATGCTGCCGAGGTAAACAGTATAGCCGACACCTTAACGGGAGACGACGCCATAAGCGATACAAGCTCAAAAGGCGTTATGGGCTATTATGCCGAGCTTGAGGACAAGCTTTCACAGGTTTTTGACTCAGCTATCGTAAATGAGGACGGAACGATTACGCTTACTCCTCTTACTACAACAAAAATCAATACTTTTTTATCGAATTGTGTATCTAACGCAAACTATTTCCTTAATACTTGTCCAAGAGATGCATCGAGTGTAGGGGAAATAAGCGGCTATTACGTTTATACATATACCGGCACAGATTATAAAAGTGATTTGGCAAACGCAAAGACAGCTTGCGATAAAATCAGTGTAAGCAGCTTTAACAGTGAATTGAAAGCACTTAATACTATAATAACGTCAATTTCATCTGTATCTGTAACTGACAGCACTCTTTCGGATATAGCCGCAGCAGGTCAGCTTGACACTATCAGAGACACCTATGAAAGCTTAAAAACAATTGTTGAATTTTCGGGAAAACTGAGTTATGGATATATAAATTCGCTTTTTTCAAGGTCAACCCCTTCATGGTCTACTTACAAAACCAATATGACAAACTATTATGATAACATGAAGGATGAGCTTGCAGCTGTATATAATTTTGCCAATAACTTAGATGTCTTTTTTACTGCGAACAGCAGCGGAACATCTATAATGTCATATGTTTTTCAAATGTCGACCCTTTTAAGCGCAATTAACACCGGCGAAGGAGAAATTGCCGACCTTGAAGCGCAGATTGCACTTCTTGAAGCACAGCTTCAGGTATTAAAGGATAACTTTGACAGCACTGTCTTTTCGGTAAAATTTTATTGGGACAACAATGAGATAACGGCGGATTATTTAGACGCAAACTATACTCAATATGAGGCTATGATTAAAAATCTCGATCAATATCTGAGTGCCTACAATTCTCTTTACAAGGTTGATGCTTACAGAACCAGCGCAGACACTGTTGTTTCATATATCGAAACTCTTAACACAGACTACGATATAAACAGAATTATAGACTCTATGAATGATGCTGTAAATATGGCGTCTGAGGGCAGCGAGACGGCGGAGTTTACAAACGATGTAAAATATCTCTACAGATATAAAAACCGCTTCTACCGAAACATAAGCGCTTCTCTTAACTCCGCAGCGAATCTGTATACTGCGGAAACTGAGGATAACTCAGACTATGCTGAAGAGGACGAAAACATAAATATTCAGCTGATTAAGGTTAAAATTGACATATATTACGGCAGTATAGGCGAAAACGCCTTAAGAACAAGAACTTATGACGAAATAATTAAGGAGTGTCAAAGCATTTACGACAGCCTTTATGACAGCTTTTCAAAAATAACCACTAAAGACGAAAACGGAACGGAAATTGAGGTCTGCGACGTAACCGTTGACACTGTTTATAAATATGTCTGCAATTATCTTATAGATGAATATACAATAACGGCTCTTACATATAAGGACGACAATGACACAGAGGTAACAACCAGTATAGCCAAAAGTGCGGAAAGCAGCGGAAATATGACTGCTTCAGACGGAACCACCGAATCCACCACAGCGTCTCCTACATCAAGCGACGGCTATAATCAAAATCTCTATGCGGTTTACGGAAGTCAAAGTGCTATGGCGCTTTATGCCGATAATATGTATGAGATTTATAAAAACATAAGCGATTTAGCCTTTACACTTTTTTATGACTCGGGAGTTTTAACTGACGAACAGCAGGCAACCGTCACAAACAGCGGTTCGAATTATTCCGAAGAGGAATTAAGCGGAGGAGCCTCCGCCTCAGAGTCGTCTGAAGCCAATGCAGGCATTGATGCTCAGATTATAAACAGGGACAGCGACCTAACCTCGGATTATAATTTAGGCTATGTTCCCGCTTATAAAATATGTATGGAAATGCCGGAGCTTCTAAGTGAGGTTAAAACATATTACGAAACAAGGCAGTCTGCGGCAATCGCAATAAACGAAGCGGCGGCAGGCAGTATGTCTCTTGTTTTAAACGATGCGGAATATTATGAACAGCTTTATTATACGCAGTATACACAGTGTGAATATCTTTATACTCTGCTGTATAACGCCGCAAAGTTTGAGATAGATTCAGACGCAAGAAACGAGGTTATAGCTGAGTTTAATTCCTATGACTGGATTATTTCAGAAGCTTTGAATGCAGATGATGATTTGAGCAGTATGCTTGTAATCTCTACCTCTGAATTAACAACCACCTACAGAAAGGTAATTTGGAACACATCTCTTATAGACACTGAGGTAGACGAAAAGATAACGTCCATTGTTACGGACGAGCCCTACGAAATTTACCCCATGAAGTCAAACTTTGCCGTGGTGGTCAATTCCGACAGGGGATATGTTGTGCCTATGGGTATTCAGGCTGACGCCGTTGTAAAGGGCGTTAACCAGAAGCTTAAAGACGAAATGAAGTCTTTCGGAATGATTACAGTGACTAACGGTGAGGCTTCCGGAGAAATTGACAATGTGGCTTACGGCTATGACGACTCATCGGGCTATGATATTCTCTTCTTCTCAAGCAGCTCCTTGGGCAAGTGGTATATTATAACCTTTACGGAAACCAAAATGAAGGATTCCAACGGCGACACCTATATAAGCCTAAGCGAAAAGCAGGTTACAGGCTATAAGGGCACCTTTGACGCAAGCTATGAGAAAAAGGCGACGGAAACCTCGGAAACGGACAGCGATACTTCAAGCTCAAGCACTGACTCCTCTACGGAGGTTAATACCGAAGACGGAGGAAGCACCTCTGAGGATTCTCACTTCCTTGAATACAGCCATACTCTTGTAACGGGCTTAAACCAGCTTTACAGCGCAACTATTGAAAACGGCTTTATTCCCTATAAGATAAAACTTGTTTCAAACGGAACGGGCGATCTTACGCCTGAGGTTACATTCATACAGTCCGACGCGGATATGCCCGTAACGGAGTTTGAAGACGGCTCATCGGGTGTAGAAGGGGCGTTCTTTAACGCATGGAACTTTACCTCCGGCAGCAAAGGCTATGTTGCTCTTTTGGGCTATACAAAAGAGGATATGCAGGTTGAAACGGAAACCACAACTGTATCTGACACTGTGACGGATTCTGCAACAGAAGCAACAACCGCCTTCAGCTCTTCTGCAGCGGCTGAAGCGGCAGCCGAGGCGGCTGAGGAGTCTGATGAGGAAACAGAGGAAACCACCGAAGCAATTGAATACAGAGAGATAACCGACGAGGATATTTATAAGGCTCACGTTTATGTCTATGCCTTTGATACAAAGAGTACTGAAGTCGAAAAGAGCAGCGGCTCAAGCTTAAACGAAAGCTATTACGGCTTCGACTCGGCTATGCTTTCAGACCTTCTTGCAGAGCTTACGGGGCCCTACGGCGAGCTGGTAACAACTCCCGTAATACTTCTTGAATATGCAAGAGTTCCTCTGTTGGTTTTGGCTTATGCTATTCTCGCTCTTATTGCCATTCGTGTGGGCGTAAATTATGCCAAGGCGGACGATGACGAAAAGCGTCAGAAGGCTAAGGAGCATATTAAGTGGTATATAATAGCGGTTTTGGGCATTCATATTGTTATGGGCAGTCTCTACTGCGGCTACCGCCAGCTGAAGGCTTGGCAGGAGGATATAGCTATTGAAACAAAGACTGATTCAACCTATTATCATGATGACGACTATACAACTACCGAAACCACTACAAAGAAAGATGATGATTAAATTAAAAGGAGGGTTTAACTATGGAAGCATTAATTCCTATAATCGTAATTATAGGCATAATTATCATAATCGGGTTATGGGCGGTTTCTACAACAAACAATTTTAAAAGGATGGAAATTAAGGTTACCGAAGGTCTTTCGGGAATTGAGGTTGCCTTAGAAAAAAGATATGACCTTTTGACTAAGCTTCTTGACGCAGCTAAGGGCTATATGACCCACGAAAAAGAAATTTTTACTCAGGTGGTAGCCTTAAGACAGGGTATGAGCGTTGATGAGCTCAGCGAAGCTGAAAGACAGATTAACCGGCTGTCGGCGGATTTCTTTGCCGTAGCGGAGAACTACCCCGAGCTTCGTTCAAGCGAGGTTTTCACTGAGCTTATGGGCGGAATAAAAGACGCCGAGGATCACCTTCAGGCGGCAAGACGCCTTTATAACTCAAATGTATCGGCATTTAACACAGCTATAGCAATGTTCCCTGCCAGCCTTTTGGAAGGGGGCAGAAGCACTAAAAAGTTTTTTGAGGCTTCAAAAGAAAAAAGAGCCGATGTCAAAATAAGCTTTTAATTTAGTTTGGAGAAAAAGCTATGAGTGGAAATAATATACTTAAGGGACAGGCTTTAAAAGCGAGAATTGACGGCGAAAGAAAGAAAATTATGACAGGGTGGATTATAGCCGCCGCAGGTCTTATAACTGCTGTTTTCGGCTTTTTAATGACTATGTCCTCTGACAGCGGTGTATATCTTTTCGTTGACATTTTGGGAATAATTCTTTTGTTTGCCGGTCTGATTTACAGAAAAAAGGCTAAAACAAGAATTAAAGACCTTATCAGCGAAAATATTATGCCTCAAATTTTAGACGAATTTTTCGATGACTGGGAGTATAACCCCAAAGAGCGTCTGCCCGACACTATTGTCAGAACGGTTGACCTTGAAATTCCCCATTATGTTAAGGTTAAAGGCTCAGACTATATTAAGGCTGCTTATAAGGGCATAAATTTAGAAATGAGCGACATTGAATTTATTGACGAAGAGACGGAAGTCCGCTCAAACTCAAAGGGCGAAACCTATGTTGAAACCCGTGACGTAACGGTTTTTAAGGGTATGTGGGTTGTCTGCGACTTTAATAAACAGCTTTCCGCCGATTTGCTTTTGAGAGAAAAGAGGAAGGGCGAAAATGTTGTGGGCAAGGTCATTAAGGGAAAGAACACTGTTGAAACCGAAAGCGAAGCCTTTAACAAAAAATACGTCATTCGTACGGCTGACCCCCACACTGCTTTTTATGTTTTGACACCTCATATGATGGAATATATTCTTTCAATGGATGAAAAAGCAGGGGGACAAACCCATATGCGCTTTTGCGGAAGCAAGCTTCATTTGGCTGTAAACTCAGGCAGAGATGCATTTGAAATTAAGGGCAGAGACGTTAAAAACATTGATAAGATTAAAGAAAATTTTACTGCGGATTTAAAATATGTCACTGACCTTATTGATGAGCTTAGACTTTGCAAAAGTATTTATAAAAAGTAATTAATAATATTTTAAGCATACAAGGGTGTATTCATTCTTGTATGTTTTCACTTTTGTTTAATAAATGCACTCGCAAAAATGACGGTTGACATTAGTACATATTTACCTGAATAAGCTTGAAAATTTAACGAATTTCTAATTTAATTATTGTTGACAAAAATCAGCGGGGGGGGGGGTATAATTAGCCCAGAGCTAAAGTAGGTTTTTGAACCTTGCTTTGAAAATATAATTAGGTTTTTCCGCAGGTTTTTATACGGAGGTAGAAGAGTTGAATAAAGCTACAATGGAAAGAGCTGTTAATGAAACAAAAAAATGTATGAATGGATATTGGCGTAAAGACAGATATTTAAACGAACTTTTTTCCGAAGAAATAACATGGATCGGCAAAAGAAAGTTGGCATTTTGTTTGGGCAATGATGCCATAGTGAATGTTCAGCACAAACTGAGCTGTCCGTATACAGAATATCATATTATAAAGCAGGATTTTTGGTGTACCTACAGCGACAAAAGCACCTGTATTGTTATGGGTAAATCGAGCGTTGTGGCAAGAACGGCAAAAAAGGAAATGGTAAGCGAAGAAATTCGGTGTACCTTTGTATGGAAAGAGGTCGACGGGAAGCTTCAGATTTGCCATTTACACATTTCAAACCCCATTGATGAGGTTCTTGATGAGGGAGAGGACTTTTCTCATAAAATAAGTGAGGATACCTATAAGCTTCTCAGAGCTTCAACTGACCACCCTGAAAACAGCGAAGATGTTTTGGCAGTTAAAGATTCTATGGGAAACATAAGATTTATAGATTTAAATAAGGTTGAAGCCGCTGAAGCAAACAGGCACAACACAGTTGTTTTTACAGCCGATGCTGAAGTGAATTTGAGACTGGCTTGGAAGGATTTTCTTCAAAAATCCGGAGACAGCTTTATAAGGGTTCACAGAAGCTACGCCGTTAAAAAGCGTTCAATCGAAACAATAGAGAGAAAAAAACTTGTTTTGACCTCCGGCAGAAGAATTCCATATGTAAAAAAGTATATCAGTGAATTTATGGAAAATGAATATTCGGGGAAAATCTCTAACAGCGATAATTAAAGTTCTTCCGGGTTTACATATCAAACCGTTAATAATATAAATTTTTCTTGACAAAACCGGTTTTAATGATATAATAATTTTAGATTAAATCAGTGATAAGGACATGTCACAAGGGTTAAGAATCGACAGAGAGGGCGGAAAGCTGAGAGCGCCTGTTTCAGAAGCTTGTGGTACCGCCTTTGAGAGACGTTAATACCGTCCGCTTTGAGCCTGCGTTAAAGGGCTTATCCGCTTTCAGGGTGGAAACGATATTTACTTTTTGTATAATCGTCCCATAAGGCTAATTGGTCTTATGGGGCTTTTTAGATTAAAGACTTTAAGTTTTTAGGAGGATTTTTATGATTAACATTACTTTAAAGGACGGCAGTGTTAAGCAGTATGAAAACGGAATAACCGTTCTTGACATTTGCAAAAGCATTTCAGAAGGCCTTGCAAGAAATCTTTGCTGTGCAAAGGCTGACGGCGAGGTTGTTGATTTGAGAACAGCCCTTAACTCCGACTGCGCACTTGAATTTTGCACATTCGACTCAGACGAGGGCAAAAGGGCTTTCAGACACACAGCTTCTCACATTATGGCTCAGGCTATAAAGAGACTTTACCCCGAAACTAAGCTTGCCATAGGCCCCTCAATTGCTGACGGCTTCTACTACGATTTTGACAGAGAAACTCCCTTTACGGAAGAGGATCTCACAAAAATCGAAGCCGAGATGAAGAAAATCGCTAAGGAAAACCTTACTCTTGAAAGGTTCGAGCTGCCAAGAGACGAGGCAATTAAGTTTATGGAAGAAAAGGGCGAACCCTATAAGGTTGAGCTTATAAACGACCTTCCCGAGGACGCAGTTATTTCTTTCTATAAGCAGGGCGAGTTTACAGACCTTTGCGCAGGCCCTCACCTTGTTTCAACAAAGCCCGTTAAGGCTGTTAAGCTGACCTCTGTTGCCGGTGCTTATTGGAGAGGCAGCGAAAAGAACAAAATGCTTTCAAGAATTTACGGTACAGCCTACACAAAGGCAAGCGACCTTGAGGAGCATTTAAGACTTATTGAAGAAGCTAAAAAGCGTGACCACAGAAAGCTGGGCAAGGAATTAGGTCTTTTCGCCCTTCTTGAAGAAGGCCCGGGCTTCCCCTTCTTCCTTCCCAACGGAATGATTATCAAAAACACACTTATCGACTATTGGAGAGAAATCCATAAGCGTGCCGGATATGTTGAAATTCAGACACCTATGATGCTTAACAGGGCTCTTTGGGAAAGAAGCGGTCACTGGGATCACTATAAGGCCAATATGTATACAACGGTTATTGATGACACTGACTTTGCCGTTAAGCCTATGAACTGCCCCGGCGGTATGCTTGTTTATATGCAGGAGCAGCACTCCTACCGTGACCTTCCTCTTCGCTGTGGTGAGCTGGGTCTTGTTCACAGACACGAAAAGAGCGGACAGCTTCACGGACTTATGCGTGTAAGGTGCTTCACACAGGACGATGCGCATATTTTTATGACAAAGGAGCAAATTAAAGACGAAATCAAGGGCGTAGTTGCTCTTATCGACGAGGTTTACACACTTTTCGGCTTTGATTATCACATTGAGCTTTCAACACGTCCCGAGGACTCTATGGGTTCCGATGAGGACTGGGAAATCGCTACAGCCGGTCTTAAGGGCGCACTCGATGAGCTCGGCAGAGACTATGAAATTAACGAAGGAGACGGCGCATTCTACGGCCCTAAAATCGACTTCCATTTAACAGACTGCTTAGGCAGAACATGGCAGTGCGGAACAATTCAGCTTGATATGCAGCTGCCCGAAAGATTTAACCTTGAATATACCGACAAGGACGGACAAAAGAAGCGTCCTGTAATGATTCACAGAGTTGTTTTCGGCTCAATCGAAAGATTTATAGGTATCTTGACAGAACACTTTGCAGGCAGCTTCCCCACATGGCTTGCTCCCGTTCAGGTTAAGGTTCTGCCTATTTCAGAGAAATTCGAGGACTATACCGAAGAGGTTATGGCGGCTCTCAATAAAGCCGGAATAAGGGCTGAAAGCGACTACCGTTCGGAAAAGATAGGCTATAAAATCAGAGACGCAAGAGGCAAGAGAGTGCCTTATATTCTTGTCTGCGGCGCTAAAGAAAAGGAAAGCGGAACAGTTACCGTAAGATGCGGCGAGAATGTTTTGGGCGCATTTACCCTTGATAAATTTATTTCCGATATTTCAAAGGAAATTAAGGAAAGAGCCAACAGAGCTACTTTTGTAACAAGTGCCGAATAATAAGGCGGCAGCGTTAAAGGCTCCCCTTGAGGGGAGCTGTCAGCGTAGCTGACTGAGAGGTGGGGCAATTATTATTTGGTTAGTCTACAATATAAGAATGAATTAATATTTTCAGGAGGAAAACCAATGACTACAGAACACAACCATGACTGCAGCTGCGGTCACGACCACGATCACGACTGCAACTGCGGCGAAGAAAACAACAAAATAAGCCTTGTTTTAAACGATGACAGCGAGCTTATCTGCGACGTAATAGGCATATTTTCATTAGATGAAGATGCTGAGCAGGAGTATATTGCCCTTGTTCCCGAAAGCGATGAGGACGGCGAGGTTCTTATTTACCGCTATTCTGAGGACGAAAACGGCTTAAAGCTTGACAACATCGACTCCGATGATGAATATGAAGAGGTAGCCGAAGCCTTTGAGGAGCTTTTCCTTGAAGATGAGGAAGAGGACGGCGAAGCCTGAACAATACTTTAATCTAAAGCGGTCTTGCTGTGTCTTGACCGCTTTTCTATAGGTGATTATATGTTAAATCGTTTTTCAAGAACAGAGCTTTTAATAGGGAAAGAAGGGGTTGAAGCCCTGTCTGAAGCTAAGGTTGCAGTTTTCGGCGTTGGCGGAGTAGGGGGCTACGCTGTGGAAGCTATGGCTCGAAGCGGCATAGGTCATTTTCTCCTTGTGGATAATGACAGGGTTGCCCCTTCAAACATAAACAGGCAGATTATAGCCACTGAAAAGACTGTGGGTCGTTATAAGGTTGATGTTATGAAAGAGAAAATTGAGGATATAAACCCGAAGGCTGAGGTTGAGGTCAGAAAGTGCTTTTTTCTGCCTGAAAACTCGGCTGAGTTCGATTTTTCATCCTTCAGCTATGTTGTTGACGCTGTGGATACAGTTACGGCAAAAATCGAAATTATAATGAAGGCTAAGGAAGCAGGCACCCCTGTAATCAGCAGTATGGGCGCCGGAAACAAGCTTGACCCTACGGCTTTTATTGTAGACGACATTTATAAAACAAGCGTCTGCCCCCTTGCCAAGGTTATGAGACGGGAGCTTAAGAAAAGGGGAGTAGACAGCCTTAAGGTGGTCTATTCGAAAGAGCCGCCCCTTAAGCCCCTTGAGGACGAAAGCCACGAAGCGGAGGACAGCCCTAACAAAAAACGCCAAACCCCCGGCAGTATTGCCTTTGTGCCCTCTGTTGCCGGGCTGATTTTAGGCGGAGAAGTGGTTAAGGACTTAATTTGTTAAAAATAGATAATAGAATTACAAAAGGCTCTGATTAATATAACCGGAGTCTTTTTATATTAAAATTATGCTTTTAAAGCATAGTTATTTATTCAACATAGGTATTTCAACACAAGCAGATTGAACTTTACAATTTTGATTTTATTTGATAAAATTATGATATAGAAATTTTTTAAGGAGGAATTTATTATGGCTTGTTTTTTGGTACCTGCGGCTGAGGCTGCTGTTACAACTGTAATTAAGAAAAATGCCGATAAACACAAAACAGAGGGCAAGGAACAGAATATTTTCTTAAGCAAAATGAATTGGCTTAACAATATGCTTTGGGGCGGCTCGGCTCTTTTGGCTTTTGAACATATTTGGCACGGAGAGCTTACGCCTTGGTTTCCTTTCCTGACGAATGCGGCAAATGCTGCCGACAGGGCAGCAATGTTCTTTGAAATGGCAACAAGCGGAACGGCTATGGCGGCTGTTGTCACTGTCGTTTGGGCTTGCGGAGTTATGGCGGTAAATTCAATCACAAAGGCAGACGGCAGGCTTTTAGAGGAGACAGCCGTAAAGGAGCAGTGAAAAATGACACTTTTGATAACTGTTTTTGCGGCGGTTATTACCGGCGTAATTTGGTACTGCACAGGCTTCAGCGGTAAAATGAAGCTGGGCACTCTCTGCCTTATGTATACCGGGGCTTCTCTTATGTGGCTTGTGGACGCCGTTGTCGAATATATTGAAGTGGGTGCGGAATATTTTACCCCTGCCCCTGCTGATATGCTGAATGACGCTTATTTGGGGCTTTCCGTTGCGGCTTTGGGGCTTGTGATTTGGTTTGCTGTTTTGTGTATAAAGGATCCCGAGGGCAAGGTTAAAAATGCTCTTATGAGAAAACAATAAAGGGAGACTGTTTTTATGACCCTTAGAGAAAAATATGATAAATTAAAGGAATATTTGTTAAGCCTTGAAGGGATTGCGGTAGCTTTTTCGGGCGGTGTTGATTCGACCTTTCTCTTGAAAGCGGCTCACGATGCTTTGGGTGACAGGGCAATAGCCGTTACGGCGAAGTCCATAGTTTTTCCCGAAAGAGAAATGAAGGAAGCCGAGGACTTCTGCAAAGAAGAAGGCATAAGGCAAATTGTTTTCAGCTTCAATCAGCTTGAAATCAAAGGCTTTAAATATAATCCTCCCGACAGGTGTTACATCTGCAAAAAAGAGCTTATGAGCAAAATCAAGACTATAGCTGAGGAAAACAATCTTAAACACGTGGCGGAGGGCTCAAACATTGACGATTTGGGCGATTACCGCCCGGGGCTTCAGGCAGTTTCGGAGCTAAATATAAAAAGCCCTTTGCGTTATGCAGGGCTTAACAAGGCTGAAATAAGAGAGCTTTCGAAAAGAACGGGGCTTAAAACCTGTGACAAGCCCTCTTTCGCCTGTCTTGCTTCACGCTTTCCCTACGGTGAGGAAATAACGGGCGAAAAGCTTAAAATGATTGACAGGGCTGAACAGCTTCTTCTTAATTTGGGCTTTAGTCAAATAAGGGTCAGAATACAAGGCGAAACGGCGAGAATTGAAGCTTGCGAACAAGACTTTCCCAAGCTTATCGAAAAGGAAACAAGAGATAAAATAATCAGTGAGTTTAAAAAATACGGCTTTACATATATTTCTGCGGATTTACAGGGCTACAGAACAGGCAGTATGAACGAAACTCTGAAAGGGGCAGGAAAAAGTGGACAAAGCGGAACTTAATAAGCTTCTTTACGCGGTGGCTGAAGGGAAAATTACCCCCGAAGAAGCGGCGGTTAAGCTTAAAACAGAACCCTTTGAGGATTTGGGTTTTGCCAAGCCGGACCACCACAGAAAAATAAGACAGGGTTCAGGTGAGGTTATTTACGGAGCGGGAAAAACCGCTGAGCAGATTGGCGAAATCTGCCGCTCCCTTGTTAAAGGCGGTCAGAAAAACGTTCTCATAACAAGGCTTGACAGTGAAAAAGCGGTTGAGCTTAAAGCTCTTGTTGACTTTAATTATTATGAAGCCGGCAAAATCGGCATTGTAGGAAGTATTCCCGAGCCTGATACAGAAGGAACAGTTCTTGTTGCCACAGGTGGAACAAGCGACCTCTACGCCGCCGAAGAAGCGGCTTTGACAGCCGAATTTTTGGGAAGCAGGGTCGAGCGGCTCTATGACGTAGGGGTAGCCGGTATTCACAGGCTTCTTGCCAACACTGACAAAATTATGAATGCAAGGGTTATAATTGCCATAGCCGGAATGGAAGGGGCTTTGGCCAGCGTAATCGGCGGCATAGCTGACTGCCCTGTTATAGCCGTGCCCACAAGTGTAGGCTACGGAGCGGCTTTCGGCGGCTTGGCGGCTTTGCTTTCAATGCTTAATTCCTGTGCCAGCGGCGTAAGCGTCGTAAACATAGACAACGGCTTCGGAGCAGGATATTTGGCGAATATGATTAATCACATAGGAAAATAAAAATAGTTATATAAGAAAGGCAGGTAAAATTAATGGCTTATTTAGGTGAAGATATTAAAAAACTGGGCTTCGGCTTAATGCGTCTGCCCCAAAAGGACGGAGCAATCGACATTGAACAGACAAAGGTTATGGTAGATAAATTTTTGGAACAGGGCTTTACATATTTTGACACAGCTTGGGCATATGCCGGAAGCGAGGACGCTATAAGACAGGCGCTTGTGGAAAGATACCCTCGAGACAAATTTCAGCTTGCCACGAAAAACGCAGCATGGATAAACTGCAAAACAAGAGAGGACGCAATTAATCAGTTTGAGACATCTCTTAAACAGACAGGAGCAGGCTATTTTGACTTTTATCTTCTCCATAATTTAGGTGAACACAGAACAAAGTTTTTCGATGACTTTAAGCTTTGGGACTTCGTTCAGGAAAAGAAGGCTGAAGGGCTTATTAAGCACGTGGGCTTTTCGTTCCACTCAACCCCCGAAGAGCTTGAAGAAATTTTAAACGCACATCCCGAAATGGAATTTGTTCAGCTTCAGATTAACTATGCCGACTGGGAGAACCCTGCCATTCAGTCAAGAGGCTGTTATGAGGTGGCAAGAAAGCACAACAAGCCCGTAATTATTATGGAACCTGTTAAGGGCGGAACTCTTGCCAACCCTCCGGAAAGCGTTGAAAAAATATTCAAGGCAGCTGACAGCAAGGCTTCAAGCTCATCTTGGGCTATAAGATTTGCGGCGGATTTGGACGGAATTATCACCGTTTTATCGGGAATGAGAAATATCGAACAAATGGAAGACAATCTTTCATATATGAAGGACTTCAAGAAGCTTTCCGACAGCGAAAGAGAAACCCTGAACAAGGCAAGAGAAGCCCTGAACGCTATCCCATTAATTCCCTGCACAACCTGTAACTACTGTGCTAAGGTCTGCCCCAAAAACATAGGCGTTTCGGGAACATTTACCGCTATGAACATTTTCAAGCTTTACGGCGACGAAGCAGGGGCAAAGCACCAGGAGGACTGGCTTGTTTCCGGTCACCAAAAGGCAAGGGCTAACGAGTGTATAAAGTGCGGAAAGTGTGAAGAAGCCTGTCCTCAGCACATTAAAATAAGAGACGAGCTTGAAAATGCGGTTAAGTTCTTTATCGAGGGATAAAAAATCCATAGGAGCAAACTTATGAAAACTTTATATATTGAGTGTAATATGGGTGCGGCAGGGGATATGCTTACGGCGGCGCTTCTTGAGCTTCTTCCCGAGCCTGATAAATTTGTTGAGAGATTAAATGCTCTTGAAATTCCCGGGGTTAAAATCGAAAAAGAATTGACCCAAAAATGCGGAATTTACGGCACACACATAAGGGTCGGCGTAAACGGAGACGAAGAAAATGAGCATATGCATCATCACGAGCACCACGAGCACCACGAACACAGTCACGAACATCATCACCACAGCAGTCTCCACGATGTTGAGCATATAATAGGTCATTTAAACATATCCGAAAAGATAAAAAATGACGCAAAAGCTGTTTATTCTCTTATTGCTGAGGCTGAAAGCAAAGCCCACAACTGCGAAATCGACCAAATACACTTTCACGAGGTGGGAACAATGGACGCAGTCGCAGATGTTGTGAGCGTATGTATGCTTATTGACGAGCTGGGAGTTGAAAATATAATTGCTTCACCGATTAATGTGGGAAGCGGTCAGGTAAGGTGTGCCCACGGAATACTTCCCGTTCCTGCTCCGGCAACAGCTTATATTTTAAGAGACGTGCCCATTTATAACAATGGCATTAAAAGCGAGCTTTGTACCCCCACGGGGGCGGCTCTTCTTAAATATTTCGTTAAGGAATTTAAGCCTATGCCTGTTATGAAGGTTGAAAAAGTCGGTTACGGCTTCGGAACAAAGGATTTTGAAGAAGCCAACTGTGTCAGGGCGTTTTTAGGGGAAAGCGAAGGCAAAACCGACAAAATTATTGAGCTTTCCTGCAATGTGGACGATATGACAGGGGAAAGAATAGGCTTTGCGGCTGACAGAATTTTCGAAGCCGGAGCTGTCGAGGTCTTTACAACCCCTATAGGTATGAAAAAGAACCGCCCGGGAATAATTCTCACTGCCTTCTGCTTTGAAGATAAAAAGGAAGGTGTTTTGAAGGCTGTCTTTAAATATACCTCAACAATAGGCATTAGAGAAAGTCTTATGAGCAGATATGTTCTTGACAGAAAAGAAGATACTATAGAAACAAAATACGGAAGAATAAGGGTGAAAAAATCCGAAGGCTACGGCGTTTCAAAGGTAAAAGCCGAGTTTGAGGATTTGGCAAAAGCAGCTTCCGAAAACAATATAGACGTTTCGGAGATTTTGCCCGACGGCTTAAAATAGTTTTTGCATAAAAAAGGGGAAGCGGTGCGTTTGATATAATCCCCTTAGAGTAGACACTTGAAATAACAAAAACATTTCAAAA
>JAJQFU010000141.1 GCA_021200955.1 Clostridiales bacterium | reverse complement strand
TAATTTTATTATACCATAACGGTTAATTTAAGTCCAGTTTTTTGGGTGCAGTTCAATGTGCGAAATAGGGCGGTTAATTTTTTGATATGATGATTATAAGCAATATCAAAATCAATATTAACTCTAAATCAGCCATAGTTTTCACCTCCCCGTTGTTTATCTTTCTTTTTCGATTAACAGGGGAGATACAACCGCCCGCAGGCTTAAAACCCTACGTTTTCACTTATTCTCTTGTACTGAAGTTATAATATCATATTTCTGCATATATTTCAATAATTTTTTCGCAGAAAACGGCAAATTCTTATAAGTCATATGTATTATTTTCTCTTTGTAAACATAAAGCAGTTTGGACAAATATGCTTACAAGGGATACCCAAATTCCGCAAATGCTTTTGGAGTGTATTATATATTTAACAAGCCCGTCCTCTGCATTATACACAAAACAGCCCCAATATAATTCATAAAACCAAACCAACAGCATTAAAAGCGATGTTATGAAAACCAATATACTGCCCTTAAGTTTCAGCTTTTTGAAAATTATAAGCTGGGCAAACAAAAATATATGTACCGAATAAAAAATAATATCCATATAATATAAGTCATTTATAAGATATGAAGCTATATCGTTTCTGTCCTGCAATATATCCGAGCCGTATAAAAAGTATGTCAAATAAAGCAGTACAATAACGCCGTACAAAGCCAAGCTGAAAACAAGCTTAAAGCTGCTTTTAACACATTTTCTCGTCAGTGCCCTTTTCAAAAAATAATATTCGATGTTTTCATTCATATATAACCTCTCCCCTGTCCTCGTTAAAACAATATAAACAGACCGGTTTAATCTGTTGCCCATACCTTTAAAACAGACCCGTCCTTGCCTATTGCCGCACAAATATCGCCGCTTAAAACCTCGGTGTCGGCTTTATATCTGCTGAACACAAAAATATCCCTGTCTTTAATTTCTCTTACGGCAAAATGTGTCTTTTCAAACTCCTCTTCGCCTATTACCGACTTTATTACGGCATTGCCTATTTCCAAGGCTGTATTTTCGTCAATGCTACAGTCAATGCCGAAGGAATATTCATTTAAATAATAGTCTATGTCATAGTCTGAAACCACGCCCTCGAACCTTCCGACTTCCCAAAACTCCTTATCTGTCTCTTCCACTGACGATGTTTTTACTGCTTCGGTCGTCTCGCTTTGTATATTTTTTGCATCGGCTTCATAATTTTCGGTTTTCGAAGAGCCGCAGCCTGTGAAGTTTAAAATTACGGCAGCCAAAAGCAAAATTTCAAAGTATTTTTTCATATATATATTTTCCTCCCGAAATATATTTCTGACGGTAATGCCCTTATTTTTCCATTTTTTCAAACTGTTTCTGTTCCTCAGCTTCAAAGTCGTCAAAGCTTTCCAAATAAACAATTTGGGGATCATCGATAAATCGGGTGTAGGGTATTTTTACACCTTCGTCATTTGTGTAGTAGCCGTTTGTAAACTCATCTTCCGAAACAGTAATCAAAACTTTTGCTGTGTTTGTTTTGTCTATAACCGCATAGCCCTCTTCCGTTATAACAAAAAGCTTGTCGTCTTTGGCTTTATATGTTATGACCTTTTCCAACACCGATTTAATCAAAGGAAAATTATCGAAATGATAGTCCAAATGATTTCCGTCTGAATAATGCCCTATCTGAAAAACACCGTCATTCCATACATAAACATTATCCTTGCCGATGCCTATTTTTCTTCTGCGTGCATTTTCATAAGCCGAGTTAAAAGCCTTTGAAATGTTTGTGACTTTACCGCTTTCAATGTTATATTTATATAAATATTTTTTGCTTTGAGCACTATCACAGCCTGTGTAATAAATAAAGCTGTCATCATTGCCGCATATTGAGGACGTATTTATGTTTTCGGCTATAACCTCCCATTTTTCATTATGGATTTTGCCGTTGTAAATAAACAAATCGCCGATAATCTTAAAGCTCGTCACGTCCTCGGCAGCAAGCTCCTTTTCGCCTGTAGTCAAGTCCAGTCCGTAAAGATTATATGTTCCGAGAAATTCACCTGAATTATTATAAGCGGTTGAGCTGTAATATATTTTATTGCCGTACATATAAACTCCAAAATAATCCTCTTTATATGACAATTGTGTTTCGGCAGTAACAAATTCATTGCTTCCGCTTTCAATATTAATTCTGTATAAATCCCCCACTCCGGGATAAAGATAATAAACATAACCGCCGCTGACCATAAAATCAGCTATATCTTTTGAAGGAACATCTGTTGAAAGCTCCGTCTCCAAAAGCTGTTTTCTGCCGCTTCCGTCCTTTTCCGTACAATAAACCGAGTATGTGCTTATCATATCCTCATAGCCTTCAGTATCGCCTTTACTTTCGGAATAAATAATTTTATCGCCCACATAAAGAAAATCTATGTCATTTGTTCCCGTATACAGCGAAGCATATTTTTCAGTATTTTTATCCCGCCTTATTATGAAATTGCTGCCGAAACTTTTCCAAACATAATAAATATGTTCATCGTCATAAGTAAAACAGTAGTTTTCTCTTGGCAATACAACCCATTTAAATTTTCTTCCGTTATAGCTGAAAAGTCCGCAGCTGTATCCGGTCGGTGAATCATTCGCAGTAAAATAAGTTTTTTCGCCGTCACTGAAGGCATTTAATATTTCAACATCTTCAAGGGTACAATTGTTTTGACCGCTTCGGCAGTAAATAACTGCCAAAATAAAAAAGCTTAAAATTAAATATACCGGTCTCAACACATGTATAAGCTTTGCCGCCCTTGCACAAAAGGTATTAAAGTTCCGACGGGTTAATGAAATTTGGTGCAATAAAACAAACAGTGCGATCAAAATACCTAAAATCATAAGGAAAATACTTATATAATTCGTAATATCCGGCACTTTTTTAATTCTGACGGCATTTCCGAAAATAAGCATTACGCAGTAAAAAATCGAAGCCACGCTGAACAGAAACGCAAAAATACTGCCCGTAAATCTGTACCTGCGGCACAGAAGAATTTCAATAGATGTAAAAGCAATGACACCAATGTAGGAAATAAGCATAGCAGCTATTCCGAATTTATGATCCCCTGTCAATTCCGAAAGTAAAGCAATAGGCTCTAAATCGCAGATAACTATAAAGTGTATAAAAACCGCAAAAAACAATGAAAGGCAAATTCCCAAAACAAGCATCGTTTTAAGCATAAAGCCCAAGCTTAAAAAAGCAATTCTCTTTTTATTCATAATTTCATTCTCCCCTCATCAAGCTAAGTCATCGTCATACAAATAAAACAATGGCTTGAAAACATTAGGTAAACAGTCAAGTCTGATTATGGGTCCCAAAATGTCCCAAGCCTCTACGTAAAAGGTTACATAATCCTCTTCCCCAAACACTTCATCAAAGCTGTTTTCTTTAAAACTGCCGTAATACACAAATTTGTTATGCCCGTAATATATATTATCCCTTAAAATATTAATTCCGTAATTCTCGAAGCCCGAGCCTTCAAGCCTGACATATTTGCCGACGTTTGTACCGTCACTGCTCTCGGTTATTCTCCAATAAAACCCCGTAACCTCCGCATATTCGCAGACTATGTACTGCCTTGAATTGTTAAGCAAAAAGCCGAAGGTGCAAAGCTTAACCGGCTTATATATAATTACCTCCGCTAAAGCATATAAAACGATAATTATACATAGGGATAATACTATTCTCTTTAAAAATGTTTTTTTCATTGTCTCTCCCCTTTCATCCTCTTTCATTATAACATATTTATTTAAAAAATCTGCCTATTTTTAAAAAATGCACTGAAAACGCAGAAAACGGCAATTTTTAATATAGACGAGCTTTTACTTAAAAATATCCCACGTTTCAAACCTGCATATCCACCAATTAGGCAAAATGAAGTTAAAATCTTCTCTTTTTATGGGATATAACACATCAATATCATAGTTTTCCAAATATAATATATCATCTATGCCCTCTCTTACAACATAATCATCTTCGGTATAAATAACATATTTATTCAAAAAATACGAAGGATAGCCTGTGGAAACCTCTTTGATTTTATCCCAATCTCCGCTGACGTAAATGCAGTCTGTTTCACTGCTTCCGCTGTCCTCTAAAACAGTGAAGTCTAAATATGTACCCTGTGAACGCTCCGCAATTATGTAACGCCGTGACGTATCTATGTTCTTTTCCGAAACCTCAAACTTAACCGGAAACAAACAATACCCCACGCCGACAATAACAATCAGCGCTAACACCCATCTCAGCTTTATACTTTTAAATTTAACCAAGTAACACAACCTCCTCTTAATTCATAATCTTGTGTTTCAATTCCTCTTCTCGTACAAACAATTATATCATAATTTCGCTTAAATATCAATATTTTTTTCAATAGATGATAATTTTTTGAAACTATTCAGCAGCAGAATATGCGAAACAGTCGTTTAGCGAATTAATCAGCTTGACTGCTGATTTTATTTTTATAAAAAATTTGTAAAACCCTTCTCAAATTCTTGACTTTTAACCTAAATCGGGGTATAATAAAAATACAAGAGAAATCGTGAAAGCGGTGTATCTCTCGCAGAATTAATT
>JAJQFU010000076.1 GCA_021200955.1 Clostridiales bacterium | reverse complement strand
GACATCTTTCGGATTCCATCAGAACTTTTCCTTACGGAAAAGCAGCTTCGCTGTCTGACATCTTTCGGATTCCATTCGCATACGCCGCCGCTATGCGGCTATTTTTTAGCTCATTACTTGGCGCTCCGCTCGTGTCTTAATTTCAAATTTTATGCATATAAATATGCAAAAATCTAAAATTAAAAGACACGGCTGAACTGTTGCCTAATATCCAGTCCTGACCTTTGGGCAGATCGATTAGGGTAGTAGGCAGATCAAGAATCTTAAGTATGATGCCGTTGGCTTTGAAATATTCAAGTTCAGACTTGATGTCGGCTTTGTTCCTTGAAAGCCTGTCAAGTGATTTGACAACAAGCGTATCTCCCTTTCTGAGGATCGTAGTTTTCAGTGCCTGATAACCGCTCCGCTCAAAGTCCTTTCCGCTTGCTTTGTCGGTTATAATATTTCGATCGTCGGCACCCATACCCTTGAAGGCTTTCATTTGCCTGTCAAGGTTTTGATCTGTGTTCGACACCCTTGCATAGTAGTAGGTTCTGCTTTCCAAAAAATCACCTCCCAAACGTTCGGAAAGGTCTAACCATTTCCGAACACGTTCGTAAATTGAAAAAGGGACTTTAACGAACGCTTTTTCGGCTGTTTTTTGACCGTTCGTTAAGGTATACCTTTTCGGACACAAAAATAGCCCGGCCATCTTGACTGGGTCACAGTGTTGCTGTGTTCCTGCGTTCCTAATAGAACGTCATTAGGTATATCCTTCAGAACTTTTGTTTACACAAAAGTGCCCTTGCGGGCATCGGACATCTTTCCGATTCTTAATGTATGCACTTCTATAATATACAATTAAAAAAATACAGCCTACAAAAAATTTAAAATATTTCCTTAATTTGTTTATTTTACATCTTGAAAAAATATTCTAAATAAGATACAATGTTATCTATAAAGTTATTGGAGATGGTATTTTGATATTGAGGATTGCGGGGTACTGTCGAATTTCTGTTGATGAGGAAATGGACAGGGACAATACAAGTATAGAAAATCAGAAGGCTATAATTGAGGATTATGTCAGGAACAATTTTTGTGGGGCGGAGTTGACATTTTACAGCGATAGGGACAGGTCGGGATATACTTTTGAGCAGAGAGAGGAATATCAGCGGCTCAGAAGGCAGCTGCTTGACGGAACATACAAAATTCTTATTATCAAGGATTTCAGCCGTTTTTCAAGGCGAAACAGCAAGGGGCTTGTTGAGCTTGAGGATTTAAGAGATGCCGGAGTTAGGATTATTTCCATTGGCGACAGCATAGACTATCCTACCTACGATGACTGGACGGCTATACAGTTTCGGTTTCTTATAAATGAAATGCCTGTTACGGACACAAGCAAGAAGGTTAAAAATGTTATTAGAAGAAGGCAAAGCGACGGAAAGTGGATTTGCTCTGTGCCTTACGGCTATATAATTACGGACAGTAAGAAAATGCTGTTTGAGGTTGACGAGGCTGCCGCAGAGGTTGTCAGAACGGTATTTGACCTTTATAATAAGGGGTGGGGCTACAAGAAAATAGCCAACTACCTCACTGACAGCAAAATCCCTACACCGAGAATGTGTGAGAAGGCAAGGAAGGACGCCTTGGGAATCGAAAATAAAATAAAGGCAAGGTCTGTTTGGAGCATTGTTACCGTACAGGGGATAATTGAAAATGACTTCTATATAGGAAAACTCAGGCAGGCAAAGTACAAACGGAAAAAAATAAACGGCGCTGATGTTAAGAATGATGTCAGCGAGCATATTGTGTTTGAAAAAAATCACGAAGCGATAGTAGATGAGAAGGTGTTTGCAATGGCTCAGGAGCAGCTTAAAAAAAGAACAAGATCAAATTACAGAGGAATAAAGAAATACGATACACATTATTCGGGCTTTCTTTTCTGCGGTGACTGCGGAAGTCCTATGTTTTCTATGAGCAGGGGAGATTTGGCTCCTGCCTATGTTTGCGGAACGTACCACAAAAGGGGTTTGAAGGGCTGTACTTCACATCATACAAGAGTTGATATGCTGGACGGTCTTATTAAAAGCTATTTGAGGATTGTAAGAGACAATTCTTTGGATATGCTTAAGGAGCTTGAAAAGTCTATTAAGGACGAACCGGATTATTTGAACAAGAATACAAATATTATTGATAAGCTTCAGGAAGAGCTTGACGGTGCAAAGCTTCAGCTTAAAAATTTATCTAAGCAGAAGCTGAGGGAGCTTACCAAAAGACCGGAGCACGCAGACAGCATAGAAGAGCTTTATGACGAAATGGAGAAGGAGCTTCTTGAAACCATAGAGGGAATCAAGAGCCAAATCTCTATGAACACAGACAGGAGAAACAACATAATCAACATTAACCGAAAGGCTAAGACGGTTATTGACATATTCAACAATATACTTGTTAAGGATAAGCTTGACAAAACGGATTTAAGCTATATAATTGAGAAGATAGTTATATATGAGGATCATATTGACATAAGACTTAAATCGGACATAGATACCCTTTTAAGGCTTAATACGGAACGCAAACCGGAGGAAAACAGCCCAAATTTTAATTTAGACATCGATAAGGAAAATTCGTCACAATATGTACTTACCCAGAAGACAAGAAATCAGAGGGCTAAGGTTATCGGTGTCAATGTTATCAGTGACGGTGACCCGTTGGAAATTTTCACTGACAGGGAAGGGGAGATTATTCTTAAGAAGTATTCGCCCATCGGGGAGTTAGGAAATTTTGCGAAGGAATATGCAGAAAGTTTGGCGCAGAATGCCGGGCATATTGCCTGCATTGTGGACAAGGATCACATTATAGCGGTGTCAGGGGGACTTAAAAAGGAGCTTTTGGAAAAGCAGATAAGCGGTGAGATTGAAGAAGTGATTAACAGGCGGAACACGTTGTTTGCCCACAGGGAGGAAAACGATTTTGTGCCTATTTTGGAAAACGAAGAGGACTCAAAGTATAAGTATGAGCTGATTTCGCCTATAATATGTGAAGGGGACGTTTTAGGGGCTGTTGTTATGCTTTCGGAAAATGACAAGCTTGGCGAGGTCGAAGGAAAGCTTGTGGAAACTGCGGCTGTGTTTTTGGGTAAACAAATGGAACAATGAAGGAAACGGGGAAAATAAGACAGCATTAACAATATATTCTCCGCTAAGCAAGTCCCTTGCAGGAAGCAGGGGGCTTTTTATGTATTAGCTATAAATGAGCAAAAATAAAAAGTTGCACAAAAATAGACATCAACTTCAAATAATTGTATAATGTAATTACCATAAAAAATTTACAGACAGGAGTTGATGTCCATATGACTAATATACACCATTACAAAAATATTTTCAAGTACCGTGATTTGTTTCTTCATTTAAAAATATTGCTGTTAAACATTTTATAACCGTATTTATGAGAGGTTATAATGGAAAAACTGTAGATTTTGAAAAATACAGTTTAAACCCCGGAATCACCATTGCATATTTTCTTAATAACGGCAAATGGAACACACATCATCTTGAAGATGTATTAAAAAGGTCTGTTATAAATGTTATATATAACGAAGCATTTTGTTTCGGAAAACCAATTTACGGCACTTCAGAACTTTTGCCGTAAGGAAAAAGCAAAATTAGGTTTTATTGTCCCTTGCAGTTTTTGATAATTTTGCCTTTCGGTCTTAAGCTGACTGTTGACATAGTTTATGTACTGCTCATCACATTTGACAACTGCTGTTAAATCCTCGTTTTCGGCTTCAACTTCGGAAATATGGCTTTTAAGGGCTGATGTTTCACGAAAAAATTTGGTTCTGCTATTTTTCATATCCAATATTTCGCCGGTTTTTCGGTTAAAGAAAATGATGAAAAATTCAAAATAAAAAATAATTTTAGCTATGTCACAAAAAATCCACATCAAATAGTAAAGATAATTTTTTGTGACTCAGGCGGAAAAATCAAGCGGAAGAGCAATAAATAAAACCGACATTAGGAATCGGAAAGATGTCCGACGGCAGAGCCGCTTTTGCCGCAAGGCAAAAGTTCTGAAATCATAAATTCTAAGGTTTTATTTATGCGTGAAGCGCAGCATTTTTCCGTAAAATTATTTTTTATTACCTTAAATCATCAATGCCCTAACAATTCCTCTTTAGATAATTTCAATTCGAAGATTTTGGCGAGATTGCTGTTTCTGACCTTATGACCTTCTGCGTCCGTAAATGTTATGTATTTTCGGGTGTCAGACCAGTTTACGGCAATTCCTGCTTTCTTCATAAGTTCAATAAAATTTTCTCTTGATAAGGCTGTTTCAAAGGATTTGCTTGTGGTAACCGTCCCATAAATGATAATTGCTCATAGCCGTAAAATTTTTGTTCTTCTCAGCTCTTACTACAGTTCAGAAGTTTTGCGACAGCAAAACCGGGCTTTCTGAGACTTTTTCTTTGAAAAATTCTCAGTGCCAGTCCGATTTCTTTCGGATTCTAACCGTTGCATTCACCTTTATTATTAATTTTCCATACCTCAAAATCTAAAATTAGTTATTGCTGCGATAGATAAATCTATTACCTAATCAAAATACAAAGTTGCATATAAAAAAGTTCTGCTAATTTATAATTTCATATAAATCA
>JAJQFU010000148.1 GCA_021200955.1 Clostridiales bacterium | reverse complement strand
TATTATAATAGATAACTATATTTTTTGTCTACTTTTTTAGTATAGCACCAAACAGGTGAATATGAGGCTATTGACATAAACGGAAAATACACAATCGCCTCTATAGAATATTTGCTTAAGGAAAGCGGAAGCGGCTACACAATGTTTGACAGTGCCGAAACAATAAACAACTTAGGTTTGCTTGACACAGACATAATAGAGGATTATATAGAAGCCCTCGGCGGAACCATAGGCAGTGACTATGCCGAGCCGGACGGCAGAATTAATATGGGCATTAACACCCTTGAATATGTTCCCTTAAGAGCTACCTTTGAGGCTTTGGGCTGTGAGGTTTCGTGGAATGCCGAAACACCCGACTGTGCATATGTAACCATTGACGGAACTGAAATAATGTTCAGAGACAAAAGCAGTGTTGTTTCCGCAGAGGGAAAAGAGCTTGAGTTGGGGCTTGAAACATATATGGAAAACGGTGTAACCTATATATCCTCTGAAGCAGTCGAGCTTTGCACAGAGCTTTACGGTTAAAGCATTAATACAAAATCGAAGAAGAAAAAAGTCATATTTCCTATTGGGAGTATGGCTTTTTTAGTTAATTTTTATGAAAATTTCAAAATTATATTGTGCTGAGCTTGTTTTTGATGTAAAATGTTTATGTGTAATTTTAAATTTTTCACCCTGTTCGGAGGCAATTTTAAAATGGAAAGCTATAAAAATATAACAGACAATATAATTTCAGAGGTTAAAAAAGCCGTTTCGGGCAAGGATGAAGCTCTGAGAAAAATTTTAACCGCTATTGTTGCCGGAGGGAATATTCTTTTGGACGACATCCCCGGCGTAGGCAAAACAACAATTGCCTTAGCCTTTTCAAAGGCTTTGGGGCTTGATGTAAACAGAATTTATTTAACACCGGATGTTCTGCCCACTGACATAACGGGCTTCACTGTATATAACAAGCAGACCGACAGCTTTGAATATAAAGAGGGGGTTGTTATGTGCAATCTGCTTCTTGCAGATGAAATTAACAGAACCTCATCTAAGACACAGTCTGCCCTTTTGCAGGCTATGGAGGAAAAGCGTGTTTCCGTAGACGGAAAGACCTATGACATCCCCTCCCCCTTTACTGTTTTCGCTACCCAAAACCCCATAGGCTCAATAGGTACGTCAAAGCTGCCCGAGTCTCAGCTTGACCGTTTTCTTATACGCCTTTCAATAGGCTATCCCCATAAGTCGGACGAAATAGCTATTCTTAAGGGCAGAAGAGGGAACAACCCTCTTGACGACGTGAACCGGGTTATTGACAAAGAGGTTCTCTGTGAAATTCAGGCAGCCGCAAAAGAAGTTTTTGTTGACGATAAGCTTTATGAAAAAATTGTTGACCTTTCGGACAAAACGAGAAATAACCCTAAGCTTTTGACAGGCATAAGCCCCAGAGGCTCTCTTTCTGTTCTGCATATGTCTATGGCTTCGGCTCTCTGCAGCGGAAGAGACTATGTTTCACCTAAGGACATAAAAGCTGTTTTTACAGATACCTGCTCTCACAGAATAACCTTAAGCCCTCAGGGCTTGGCTGAGGGAGCCGCAGCCGAGGGAGTTTTGGAAGAAATTTTGAAAAGCGAGAGATTATAAATGATAAAAACTAAGCTTATTTATATTGCGGCTCTTATTTTCAGCGCAGCCCTTATACTTATGTCTGATAAATATCCTTTTATTGTTCTTTTTGTGCTTCTTGTTTCAATACCGCCGCTGTGTGTTGTTCAGCTTTTGCTGACAGCTCCTTTTTTAAGTATAAAGGGCAGTATTAAAGATACAATAATCGAGGATAAGGACAAAAACCGGCTTGTTTTGGAAATAAGAAGCTTTATGCCTGTTTTTTCGGGGACGATCTATATAACAATGACTAATCTTTTGACAGATGAAACCCGAAAGGAAAAAATAGGCTTTTCAGCTTTGCCCTTTATAAAAAATAAAATCATTTTAAAGCCCTGCCCCGATCACTGCGGAACAGTTGAAATAAACGTTAAAAAACTTGTTGTTAGGGATTTTGCGTCGCTTTTTAAACTTACAAAAAGACCTAAAATAAGCTTTAGGCAATACATACTGCCTGATTTTATTGAGCCTAATCTCAGCTCATATCTTGCCAAAACAAACATAAACCTTGAAGAAGACTTGTTTTCGGAGGAAAAAAGCGGAGACGACCCAAGCGAAGTTTTCGGCATAAGAGAATATCGGGAGGGCGACCGCTTAAGACAGATTCACTACAAGCTTTCCGCAAAAAGAGACAAGCTTATTTCGAAGGAATACAGCCTGCCCATAGATAAAGAAATAACTCTTCTCTGCGCTCCATATTTCGATACACTTAAAAACGCAAATACAGAGACTTTTTATGACAAGGTTTACAGCGTCAGCAAAGAGCTTATAAAAAACAATATTAAGCACACAATTGTTTTTAAGTCCTTTTCCGGGAGCTCAGCCTTCAGAGTAGAAGCCGAAGCCGATTTAACCGATATGGCGTGTGTGCTTATAACCCAAAAGCCTGCGGAAGCCCCAAGGGAAGCCGTAGGCGAAAACACAATTTATATTGACGGAAGAGATAGCTATGTATAAAAAACAACACATAGAAGTTTTAAATAAAAAAAATCCTTTGACGTTTTTAACCGACGCCGCAGTTCTGTTTTCGGGCATAACAGGCTTTCTGCTGCTGTTTTTTTCCGTTTTCGATAAGGAATGTAACGGTGAGCTTTTGGCAAACAGCCTTGCGGCGGCAGGGGTTATTGCCGTTGTTACGCTTATTTTAAAACGTCATTGGGTCATTGCCCTTATTATAAACATTATTTGTTTAGGCTCGGTTATATATCTCAACTATGACATTCTTCGTGTGGGATTTATACAGGTTTTAAACTTTGCAAAAACACACCAAAGCTTTATTTTGGATACAGATATATATACGGTTTTTTTAAGGGTTTCATTCTTTGTTTTTATATTAATTTTGGCTTTCACTCAAAATCTGAGGTTAAGCTTTATTCCTCTTTTGGGCTTTCTGGGCGGAACAACAGCCTATATAGTTGTTATGACAAAGCCTTATGACACAAGCATTTACATATTATATTTAATTATCTGCCTGTGTACGGCGCTTTACTGCTTTTCTTCAAAAAGCAGCCGTTTTATGGGCTTTGTCTCCTTTGCTCTTTTCGGTGTCTGTTCTCTTTTTATAACGAAATATGTTTCGGAAAGCTTTAATGAAGCAGAATATAAGACCTACAGAGAAAACAATGAATTTATAAGCAGCTTTGACCAAACCTCAGTTGTTAAAAAATTCTATCCCGAATTAACAGTAAGCGCTCTTACAAACGGCAGTTTTTTAACCTATAGTATAAACGGAACAATTGACCAAACCCTTATGGCGGTTTTGACCCTTTCTGAATACGAAGACAGTTTTTGCCTTAAAAGCTTTACGGGAGATGTTTATACAGACTCAGGCTGGAGCAGTCTTTCAGACAGCCGAAAATCAGCTTTGCCCGAAAAGAACCCCGAGACAATTGCTGATGATATAGCTTCTGCGGATTTAGGCTCTTCATCGCTGCTTCTTAACAGCTCGGAAATAAGCTATTATATTGAACAAACAGAATATGTCAAAGGAATGGAATTCGTTCCGTATTTTATAAAAACAAAAGCATCTTATGAAGAGGGAGGAGCGTTTTATGAGCTTTCTTCAAACACCTTAACACTTTATGACCTGACTCCCGAAAGCGTCTCACATGCTCTTTATGCCGAGCTTTCAGTTGAAGAAGCCGAAACACTCATAAACCGGGAAAGGGCTTACAGCGATTTTGTTTATGATAATTATACGGATGTTTCCGAAAATTTAAAAGAGAGTGTAGAAAATCTCTGTGAAAGCATAAACACGGAACAGCTAAATTCACTCACCATTTCCGACCTAAAGGATAAAATTAACGAAAATATTGCTTTTACGCTTATGCCCGAAACTTCGGAAACAGGTCAAGACCCTATGGCCTTTGCCCTTGAAACAGGCGAGGCAGACTCAAACCGCCTTGCCTCCTTGGGCGTAATGGCTCTGAGATATTTGGGCTTCCCGGCAAGATATGCCGAGGGTATAGCAGTTTCGACAGAGCAGAAGGAAACAGCCGGCAAAGTAAACGGCAGCTATAAAATCGACATTTATAATACAGACGCAATTGCTTTCTGCGAGGTTTATGTTGACGGTTTCGGGTGGCTTCCCGTGAATTTTCTGCCCGATAATGCAGCGGAAATTATTGAAGATGAAATTAATGCAATAAATGCCGAAAAATCCTCCGACTTAAGTGAGCATATTAAAACAACGGCTTCCCCCTACATTAAAAAAACCGCAAAAGCATTTTCAGCTTTCGCAGCGGCTGCTTTGGCTGCTGCAGCGGTTTTAACACTGCTTCGCCGTTTTGTTATAATTTTCATACGCAGCTTTAAAATTAACAGAGGAAACAAAAATATCCTTTACGGCTATACTGAAAAAATTAAAGCCTTTTTCGATGAAAACATATTCGAAGAAACCGTCTTGGGAACAGACTTGGATGAGCTTTTTTACAGCCCCAACCCCAAAGGCAGTGTCAAATCGCTATATAGCAGAGTGAAGGCTTTGACAAAAACCAATCTTAAAAGCAGGCCTTTGTCTAAGAAGCTTTCAGCCCTGTTTTTAAAAGTTATTATTTAACAAACAGGGGAAGCCTTCAGCCTGCCGAAAACTTATTTCAATAGCTTTTATTCAAAAAGGACTGTGAAAAACTTTGATATAATCCCCTTAGAGTAGACACTTGAAATAACAAAAACATTTCAAAACT
>JAJQFU010000066.1 GCA_021200955.1 Clostridiales bacterium | reverse complement strand
GCCCCATCCTCCCCCTGGCTTTACGGCTGCCCGAAAGGGCAGGCAACCATTTAACAAAGCCCAAAATGCTTAAAAACTGAATTTTCAGCCGCAGATTAAGCAAGCTCAAAAAACGAAACCTGTCTTGTTTCGGGAATCCCTTCCAATATACCGTTTTCCTTAAGCAGGTCTACCAGTGACTTGCCTACGGCGGTTCTGTCGATAAAATCGTCGATTGTTTCAAACTTTCCGTCTTTTCTTGCTTCCACAATACTCTTTGCGGCTGTTTCGCCAAGCTTCGGAATTGTGGCAAAAGGCGGCATAAGCCCCTCATCTGTCTGAATAAACTTTATTGCATCGGACTCATACAAATCTATTTTCTTAAACTTAAGCCCTCTTGCGTACATTTCGTTTACAAGCTCAAGGGTTGTAAGTTCGTTTTTATCGTTGGCGGTTGCGTCCTTTCCCATAGCTTCAAGCTCCTTTTTACGCTTCAAAACCCTGTCTCTGCCGAAGCAACAGGTAGAATAGTTGAAAAACGCAAGCTTCATTGAAAAGCAAGCCGCATAAAATGCATAGGGGTAGTATATTTTAAACCAGCCTATTCTTACGGCACTGGTTACATAAGCCGCCGCATGCCCCTTGGGGAACATATATTTAATCTTTTTACAGCTGTCGATATACCATTCGGGCACGTTATGCTCACGCATAAGAGCCTCCCACTCAGGGGTTAAGCCCTTGCCCTTTCTGACCTTTTCCATTATATTAAAGCTTTCTGTGTCAGGCAGACCCATTGAAATAAGATAGGTCATAATGTCGTCACGGGTTGCAATAACCTCTTTAAGTGTTGCCACTCCGTTTTTAATAAGCTCCTGGGCATTTCCCGCCCATACGTCAGTACCGTGGGCAAGACCCGAAAGTCTCACAAGCTCCGAAAAGGTAGTGGGCTGTGTTTCCGTAAGCATTCGTCTTGCGCCGGCTGTTCCGAACTCAGGCAGACCCAAAGAGCCTGTTTCAACCCCTATGTCCTCTCTTGTTACCCCCAAAGCGGCGGGGGAGGTAAACAGAGACATAACCTTTTTGTCTCCCATAGGTATGGTTATAGGGTCAACCCCTGTCATTTCCTTATACATATGCATAATTGTGGGAACATCGTGCCCCAGCTCGTCAAGCTTCAAAAGTCTGCCGCTTATGGAATGATAGTCAAAATGGGTTATTATAACGTCCGAATTGACCTTATTTGCCGGGTGCTGAACAGGGCAGAAATTGTAAATTGAGTTATCCGAGGGAACAACCATAAGACCGCCGGGGTGCTGACCCGTTGTCTTTTTAATTCCCACACAGCCCTGAACAAGCCTGTTTATTTCGGCGCTGTTAAGGTTCAGCCCTCTTTCATCGGCGTATTTTTTTACATAGCCGTAGGCAGTTTTATCCGCAAGAGTGCCGATAGTTCCGGCTTTAAACACAAAGCCCTCGCCGAAAAGCTTTTCTGTGTATTTGTGTGCGTTTGCCTGATATTCTCCCGAAAAGTTAAGGTCAATATCGGGTTCTTTGTCTCCGTTAAAGCCCAAAAAGGTCTGGAAGGGTATTGCTTGACCCTCTTTTATAAGCTCCGTTCCGCAATTGGGACATTTTCTGTCGGGAAGGTCAAAGCCGCTTGTGCCCGCCTTCTCCTTAACTATATCCGAGTCAAAGTCTGAATATTGGCAGTTGGGGCAAATATAGTGGGGTTCAAGAGGATTAACCTCTGTTATGCCTGCCATAGTTGCCGCAAAGGAAGAGCCTACCGAACCTCTCGAACCCACCATATAGCCGTGTTCGTTTGAATCCTGAACAAGTCTTTGGGCAATAATGTAAAGAACGGCGTATCCGTTTGAAATAATGGAGCTTAACTCCGTTTCAAGCCTGTCCTCAACAATTTTAGGCAGAGGATCTCCGTAAATTTCGTGAGCCCTGTTATAGGCAATGTCTCTCAGCTGTTCCTCTGCTCCGTCAATGTGTGGAGGGAAGGTCTCGTTGGGTATGGGCAGAACGTCCCCAATCATATCCGCAATTAAATTCGTGTTTTCAACAACCACCTCATAAGCCTTTTCCTTACCCAAATATTCAAACTCATCAAGCATTTCCTCTGTGGTTCTGAAATAAAGGGGCGCCTGGTCATCTGCGTCGTCAAAGCCGCTTCCTGCCATAATTATTCGCCTGAAATATTCGTCCTCAGGGTCTAAAAAGTGGCAGTCACAGGTTGCACAGACGGGCTTGTTATACTGTTCGCCCAAGGCAACAATCTTTTTGTTTATTTCGATAAGTCTCTCTTCGCTGTCAACGGTTTTACCTCTTTTCGATGGGTTATTTATCATAAATTTATTGTTGCCCAAGGGCTGAATTTCCAAATAGTCATAAAAGTCTACAAGCTCTTTAATCTTCTGCTCCGGGGCGTTTTCATAAATTGCCGTATAAAGCTCTCCCGCTTCACAAGCCGAGCCTATAATAAGCCCCTCTCTCAGGCGAATAAATTCGCTTTTCGGTATTCTGGGCTTTCTCTTGAAATATTTTAAGTGGGCGTCCGAAATAATCTCATAGAGATTTCTTATGCCCTTTTGCTCCTTAACCAAAATTATGGCGTGGTAATATTGCTTTATGTTGTTTTTGTCTATATTGCACGAGCCGAAAACATTAATTTCGTTTACGTCCTTAATGCCCTTTTCTTCAAGCTCTTTTGCCATAATCAAATATATGTCCGCTGTCGCCTTGGCGTCATCCACTGCTCTGTGGTGGTTTAAAAGGCTGACACCTAAATGATCGCAGACTGTGTCAAGCTTATGGTTTTTCAAATCTCCGTAAAGGGTTCTGGCAAGACCCAGCGTGTCCACAACTGTATTATTTACCTCAGTTCCGACAGATGTGGCAAAACGTCTTATAAAGCCTATGTCAAAGCCCACATTATGCCCAATAAGAACTGCGTCTCCGCAGAAACCTAAAAACTCAGGCACAACCTCCTCTTCGGGGGGTGCGTCCTTAAGCATATCGTCCGTTATTCCCGTAAGCTTAACAATTTTGTCGCTTAGCTTTATGCCGGGGTTAATAAAGGCTGAAAATTTGTCAATAACCTCTCCGTCTTTAACCTTAACAGCGCCGATTTCAATTATCTTGTCAGTTTCCTTTTTAAGACCCGTTGTTTCAAGGTCGAAAACAACACATTCGTCGTTTAGCTTCTGACCCTTGGGATTTTCGCAGATTGTTCCCAAATCGTCTATAAGATAAGCCTCACAGCCGTAAAGAACCTTTACCCCTGTTGACTTTTCAGCGGACATAGCTTCGGGGAAAGCCTGAACAACGCCGTGATCCGTCACCGCCATAGCCCTGTGACCCCATTCCTTAGCCCTGTTTAAATATGAAGTAACAGAGGAAACGCCGTCCATATCGCTCATATTTGTGTGAAGGTGAAGCTCAACCCTCTTCTTCTCAGCATTGTCAACCCTTGTTTTTTCCGGAGCTTCTCCGGCACATAGCTCCTTCACCATAACAATAAGCTCTTTATCGAATATATCGTCCTGAACTACGCCCTTTGCAACAACATATTTTTCTTTTCCCTCAACAAGCCCCTTATAGCTGTCATCATATTCCTCAGGCGATGTGAAAAACTTAAGTGTGGTAGAATAGCTTCCGTCATAAATCTGAGCCTTAACTATATATTTTCCCTTTTTTGTTTCTCTTATTTCCGTACCTATTACCTTTCCCCAAAAAACAACTGTTTCCCCTTCTACAAGGTTATCCTTAATGGATACGGGCTCTTCCGTAATTTCAACTACCTTTGAAGAAAGCCTGCCCATACGTTTTTGGGGCTTAACCTCAGCCACTGCCGAAACAGGCACATAGCTTTCCATAGGGAAATTATCGGTTTCTCCGCCGTAAAAAGCTTCCGCAAATGTATTTTTCTTTTCATTCTTTTTGTCGGGCTTTCCGTCCCTAAAGCTTACAGAGCAGTCAATATTAAATCTTTCCTTTAAAAGCTTTGTTATAAGCTCGTCGATTTTGTTTTCGGTCAGCAAATAATTGCCCCTTCTCTTAAGCTTAAAGAGAATTTTTTTGTCCTGAACTTCATAATCGCTGTCGAAAAGGGCATAATAGCAAAATCTGTTTTTTTCTTTAACTGCCGTCAATATATTTTTTATGTATTTTTTAAAAATCTGCGAAAGCTCTTCATCAGTGTAATATTTTACCGAAATTTCAGCTCTTTTTATAAATTTGAAATTTTTATAAAGGCTTCTCTTGAAAACCTCTAAATTTTCTTCATTTACAATTCTTCTGCCCGAAAGGTCAACGCTTAAAAGCCCCTCTTTTTTGAAAAGCTTTATACTTTCAACATCGAGAGACTTAAGCCCGCACATAACTACGGAGGGCATATCAAGTGTTCCGAACACCTTTGTAAAATTTTTCGATTCCATACAATCACAATCCTTAAAGCTTTTAAAGCTTTTCTATTTCTGCCATTAATTCATCAACAAGTCTGCTTTCTTCCACTGCTTTAACTATAACACCTTTTTTGAAAATAAGTCCTTTTCCGTGTCCTCCGGCAATTCCTATATCCGCTTCCTTGGCTTCTCCCGGGCCGTTTACCGCACAGCCCATAACGGCAACCTTAATGTTTTTGTTAATGCCCTCGCACCTTTTTTCAACCTCGTTTGCAATAGCAATAAGGTCGATTGAGGTTCTTCCGCAGGTGGGGCATGAAACAAACTCAATTCCGAAGGTTCTTACCTCCAAAGCCTTAAGCACGGACTTCGCCGCCTTAACCTCTTCCACCGGGTCGCCTGTAAGTGAAACTCTGACAGTGTCGCCTATGCCTCTTGAAAGAATAGCCCCTAAGCCGACGGCTGATTTAACCGTTCCGTTATAAACTGTTCCGGCTTCCGTTATGCCTACGTGAAGAGGATAATCCACCTTTTCGGAAAGAAGGCTGTAGGTTCCCATTGACCTTGAAACGCTTGACGCCTTAATAG
>JAJQFU010000098.1 GCA_021200955.1 Clostridiales bacterium | reverse complement strand
GGATAGTATACACCGACAGCGATAAAAAATCAAGTGTTAAAAACAAATTTTATTATAAATATTTTTGAAATTAGCGGTAAATTACAATTTTACAGATTTATAGGGAACTTAAGGAAGCTTTAATACTTCCTGAATATTAAAGCCAAAGCAGCAACAAGGTTGGTAAGGAAAGAAGAGGTTTTAAGCTTTCCCGAAGTCAAAAGTCTGAAGGTGGTTTTATTTGAATATTTATAGGCTATAATTTGGGTCAGAAGAGCCAGATTTTCAGCCGGAATTTGACCCTGAGCCGTTCTTATAATAAGCGCTGCTTCTTCCGAACGTGAAAAATACTTATTATTAATAAAGAAGGAAAAGTAGTGGGCAAGCCTGTCAAAAAGGGAACGGTTTCCCAAAATATTGGCGGAGTGCTGGCGGTAAAGAATATGAGGGGTTTCGTCAAAGAAAATTTCGGCGTTGACAGCCGATGCAAGACGAAACAAAAATGTGTCGTGCATTGAGACCTTGCCGGGCTCGGGAGTTTTTCTCAATACCTCAAGCATAGCCCTGTTAAAGAACATAGTACAGCCCGTGGCAGGGTTTTGAGACATTGCTGAGCCTAAGCCGGGCTTAAATTTAAGCTTTGTGTTTGAAAGGGGCTTAAGGCTTTCATCGGCTACGGTCAAATTTGAAAAATAAATGGCGCAGCCTTTGGCGTTTTTCAGCATTTCTGCTGCCGAAAAAAGCTTGTCGGGAAGCCAGAAATCGTCCTGATCCGCAAAAGCATAAAAATCGGCATTGGGAGCCTTTTGAACAAGGTCAAAAAAGCTCCTCTTAACGCCGATATTTTTGTTGCTGTAATATGTAATTTTGTCTTTGAAGCTGTCTAAAACCGATACGGTTCCGTCTGTGGAGCCGTCGTCTCTTATAAGAATAGAAACGTCAACTCCCTTTTGGGAAAGTATGGAGTTTATTTGCTCGCTTATAAATTTTTCTCCGTTGTATGCGGAAAGCAAAACCTGTACTTTCATATTTAACAAGCACCTTTTCCTAAAAGTACTGCCGGGATAGTCTTTAAAATAAGAACAATATCCAAAATGATACTGCGTGTTTTTATGTACTGACGGTCAAGCTCCATCCACTCTTTAAAGTCGACATCGCTTCTGCCGCTTACCTGCCAAATGCAGGTCAAACCGGGTTTAACCAAAAGACGCTCGCTGTCTCTGCCGGTGTATTGGGCTACTTCCTTGGGAAGAGCCGGTCTGGGACCCACAATACTAATATCCCCGGCTAAAATATTAAAAAGCTGGGGAAGCTCGTCTATAGAAAACTTCCTTATAAAACGTCCTACGGGGGTAATTCGGGGGTCATGCTTCATTTTGAAAACAGGCCCGTCCATTTCATTCTTTTTAGCAAGCTCCTCCAAAACCTGGTCGGCGTTTATGTACATACTTCTGAATTTATACATAGTGAAAAACTTGCCGTTTTTGCCTACTCTTATTTGAGTATAAATACTTTTTCCCGGTGAGGTCAAAGCAACAATTGCGGCGGTAAGCAATAAAATCGGCGAAAGAACTATAATTGCCGTAAGAGAGCAAATTATATCCATAGCTCTTTTTAAAAAATGATAGCCGAAATGAGGCTCCGGCAGAACCTCTTTGTTAAAATTCTTTTTTAAAGCCGTATTTTGCAAATTCCCCAACGATTCTTCCATCTGCACTGCCATAAAAATCTCCTTACATAATTATATAATTGTTAATAACCTACTTGTTACCATAATAATTAAATTTTGCTGACAGCTTACTTTCTTTAAGCGTCGCAGACTTTAATCCGCAAGGTAGGCTCCGCCTGCCTGAGGACAGAAACTTTTCTGTGAATTTGATGCTTTCAGACGTTTCCTCTGATGAGAAAACTCGCACTTCGCGCGACACCGATGTCTTTCGGGTTCACAGCATCAAATTTGCGGAAAACTTGATGGTTTCTACCTTAAACCATTCGCAAAAATGTACAGCATTTTTGCGAGAGTGTCAAAAAAATTATTGTGTCACTCTTATATATCATAGCATATGTTTTGAGTTTTGTAAAGAGATTATTTTATAAAAGTATGAAAAAATATGTCAAAAATGATTGCAGAACTTTTTCAGCTTTGTTACGAACTTTGCGTATGACTTTTCTCGTAAAAAACGTTTTACAGAAAAATTTAAAACATTTTCCACAAAAGGGCTTGAAAAGATTTGGGTAATGTTGTATAATTTAACTTGAAAGAACCGAGGGTTAATTATCTTCGGAGATTATTAAATTAAAACGGAGGGAAGAATATGAAGTTAGATGATTTTTCATTAAAGGGAAAGGTTGCTCTCGTTACCGGAGCTTCTTACGGAATAGGCTTTGCTATTGCTTCAGGTATGGCTGCCTGCGGCGCTACAATCGTTTTCAACGATATTAAGCAGGAGCTTGTTGACAAGGGACTTGCTAACTATAAAGAAGCAGGCATCGACGCTCACGGCTATGTTTGCAACGTATGCGACGAAGAGGCTGTTCAGGCAATGGTTAAGCAGATCGAAGAAGAAGTAGGCGTTATCGATATTCTCGTAAACAACGCAGGTATCATCAGAAGAATACCTATGACAGAAATGTCGGCTGCCGACTTCCGTATGGTAGTAGATGTTGACCTTAACGCTCCCTTTATCGTTTCAAAGGCTGTTATTCCTTCAATGCAGAAGAAGGGCCACGGCAAGATTATTAACATCTGTTCAATGATGTCAGAATTAGGCCGTGAAACAGTTTCAGCTTATGCTGCTGCTAAGGGCGGTCTTAAGATGCTTACAAGAAATATCTGTTCCGAATACGGCGCTGACAACATTCAGTGCAACGGCATCGGCCCCGGCTATATCGAAACTCCCCAGACTGCTCCTTTGAGAGAGAGACAGGCTGACGGCTCAAGACATCCTTTCGACGCTTTCATCGTAGGCAGAACACCTGCCGGAAGATGGCTTAAGCCCGAGGAGCTTGCAGGCCCTGCAGTTTTCCTTGCTTCTGACGCATCAAACGCAGTAAACGGCCACATTCTCTATGTAGACGGCGGTATCCTTGCTTACATCGGCAAGCAGCCCTAATGGCTTCGCCTTAAAAAAATGCTACGCATTTTTTTAAATAGTTTAAGGTAGAAACCATCAAGTTTTCCGCAAATTTGATGCTTCGCATCAAATTCACAGAAAAGTTTCTGTCCTCAGGCGGGCAAAGCTCGCCTTGCGGATTTAAGTCTGCGACGCTGTCGATTTACTTACCGCTCGGCTTACAGATTTAGTCTGTGACATAATTTGAGATCAGCAGTACATAAAAAATTTATGAGGCTTCGTTTTTCGGCGAAGCCTTTTTTATGTGCCGTAAAACTTAAGACAATAGGGTTATAACTCAAAAGCTATATTGTCTCGGCGAAAATTGTAAAATAACTATGATTGATTTATTAAAAAGGGATTGAAAAAAAGACAAAAAGGTGTAAAATAATGAATGTAGTGTGAAAAATTATGAACATGGGAAATGGTTTTATATGAACAGAGAAGAACTTTCCGAAAAGATTTTAAAAAGCTATGAAGGCTTTTTTGATATAAACGTACCTTCCGAAGAGGGGAAAAGTCTCGGGCTTAAAGCCCGCTGTGACTTTCATATGAAAAATTCAAAATATGTGCTTGTTAAAAAGGCTAAGCTTTGGGAGGCGGACTGTCACGAATATATATTTGTGTTTTCAGTTAAGGAGCTTAATGAAGAAGGTTTTGACAGGTGCAGAGAATATGTTCTTAATGAAGGGGAGAAGCTAATCGACCCCAAGCCGGGACATATGTATACTTATTTAACTGCGGTTTTTGTCTGCGATGATTTTACAAAAGGGGCAAAGAAGCTTCTTAAAAAATCAAAGCATTATAAAAGCTACAAATTTTCACTGCTTGGGTGGTCTGAATTTCGAACCTTTGCCGTAAGAGCAGGGGACGGGGAGCTGTTTTTCAACAGAGCCGCAAAGCAGTGTTCAAAATTTGTAAAAGAATTAGGGAAATGAAAATACACATTTCCAAAATATTTTAAGGAGGAACTTTTATGAATTCTGTTGTACTTTTAGTCGCAGGACTTATAATCCTTGTTTTGGGTTATTTGTTCTACGGCAGATGGCTTGCCAAGACTTGGGGCGTTGACCCCAGCCGTGAAACTCCTGCCCACACAAAGCAGGACGGTATGGACTACGTTCCGGCGAAAGCCCCCGTTCTTTTCGGTCATCACTTTTCTTCAATTGCCGGTGCAGGCCCTATAAACGGCCCTATTCAGGCGGCTGTTTTCGGCTGGGTGCCCGTTATTCTTTGGGTGCTTATCGGCGGTATCTTTATAGGTGCGGCTCATGACTTCGGCGCACTTGTGGCTTCACTTCGCCACGGCGGTGCTTCTATCGGCGAGGTTATTGCCTCTACAATAGGCAAGAGAGCAAAGAGACTTTTCATTATTTTCTCTTGGCTTGCTCTTATTTTGGTTATTGCGGCTTTCGGCTCAATTGTTGCCAATACATTCTGTGCAACATTTGTTGACGGCGTTGTTGACACAGCTGCCAGCTCCGCTAACGTAACCACAGCCACAGTTTCAATTCTCTTCATATTAATATCTATTCTTTTCGGCTACTTTGTTTACCGCAGAAACGTAAACATTGTTATAGGCTCGGTTTTGGGTATAATCGGCATTATTCTTTGCCTTGCAATCGGTATGAAGTTCCATTTTATATACTTAAGCTACACAACATGGATGATCGTTGTAGGCATATATATTCTTATTGCTTCAGTAACTCCCGTTTGGATTTTGCTTCAGCCCAGAGACTACTTAAGCTCGTTCCTGCTTTACGCTCTTATGATTTTGGCAATTGTTGGTATTGTAGGCGCTCACCCCAGTCTCGATGTTCCCGCATTTACGGGCTTTAAGGACACTATCTCCGTTGAGGAGTTCCACGGCTCGGCGGGCTTGGGCTATCTCTTCCCGGCGTTGTTCGTAACAATTGCCTGCGGTGCTATTTCGGGCTTCCACTCACTTATTTCTTCCGGAACAACCTCAAAGCAGCTTGACAACGAAAAGCACGCTTTGCCTATTGCCTACGGCGGAATGCTTATTGAGTGCGCTTTGGCAATAATTTCTCTTTGCGCAATCGGCTATGTTTGGAACGACGTTAAAGCCGGCGACATAGGCTTTGTTCCCACAACTGTTTTTGCAGGCGGTATTGCCAAAATGTTAAGCACAATCCCCGGACTTGAAAACTCTTATCAGACAGCTTATTCACTTCTGGTTCTTGCGGTTTCCGTTTTCTGTCTTACTTCACTTGACACAGCCGCAAGACTTGCAAGATATATGTTCCAGGAATTTTGGCTTGACAACGGTGAAACATATAAGGACGTAACAGGCTTCAGACACTACGCAGCCAACCCCTTGGTTGCTACATTTATTTCCGTATTTTTGGGCATTGCTTTAGGTCTTACGGGCTACGCTAAGATTTGGGCTCTTTTCGGAGCTTCAAACCAGCTTTTGGCTGCTCTTGCACTTTTGGCTGTTGCCACATGGCTCGGAAAAGTTGGCAAGAACAACAAAATGCTCTACATACCTATGGTATTTATGCTGATTGTTACTATATCCTCACTTGTTATGTCAATCTTTACAAACTGCTCTTCTCTTATGACAGCCTTTGATATTTGGGCTCTTATCAGAGCGGTTCTTGCAATTCTTTTGGTTGTTCTTGCAATAATTCTTGCTATAGAAAGCTTCACAACAATTAAAAATCAGAACAGCAAAAAATAATTTTTAAATCTTTACCCCGAGGGTGTTTGCCTTCGGGGTTTCTTTTATTTGAAATACCATATATTTTTTAGGAAAATTTCTTGAAAAATAACCGAAAGTTTGTTATCATAATATATATACTATGCCTAAGGAATCGCTGATTAATTAGCTCTTCGCATCTTCACCTCCGATTTTTCCGATTGCTTCTTCACGCATTTTCGACGTAGGACTCCGACTACGCCTTCAAATGCCTTCATTGCACTCGAAAAAATCTTAGGCAAATCTGCTTCGGCGAACTAATCATCGTTTCCTTAAAATAAAGTTAGGTGATATATATGATTAAAGAAAATATAGTTTTGCCCTTGATACCCTTAAGGGGGATTGAGGCTTTTCCCGGTGTGGAGCTTTTGTTTGACATAAAAAGAGAAGGCTCCCTTGCGGCTCTTAACGCCGCAAATCAGGGCAGCAAGGAAATTTTGCTTATAGCCCAAAAGGATCACTCGAAAGAGGAAGTTGAAAAAAGCGACCTCTTTGACGTAGGTGTAATAGGCACAATAAGACAGGTTTTTAAGGCGGCTCCCGGTATTGACAGGGCTTTGGTCAGATGTACAAAAAGAGTAAGGCTTATGAGATTTGTTCAGGAAAAGCCTTATATAACAGGTGAGTGTATTACCCTTGTAGACAGTATCGACGATTTTGCCGATGAGGCGGAAAAAAAGGCAGTAGGAGACCTGGTCAGAGAAGACTTTGAAGAATACTGCGTAACGTCGGGGAAGTTTACAAGAGAATTTTCAGATGAGCTTATGAAGGTCAATTCCTTGGGGCTTATTATAAACGTAATGGCTGCGAGAATTGAATTTAAGCTTGAGGACAAGCAGAAAATTTTGGAGACAATTCCCGTTAAGGCAAGAGCCTATGAGCTTTTGAAGCTTTTCAGGTCTGAAAGTATAGTTCTTAAGGTAAAGAAGGAAATCGATGACAAGGTCAGACAGAATTTTGAAAAGGTTCAAAAAGAAAATATATTGAGAGAACAGCTTAAGGTTATAACCGAGGAGCTTAAGGACGAGGACGGAATTGACGGAGAAATCGAGGGCTATAAAAAGAGAGCCGAAAGGCTTAAGCCCTTTGAAGAGGTCTATAACAGGCTTGAAAAGGAATTTTTAAGGCTTAAGAAAATGCCGCCTATGTCTCCGGAAAGCACATTAAGCAGAGACTATATAGAGCTTGTTCTGTCTCTGCCATGGGGAGTTTATTCCGAGGACAACACAAGCCTTAAAAAGGCGGCTGCTGTTTTGGAAAAGGATCACTACGGCTTAGAGGACGTAAAAGAGCGTATTATAGAATTTTTGGCGCTGAAGCTATCCTGCGACAATTCGAAAGCACCTGTTTTGTGTCTGGTTGGTCCTCCCGGTGTGGGAAAAACATCTGTTGCACAGTCGGTGGCAAGAGCCTTAGGCAGAAAATACGTCAGAATGTCTTTGGGCGGACTTCACGACGAGGCGGAGCTTCGAGGCCACAGAAAGACATATGTAGGGGCAATGCCCGGCAGAATTATTACCGCAATTAAAACCGCCGAAACTGCCAACCCCCTTATACTTATGGACGAAATCGACAAGGTGGGAAAGGACTATAAGGGCGACCCGGCTTCGGCACTTTTAGAGGTTTTGGACGGAGAGCAGAATTTTTCCTTCAGAGACAACTATCTTGAGCTGCCCTTTGACATTTCGAAGGTGTTCTTTATCTGCACTGCCAACACTGCGGACACAATTCCCCCGGCACTTAAGGACAGAATGGAAATAATCACGCTTTCAAGCTACACCGAAGAGGAAAAGCTTAAAATAGCCCTTAAATATTTGGTTAAAAAGCAGCTTGATTTTCACGGACTTACGAAAAAACAGGTTAAAATTAAGCCTTCGATCATAAAGGAAATTATTTCGGGCTATACCCGTGAAGCCGGTGTCAGAAATCTTGAAAGAAATATAGGAAGCATTTGCAGAAAAGCTCTAAAAGAGCTTATGACTGATGAGAAAACAGAAGAAATCGACGTTACTCCCGAAAAGCTTGTTGAATATTTGGGTCAGAGAAAGTTCAAACAGGAAACTGTCGAAAACAGCGGCACTGTGGGAGAGGTAACAGGGCTTGCGTGGACGCAGCTGGGAGGAACAACCCTTAAAATCGAGGTCAACACATTTAAGGGCAAGGGAAACCTTAAGCTTACGGGAAACGTAGGAAAGGTTATGGAAGAGTCGGCTTATGCGGCTTACAGCTACATAAGGGCAAATGCCGAGAAATTAGGGTTTTTCCTTGACTTTGAGGAAACGGATATACATATTCACATTCCGGAGGGGGCGGTCCCCAAGGACGGGCCTTCAGCCGGTGTAACAATGACCACAGCTATGGTTTCTGCCCTAACAGGCAGAAAGGTTAAGCGGAGAGTGGCTATGACAGGGGAAGTAGACATAAGGGGCAACGTCTTGCCCATAGGCGGTCTTAAGGAGAAGGTTTTGGCTGCCAAAAGAGCCGGAGTTAAAACGGTGATTTTGCCTGAGGACAACAAAACCGACCTTGAAGAGCTGCCGGATTACGCCAAAAAGGATATGATTTTTATATCTGCGAAAGATGTATCGGAGGTTTTGGAAGCGGCTCTTATGCCCTCCGAAAGGACTAAAAGACCTGAAGAAGCACCGAAAGCCGACGAAGGCATAAATGTTGTTAAACCGCCTCTTTCTCAGGTGATTACGGAAAAACCCGTTGTTAGGAGTTAATTTTTATGATAATAAACAATGCTTATATTGCAAAAACAGCCGTTAAAAAAAGTCAGTACCCCGATGACGGTCTTACGGAGATAGCCTTTGCCGGCAAGTCAAACGTAGGGAAATCAAGCCTTATAAACACAATGTTAGGCAGAAAGGCTTTGGCGAGAACAGGCTCAAGCCCGGGAAAAACCCGAACCATTAATTTTTATTCAGTTGAGGACAAGCTTTATTTTGTGGATCTGCCGGGCTACGGCTATGCAAAGGCGTCCAAAACGGAAATTGAAAAATGGGGAAGAATGACCGATGAATATCTGCTTAACAGAGAAGAGCTTAAGGCAATTATTCTTTTGGTGGATATTAGGCACGAAGCAGGGAAAAACGACGTTATGATGCTTGATTATCTCCGTCATTACGGCTATAAAATAATTATTGCCGCCACAAAGTGCGACAAGGTAACAAGAAACCGTCTGCCCTCACATGTTAAAATGCTGAAAAGCTCTTTGGGGCTTAAGGAGGGAGAGGTTCTTATTCCCTTTTCTTCAGTCTCAAAACAGGGCAGGGAAGAATTATGGGAAGTAATTGAAAACCTGTAAAAAGCTTGTAAAGAATAATATATAAAAAGAGGTGTGTTTTTATGAAATGTCCCTTTTGCGGATGCACCGAATCAAAGGTGCTTGATACCAGGACTTTAGACGAGGCTACGGCTATAAGACGCCGCCGCCAGTGCGAAAAATGCGGTGAGAAGTTTACTACCTATGAAAGGGTGGATATTATCCCCGTTGTGGTAATTAAAAGCGACAACACAAGAGAAACCTTTGACCGAAACAAAATTTTAAGCGGTATTCAGAGAGCCTGCAACAAACGCCCCGTATCTATGGAACAAATGGAAAATATGGTTAAGGAAATCGAAACCGTAATTTATAACACCTCCGGAAAAGAGGTTCACTCGGACGAAATAGGCAGACTTGTTATGGAAAGGCTTAAAGACACCGACGAGGTGGCTTATGTCAGGTTTGCCTCGGTTTATAAGCAGTTTAAAGACATAGACTCATTTATGGCTGAGCTGGCAAGCCTTTTGAAGGTGAAGGACAACTGATTTATGCCGCTATGAAAAAAGTTAGCATTTTTTAGGCAGCCGAACCGTTGACAAACGGCGGCTCTTATAGTAAGATTAAAACAGGTTTAAACAGATTAACGGAATTAAAGGAAATTTTTTGGGAGGAAGTGAAAATTTTGAAGGATATAGGAATTTTAAACGATGTAACCGATATAAGCGAAATTAAGAAGGCTATTTTGATTAAAGTTGCTAAATATTCTTATGAGGGAACTATACTCAGCCATTATGAGTCTATTCCTTTTGAGCTGACAAACAGGCTTAACCCTGTTTTCAGGTGCTGCGTTTATAAAGAAAGGGCGATTTTTGCCGACAGAGTAAGGCTTGCTATGGGCAGACTGCCTATTGACGAAACCTATGTAAACAAAGACCCTTATCAGATAGTTTATGTTATTCCCCCAGCCTGTGAGGGCTGTCCTATCGAGAGATTTACGGTAACAAACAACTGCCACAGCTGTCTTGCCCAAAGGTGCGTTAAGGCGTGCCGTTTCGGAGCTATTACCAAAACTCCTCACGGAGCATACATAGACAGCTCAAAATGTAAGGAATGCGGCGCTTGTATGAAGGCCTGCCCCTATAATGCAATTGTTGATACTGAAAGACCTTGTAAGAAAAGCTGTCCTGTTTCGGCTATTGAAATTGCGGAAACAAGCAATCTTGCGGTTATAAACGAAGAAAAATGTATTAACTGCGGAAGGTGCGTTGCCGCCTGTCCTTTCGGGGCTATAGCCGACGTTTCCCAGATTGCTACCGTAATTGCGGAAATTCTCGACCCCGAGGTTAAAATTATAGCTATGGTTGCTCCCTCTGTTGAGGGTCAGTACGGTCCCTATTCGGTAAAGAGCCTTAAAGCCGGAATTAAGGATCTGGGCTTTGACGACTGCTTCGAGGTATCTTTGGGCGGAGACATAACTGCCTACAGAGAAGCGGAAGAGGTTTTGGAAAGAGTTAAGGAAGGCAAGAAAACAACTACGTCATGCTGTCCCGCATTTTTCAACCTTATCGACAGACACTACCCCACGCTTAAGGATAATGTTTCAACCACTGTTTCGCCTATGGTTGGCACAGCAAGACACATTAAAAACCTTTATCCCGATGCCAAGGTCGTTTTCGTAGGTCCCTGTATAGCCAAGAAAAACGAGGTAAGAAGCCGTTACGGCTCTGAAATAGACTATTGTCTCACCTTTGAAGAGCTGGGGGCTATGATTTATACCAAGGAAATCGACTTTTCCAAATACGAACCCGAAAACGAGGTCGCTTCATATTACGGCAAGGCTTTCGCCAAAAGCGGCGGTGTAGCGGCGGCAGTTGTTAAGGTATGCGAAGAAAAGGGCGAAAAGCCCCCTGTAGCAGTCCTTTGCAACGGCGTTGAGGAATGTAAGAAGAACCTTATGCTTATGAAGGTGAACCGCTTCCAAGGGGATATTATGGAAGGTATGGTCTGCGACGGCGGCTGTATAAACGGCCCGGGCAAGGCAAGACCCTTAACTGAGCTTAAGCGTGACTATGAAAAGCTCCTTAAAGCAACCACCAATAAAGAGGTAATCAAGACCTGCGACGATACGGGTATTTCACAGGTTAATATGCACCGCCCCGGCACCCATCACGCCTAAACAGCGTAAGCCTTAAAGGCTTCAGCGGCTTCTAGCCGCAGCCTTAACAGGGCGGATTGAAAAACAGACCAATAAACATTAATAAAAGCGGTATGAGGATTTTTGTTCTCCATACCGCTCTTGTTTTAGGCTTATTCTGCTGTTAGAAGTTCCCTCATTAATCACAAAAAAATAAAAACTCTCTTTTATTTTGCTGCAGCGGCAATAAAAGGGAGTTTGTTATAATAATATTTAGATTTTGTATTAAAGAGCACGGGTAACCTTATTTGAACGCAGACATCTCATACAAATGTGGATAGACTTGATGGTGCCGTTATCGTTAATCTTGATTTTCTTAACATTGGGCTTCCAGCTTCTCTTAGCTCTTCTTGAAACCTGACTACGGCTGATGCTTATTCTTCTGCCGTTGCTGATTTTCTTTTCACAAATATCACACTTTGCCATTTTGAACACCTCCTAACACAATGTGAAATCACTTTTAACATTATATCAGACAATTTAGGCAAATGCAAGTTTTTTTTTATAATATTTACGAAAAAGTTTAGTCCGACAATCAAAGGGTACGGACAAATAATAACGAAAAAATAAGCTGAAGCACTTGCAAAATACTTTCATATTTGTTAAACTTTATTTGAGGATGTGGTGAACGGTTAAAATTTCTTTAGGGAAACTCTTTTATAATAAGAAAAGGAGAATTTTATGAAAAAATATTTTTTAAACAGGGCTTTGGCCGCCTGCTTAATTGTTTCCGCCGGCGCGGCTCTTTCTGCCTGCGGAAGTGAAAGGGAACACGTAGCCCTTAATGCCGAGGGCAAGCCCGAAAAAATTACATTTATGGTAACAACTATTATAAGACCGGAGGACGGTCAGCAGGATCTTTGCGACGAGTACGAAAAAAATACGGGCATAAAGCTTGAAATCGAACAGCCGGAGCATAACCAGTATTATGAAAAGGTCAGTATAACCTTTGCTGCCGAAGACCCGGCGGACGTAATCGAGTTGGGCTCTACATACTACCCTGCCTATGCCTCGGAGGGTATTCTTTGGGATATGACCGACGCATGGGAAAACTCTGACCTTAAGGCACAGGGCATTGTAGACGAAAGGTTTGTAGACAGTCTGAGATATGACTCCGAATACGGCGAAAACAGGCTTTACGGCTTCCCTGAGCAGAGAGGAAACGGAACAATTACATATGTGCGTAAGGACTGGATGGACGCTTTGGGCATTGACGAACCCGAAAGCTATGAAGAGTTCTACAATATGCTTAAAGCCTTTAAGGAAATAGGCAGCTGTGAAGAAACAGACTCAAAAGGTGTAAGCTTTAAGGAAAAATATGAGGGAAAGACGATTTATCCCTTAACCGTTGCAGGCTTAATAAACTCTGAGTCTCCCTATGAAATTTATCTGAGAGAATTTTATCAGGACGCACGCCCCGACATTCATTATGATGAAGAAAAGGGCGAATATGTTGACGGCGTTTTGGAGCCTGAAATGGAAGCGGCTCTTCACAGAATACAGGACGCATGGAAAGACGGGCTTATTGACCCCGGTTCTATTTCAAACAAGACATCAACCTGCCGTGACAAGTTTTACGCCGGTGTTGTAGGCTGCTTTAACTACTGGGCAGGCACATGGTATAAAACCCTTGACAAGAACCTTAAAATGAAAGACGAAACGGCGGAGCTTATTCCTCTTGCTTCCTTCGATAAGGAAAAGGCATATTATATTGAGCGTCCGGCTACAGCGGAAGCCATAACAAACTATTGCGAACACCCCGAAGAGGTTTTTGAATATTTCCTTATGTATATGCATGACGGCGACGAGGGCGAGCTTCTTTTCTCAAGAGGTGTTGAGGACGTTCACTATAAGGTTTTGGAGCGTGACAGCGACGGAAACATTGTTAAGGCTGAAATGCTGCCTTCACTTTCAGACCCCACAAGCATTTTGGATAAGAGCTTTTATGACGCAAACCTTGCCATTACAGACTGCTATGACCCCTTTGACGTTGACGAGCGTATAACAATTTCTATGGAGATTTTCGATGAAAACTCTATTTTGTATGAGCTGCCTGTTTTAAACTCAACAATTGCGGATCAGCTGCCGGATGTTGAAGTGGCTAAAAACCAGCTTCTTTCTGATATTGTTATTGAAGGCAAAACCGTTGATGAAGCTTTGGCTGAGTATGCGGCTTCAACTCAAAGACAGCGTGAAATTATATTAAGTGATTTAAACGGCACTGAATAAAACTAATAAATATTTCCATATAAAAAAGACGCCTGCGAGCGTCTTTTTTGTGTTTTGCACCTCTCCGGCAGCCACACTGATTTTTTCAAAAATCAATGTGGCTGTCACATCCCCTCAAGGGGAAACCGGACGGCTCTTTTTTTACTTCTCCATTGATTTGAATATATGGGCAAATGCCGAAAAAATCACTTTTTTTATAACTGAGACTATAAAGGCGTAAAAAATTATTTTACACAAAAGCTCTCTTGCTATGGGCAGATAGTCCGTAAAGACATAGCCTGCCTGCTGATAGGGCTTATAGATTATCATATCGAACATTTGGCTGAAAAGGTACATTTCCAAAGAAAGCACAGATACAGCCTTTGCCGCAAGTCTTATAATTTTAACAGGACATTTTAAGTCGCAGAAAAGAATTGTTATAAGAGTTGCCGCCATAAAGGCAGGCAGTGAGGAATAGCCGGAGTTTGAAGCGTAGCCCAAATAAGACCAGTCGAAAACGTCACCGCCGCAGTGGATGTATGTAGCATAAGCAGCTGAAAAAATAACCGCGGCAATCAGGGCAGCATTAAGAACCGGGTTTATATGTACTTTATATTCCTTAATATAAGCCCCTATAAAATAATAGCCCGTAACATAGAGAATAAGCCACGTTGAGGGAACCACGTCGTAGATGAGAGGCCCCATAGCTGTCAGGAAAACAAGAGTTAAAATAAGAGTTTCCTTTTTTGCCCGTGTTTCAAGCCCGTGCCACAGCTTATTGAGAAAGGGAATTATAAGCAGCAGACCTATGTAAAGCTTAACATACCAGCCGTAGTTGAAATATACAAGCTTATCCAAAACATATTCCTTTGTCAGTTCGATTTCATGAATGTGATAATCGGTAAAAAGTCTTGTTGTACAGCAGACTATGTGAGTTAAAAGAACGGGAAAAATTGCCTTATAGTGGTCAAAGTTTACGTCCTTGTTAATCTTAAAATAGCCTGTTATTATCATAAACAGAGGTACCGCAGTAAGAACAAGCCACCGAAGAGCCGTTGCATAAAGCATAGCCTGACCCTCTATGGGAGCCGAATAATACTCGGTATCTCCGAAAAAATGTATAAAGGGAACAAACAAAATTGCTATTATGCGGACTATATCCATTCCGAATTCTCTGCCTGTTTTAATTTCCTTACGCTTTTCAACGGTTATAAGACCGCCGAAGCCCAATTTTTTTATTAAGCCGTCAAGAATGAACCAAATGACGTTAATTGCCGCATAAACAATAACGGCACACAGAGAAAGCTCTTTTAATGTGCCGTCTTGGAAAAACTGCGGTTTCAAACAGTTAGCGCCGTATATGGCTATCATTATGAAGGCAAACTGTATTCTTAAATTCATGGGTTTTGATTTTATCCTAATGTAGCAAAATATGAGTTGAGCTGTTCAACAACGGGGTCGGGTTCAATTCCGTGAACAAGGCAAGCCTCTTCAAGGGTTTCACCCTGAGAAGCCGGGCAGCCGATGCAGTGCATTCCGCTCATCATAAGAATGGGAACAGCCCCTCTGTCAATTTTCAAAATATCAGCTATAATTGTGTTTTTGTCAATCTGTTTCATTTTTAATCGCTCTCCTAAGTTTAAATTGTTTTTATTTATCAGTTAAAAGCTCAAAATTGGGATAATATTTAAAAACAGCCTTTCCCAAAATTTTGCTTTTTTCTACGTATTTGTTGTTCCAGCGTCTTGAGTCGGCGGAGTTGTTGCGGTTATCCCCAAGCATAAAGTAGCACCCTTCGGGAACCTCGAAAACTGCGTCCTCCTCGGGAATCATAGGCTCTAAAATAAAGGAATCGTCAAGAGGTTCTTCGGAACCGTCTATATAAACCTTTCCGTCCTTTATTTCAACCGTTTCACCGGGCAGACCTATAATTCTCTTTATATAATAAACGCTTTCGTCATCGGGAAACTTAAATACAACTATGTCGAAGCGCTCCGGGTCGCTGAAGGTATAAGCGAGACGGTTTGCTATAAGGCGGTCGCCTTCGTTAATTGTGTTTTTCATAGACCCTGAGGGAACTACTGCGTTTACTATAATAAATGTGGTTATTATAAAAGCAAAAATAAAGGCTGCAATTATAGTCTTAGCCCAGCTTATAGCTTCTTTTATAAACCTGTTTTTTTTGTTCGGTGAGCTTCCGCCTTCGTTTTCGGCGGTTTCTTCTTCCGAAAGCTCTAATTCTTCATCATAAAAATCGTCATTCATTTTTTAATCCCCTTTTTTTCTCAGGCTTCGCCGGAGGTGTTTTCAGAAGCTTCTTCTCTTGCGGCATCCTCTTCTTCGTCAATTATAATAATTTCGTCATCGGAAGCCGAAGCGGCTTTTTTTGTTTTAAAGCTTTCTCTAATGTCATCGATTTTATCGCTGACTGCCCCGGCATACTTTTTAACAGTAGGCTCGGCATCCTTAGCCATTTTGGAAACCTTGGCTTTAATGTCCTTGGCATACTTTTCAACCTTATCGCCGATTTCAGACGATGAGGATGACTTTCCGTCGGAGGTTTTAAGAGCAGCCAAAAGCTTACAGGCATCATCAGAGGTGATTTTGCCGTCATTTAACATATTAAGAATAAACATTCTTTCTTCTTTCACAGATTAACATCTCCTTATTCGGCAATTTTAATTCCTGCGGCTTCGCAGAGCTTAATAATGTTTGATTTTGAAACCTTTTTGCCCTGAAAATCCACAAGGTCGTTCATTTCCCCTGTGAATATGTCTCCGGGTTCATACTTTCTTAAAATAATAGTGTCCTCGCTTGTAAAAATTTCCATAGGGGTTTTTGCAGCAAGTCCGAACTGCTTTCTCAGCTCCTTCGGAAGGACAATTCTTCCCAATTCGTCAATGTCTCTTACAATACCTGTCGGCTTCATATATAAATCTCTCCTTTATAATTAATATGTTTTCCCAAAAGGCAATTATGTAATCATCGAAAAAACAAATCAATGCAATAATGATAAGCCTTCTGCACGGATTTTTGTTTTCTGAGGTTATTTTACTATGGTTTCCATATTTTGTCAACAGTTTTAAGGAAAATTTAAAGTAAAATTAATCATTTTGGCAATTATTGCCAAAAACTGCGGCGTTTTTGGGTTCTTATATTATGACTTTTTTAATATAATTAAAAAAAAGGCTTGGATGTGACGGGCTTTGCTTAACGGTTTATGGGCAGGAATGATTTTTTTAGGCATATTGGCGGCTGCTTTTTTGGGCAATATGGAAGCGGTGACAAACGGCGCAATTGAATCTTCGAAGGAAGCCGTAAATGTGGTTATAGTAATGACTGGGGTTTTGTCTATGTGGACGGGGCTTATGAAAATAGGGGAGAAGTCGGGGCTTATTGACAGCCTTTCGGAGAAGCTTAAGCCCTTTTTGAGGTTTCTCTTCCCCGATATACCTCCGAATCACAAGGCAATGAAGCATATAGCGACCAATGTAATAGCCAATGTTTTGGGGCTTGGGTGGGCGGCTACTCCGGCAGGGCTTTTGGCTATGAAGGAAATGCAGAAATTAAATCCCCATAAGGAAAGAGCAAGCCGGGCTATGTGTATGTTTATGGTGTTTAATATGAGCTCTCTTCAGCTTGTTTCGGTGAATATAATAGCCTACAGGGCGCAGGCAGGCTCGGCTAACCCCTCTGAAATTATAGGTCCGGGGCTGTTTGCCACCCTTGTGTCTACGGTTGTGGGAATTGTTGTTATAAAGCTGATTGAGGTGGGAAAAAGAAAATGCAGATATTAATTGTTATTTCAAATCTTATGTTGCCTGTTGTTTTCGTGGCAATAATTTCTCACGGAATAGCCCACGGGGTCAAGGTTTACGACGCCTTTATAGAAGGGGCTGTTGAAGGGATGAAGTGCGCCCTTGACATTATGCCCACACTTATAGGGCTTATGATGGCAGTGGGGATTTTAAGGGCTTCGGGAGCCTTAGACCTTTTGGCCCGGATTTTAGAGCCCTTCACGTCTTTAATACACTACCCTTCGGAGCTTGTTCCCCTGACGTTTATGCGGCTTGTGTCCTCCTCCGCTTCAATGGGGATTTTGCTTGACCTCTTCAAACAATACGGACCTGACAGCTACATAGGGCGGCTTGTTTCCGTTATGATGAGCTGTACCGAAACGGTTTTTTACACTATGAGCATTTATTTTATGTCCGTTAAAATAACAAAAACACGCTATACCCTTGTAGGAGCGCTTATAGCAAATTTCGCCGGAATTGTGGCAAGCGTGGCTATTTGTAAAGCCGTCTGGGGCTGACGTCGCAGCTGCATACGCTCGTTTGCTTCCGTAGCTTCGCTTCGAAAGCAAGACTCTGCTCCTGAGCTGCTCCTTTTTCGCAAAAAGTCTCCAACTTTTTGCGATTGGCGGCTTTGCCGCCGAAAACTCCCCCCCTGAAGGTGAGCCTTATGGGGTTAACTGCCATTTTTAATTTTTCTATTGAAGTTTTTTATATTTATGGTAGAATTATAACAGGAAAAGATTTACGAGGAGAGATTAATATGGAAAACAGCGAAAGAAAAAACGAGGGGCTTTCCCTTTTGGGAAGCAAGGTTCAAAAATATCCCGACAACTACGCCCCTGAGGTTTTGGAAACCTTTATAAACAAGCATCAGGACAGAGACTATTTCGTAAAGTTTAACTGTCCCGAATTTACAAGTCTCTGCCCCATAACAGGTCAGCCTGACTTTGCAACGATTTATATATCCTATGTTCCCGACGTTAAAATGGTTGAGAGCAAGTCTCTTAAGCTTTATTTGTTCAGCTTCAGAAACCACGGCGGTTTTCACGAGGACTGTGTAAACACGATTATGAACGATCTTATAAAGCTTATGGATCCCAAATATATTGAGGTATGGGGAAAATTTACCCCCAGAGGGGGCATTTCGATCGACCCCTACTGCAACTGCGGCAGGGTAGGCACAAGGTGGGAGAAAGCCGCCGAAAACAGGCTATTAAACCACGATTTATACCCCGAAAAGGTTGACAACAGATAAACTCAAAAAACACTTTTAGAAAAGGAGGGACGTAAAATGGCTTATATTATAAAAAAGGACGGAACCCTTGAAGAATTTGACAGACAGAAAATTATTACCGCCGTAAGCAAGTCGGCGGACAGGGTAATGTATAAATTTAAGGCATATGAGCTTGAAGCCATATGTTCCTTTGTGGAGGACAAAATTCAGGCAAATCTCCTTGAAGAAATACCTATTCAGACAATGCACTATTTGGTTGAAAGCGCATTGGAGGAGATTGAACCCAGAGTTGCAAAAAGCTATAAGGACTATAGAAACTATAAAAAAGACTTTGTGCATATGCTTGACAAGGTTTACAGAAAAGCCCAGTCGGTTATGTATATAGGCGATAAAGAAAACTCCAATACCGACTCAGCCCTTGTAGCCACAAAGAGAAGCCTTATTTACAACCACTTAAACAAGGAGCTTTACAAAAAATTCTTTTTGACCACTGAAGAGCTTCAGGCAATTAAGGACGGCTATATTTATATTCACGATATGTCAAGCAGACGTGACACAATGAACTGCTGTCTTTTTAATATGACAGAGGTTTTAAGCGGCGGCTTCGAAATGGGCAATTTGTGGTATAACGAGCCTAAAACCCTTGACGTAGCCTTTGACGTTATAGGGGACGTTGTGCTTTCGACGGCTTCTCAGCAGTACGGCGGCTTTACCGTTCCGGAAATAGACAAAATTTTAGAGCCTTATGCCCAAAAGTCTTATAATATCCACAAACAGAGACTTATTGACTTTTACAGACAGGTTAAGGGCGAGCCCGACGAAAATGATATGAAAATAATCGATAAAGAAGCCTATAAAAAGCTTAAAAGAGAGTGCGAACAGGGCTTTCAGGGGCTTGAATATAAGCTTAATTCTGTGGGTTCAAGCCGTGGAGACTACCCCTTTATTACAATAACTCTGGGCTTAGGTACAAAGCCCTTTGAAAAAATGGCGGCTAAGACTGCTCTTGAGGTTCATATGAAGGGTCAGGGTAAGCCCGGCAACAGAAAGCCCGTTCTTTTCCCTAAAATTGTGTTTTTATATGATGAAAAGCTTCACGGAAAGGGCGGAGAGCTTGAGGACGTTTTTGATGTGGGGGTTGAATGCTCCATGAAAACAATGTACCCCGACTGGCTTTCACTTTCCGGCGACTCCTACGTTGCGGAAGCCTATCAAAAATACGGCGTTGTAATAAGTCCTATGGGCTGCAGAGCCTTTCTTTCCCTTTGGTTTGAAAGAGGGGGCAGAAAGCCTGCGGACGAAAATGACAAGCCCGTTGTGGTGGGCAGATTTAACTTAGGGGCAATTTCTCTTCATCTGCCTATGATTTACGCAAAGGCTCAGAAGGAAAGCAAGGACTTCTACACTGTTCTCGACCACTATCTCGAAATGATAAGAAATCTTCATAAAAAGACTATTGAATATGTGGGTGAAATGAAGGCTTCCACAAACCCCGTTGCTTACTGTGAAGGGGGATTTTACGGCGGTCATCTTAAGCCCACAGACAAAATTAAGTCTATTCTTAAGCCCTGTACTATCTCATTCGGCATAACAGCCCTTAATGAGCTTCAGCAGCTTTACAACAGAAAATCGCTGGTTCAGGACGGAGCCTTTGCCCTTGAGGTTTTGGAATACATAAATAAAAAGGTGGACGGGTTTAAAGAAGAGGACGATATAAACTACGCAATTTACGGAACGCCGGCTGAAAGTCTCTGCGGCTTACAGGTGGAGCAGTTCAGAAAGCTTTACGGAATTATCCCCAATGTTTCCGACAGACCCTACGTCAGCAATTCCTTCCACTGTCACGTCACCGAGGATATAACCCCTATCGAAAAGCAGGATTTGGAAAAAAGATTTTGGAATCTCTGCAACGGGGGCAAAATTCAATACGTTAAATACCCCATAAACTACAACAAAGAAGCCGTTGTTACCCTTATAAGACGCGCAATGAAAATGGGCTTTTACGAGGGGGTAAACCTGTCACTTGCCTACTGCGACGACTGCGGACATCAGGAGCTTGAAATGGATGTCTGCCCGAAATGCGGAAGCAGAAATTTAACCAAAATCGACAGAATGAACGGCTATTTAAGCTATTCGAGAGTTCACGGCGACACAAGGCTCAACTCCGCTAAAATGGCTGAAATTGCCGAAAGAAAGAGTATGTAGCTATGAAGTATCATAATATTACACACGACGATATGAAAAACGGCAGCGGCTTAAGGGTTGTTTTGTGGGTGTCGGGCTGTTCCCACCGCTGTCATGGCTGTCATAACCAAATCACCTGGGACGAAAAAAGCGGACTTGTTTTTGACGAAGAAGCCAAAGCGGAGATTTTCTCACAGCTTGAAAAGGACTATATTTCGGGCTTAACCCTAAGCGGCGGCGACCCTCTGTTTTTTAACAACAGACAGGACGTGACAGAGCTTTTAAAAGAGGTCAAGGAAAGATTTCCCCAAAAAAATATTTGGCTTTATACCGGATATTTGTGGGAGGAAATAAAGGATTTGCCCCTTATTAAATATGTCGATATTTTGGTCGACGGAAGGTTTATTAGTGAGCTTAAGGACAACAACCTTAAATGGAGAGGGTCTTCAAACCAAAGAGTTATAGATGTTAAAAAGAGCCTTGAAAACGGTTCGGCAGTGCTTTACTGCGATTAGACTTTAGGAGGATTTATGGAAATTTACTTTGCGAAAATGAGAGACGGGGCGAAAATTCCCGATAAAAAAATATGGGACGCAGGGCTTGATATTTACCCCTGCTTTGATGAGGATTATCTGCTTATTCAGCCGGGTGAAACTGTTCTTGTGCCTACGGGAATCTGCTCCGCCATACCCGAAAATTATTATATTCAAGTAGAAGAAAGAGGCTCAAGCGGCAGCAAGGGCATAAAATATTCCGCCGGAGTTATAGACTCAAGCTATCGGGGCGAATGGTTTTTGGCAACCACAAACACAAACAAAAAGCCCCTTATTATCTCAAAGCTTAAGCTTGATGAGCTTCAGCCCTCGGTTAAGGAGCTTATAGAAAAATGCTTTGTGATTTATCCCTACGAAAAAGCGCTTTTTCAGGGGGTTATCCACTGCGTTCATAATGAGCTTGAAAGAAAGGAAATTTCTCTTGAAGAGCTTTTGAAGATACCCTCCGAAAGGGGAGAGGGGAGACTTGGCAGCAGCGGAAAGTGATCCGTTCGGAAAATAAGAGTAGTACAAAAAACAACATCAGCAAAAGAGACTGCCGGAGTGAACAGACAGTCTCTTTTGCTTCTTTATTGGGGGCTGTTTTTTACCAAGTGTTTAAATGTAACTGTAAAGGTTGTGCCTTCATCGGCATTGCTTTCGGCGGTAATTTTAGCATCTGTCAGAGTCGCCAGCCTTTCGGCTATTGAAAGCCCTAAGCCGAAGCTGTTATTTTCGCTTCTGGCTTTATCCGCACGATAGAACCGTTCAAAAATATGGGGCAGGTCGTCGGGCGAGATCAAGGTTGTTTTGTTGTTGACCTTAAAAAAAGCCTTGTCCTTTGAAGAGAAAAGAGAAATGTTTATTGTTCCTCCCTCAGGCTCATATTTAAGGGCGTTGTCAATAAGAGCGGCAAAAATTCTATCCGCATATTCCTCGTTTGCTTTAGCCCATACCTCGGCTTGTATATTGCTTGAAAAGTCAATGCTTTTTTCATATGCAAGAGATTCCGACACAAGAGCAAGCTTTTCCGCAGCAAGAGAAAGGTTTACGGTTTTAAGCTCAGGCTTCTCTTCTTTATAATCTATTTCGGAAAGGGTCAGCATCTGTTTAATAAGAGCCTGCATACGTAGCGCTGCGGTTTCCGTTGAAGAAATCCATTTTTCGGCTTCAGCCGGGCTAAGGTTTTGCTGCTGCTTTAAAATACTTGTGTTTGCCAAAATTACGGAAAGGGGTGTTTTAAGGTCGTGAGACAGCCCTGAGGTAAAATCTCTTTCCCACTTCATAGCTTTTTCAAAGGGTCTTACTGCCAATATAGAGGCATAGCGGCAAATAACATAAAATATAGCCATTATAACTATGTATAAGAAAAGCAAATTGAGAAACAGGCGTGTTAAGCCTGAGCTTATATATCTTGTGCTGGCTATGGCTATTTGGCTTTCATTATTTATCTGTTTCAGATAATAATAGACCTTCGGATGTGAGAGCCTTCCGAAGCCCGATTCAAGCTGTGAAATCTGAATTCCTATTTCAAGAAAATCCTCCTCTGAATATGTAGGGGTTCTTGACAAAACAGCGACGTGCTCCGTATCGGCATTATAGAAAAACACATTTATGGCGTTGTCGTCTGTATTTGACTCGTTTTCGGCTTCAAAAGTGGAAACAACGGTTTGGCTTTGAGAGCTTTGTTTTTTTGGGGCAGTGCTGCTTTGCAAATTGTCGGAGGACTGCTTTTTAGGCACATCATCGCTTTGCGAATCATCGGAAGAGGGCTTATTCGGAGCTTTATCACTTTGTGAATTGCCGGAGGGCTTTTTGGGCGCGCTGTCACTTTGTGAATCATTTTTATCGGAAGGCTTATCCGGAGCCTTATCACCCTGTGAAGTGCTGTCGGAAGAGGGTTTTCTGCCGGCAGGCTTTAAAACCTGAATCATAGCGTTTTCCAAATCCGCAAGCTTTGTGTTATAAGAATAGGTAAAGAAGCCCGAAAGGACTATAAAAATTAAAAGACCTATAGGCACCAAATTGCAAATTATAAATTTTCTGCGAAATCTTTTTATCATCAGCTTTCTTCCAATCTGTAACCCAAGCTTTGAATATTTCTTATTTTAACGCTTGAATTTAAATATTTAAGCTTTTTTCTTATAAATGATATATAAGCCTCAACGTTGTTTTCGGTAGTTGAAGAATCCGAACCCCACACGTTTATAATTATGTTTTCTTTTGAGGTAATTGTTTTTGGGTTTAAAAACAGGTGTTTTATAACCGCAAATTCCTTTTTGGTCAGCTGAACGCTGTTGTCGCCCTTGCAAATAGCCGCATTGGTCAGATTTAAGCTTACGTCTCCGAATTTAATTTCATCTAAAATAATACGGTCCTTCCGTCTTGTGAGAGCGTTTGCCCTTGCGGAAAGCTCTTCGGCGTTAAAGGGCTTTGTCATATAATCGTCTGCACCTATGTTCAGACCGCTGACCTTATCCTTAATTGTGTTTTTAGCCGTTAAAATAAGAACGGGAGTGCTTACGCCTTTTTTTCTGATTTGGTTTATAACCTCCATACCGTCAAGCTTAGGCATCATAATGTCAAGTATAATTAAATCATAGGCAGAATTAAGGGCATAATAGACAGCGGCTTCGCCGTCAAAAACCGCATCGGTAAAAAAGCCGTCATTCTGAATAATCTTGCACAGCGCAGCAGAGAGCAGGCTGTCATCTTCGGCAATTAAAACCTTCATATTGTCATCTCCTTTTATATCAGACTTTTCTTTAAATATATCACAGGCTGCTTAAAACATTCTGAAGGTTACTATAAAATCCTTCTGTTTTTATAATTATTATAGGTCAGTTTGTTTTGATTGTCAATTGCCTATGCGGGTCTTGAAAAGAATTGAATTGCCACTGAAATTATTATTGCACTTTTGAGAGCGGTGTGGTATAATCGGTTTGTAGCTTAAATTATTTCATTTGCTGCAGTTCAGCCAAATAATTCGTATTTTCAGATTTTATGCATATAAATATGCAAAAATCCGAAAATAAAAGACACGGCTGAACTGTTACAAGAATTTTAACAAAACCGACTTTTACATAGATAATTTGAATATAATATTAAGGGGGATTTAATATGAAAAGAATGAACTCCAAACAAAGACAGAAGGCTGCAAGAATAATTGCCGTAATAGTCATTGTTGTTATGGTGTTAAGCGTTGTGGCTCCGTTTATAGCAGGCTTTGCAGGCGCAGGCTTATAACAAAGAATTGACGGGAGAGGTAAAAATTTATGACTGAGTTGGAAGAAAACATTAAAAACAAAACGGAGCAGGTTTCCGCCCGTTCAATCAGCACACAAAAAAAGCGCAGAGGCACAATTATAATCTGCACAGCTGCCTTTGTTATTTTTATAGGCATGATTGCTGTGTTTATTACTATGCGTGAAAATTTTGCGGCAAACCTTGCAAAGCAAAAGGAAGAAGCTGAAATTAAAGCGGTTTTGGATGTTGAAACCATTTATTCAAATGTATACATAAACGATATAAACATAGGCGGCTTAACTAAGGAACAGGCTAAGGAAACCCTGATTTCACAGGTTTCAACCATTCTTTCCGGCAGAACCATTAACTTTAAATATTTAGCCGCAGGCTATACAAAGGAGTTTACCTTTGAAGAACTGGGCGTAAGCTATGATTTTGATCAGGCAATTGAAGAAGCGTATAACTTCGGCAGAGAAAACGCAGACATTAAGCAGCGCTACGCCGAGGTTATGGAAAATAAAGACAGAGGCAAGTATTTAACGGCGGAATGGGTTTATGACAGTACGGGCGTTGAAGAATGCGTGGATATTATATGTTCAGACTTGGATATTGAAGCTGTAAACTCGGAATATAAATATGAAAACGGAGAGGTTGTTATAACAAAGGCTTCTTCGGGCAGAAAGGTTGACAGAGAGCAAACTGTTGAAATGGCTAATGAGCTTCTGCCCTTAAAGAGAGATGCAGAGGTTAATATACCCGTTGATACGGTTATGCCCGAATATACTGAGGAGGACTTTCAGTTTACCTCATCTGTTATAGGCACATATCAAAGCACCTACGGCACAGGCAACGACGACAGAATAACAAATCTTTCCGTAGCGGCAAATAAGCTTAACGGAAGCGTTATTATGCCCGGCGAAACCTTCTCCACCAATGAAGCCTTTTCGCCCTATACTGAGGAAAGCGGTTATAAATATGCCGGAGCCTATGTAAACGGCGAGCTTGTGGAGGATATAGGGGGAGGAGTGTGTCAGGTGTCGTCGGCTCTTTACAATGCGGCGCTTATGGCTGAGCTTGAAATTACAGAACGGTATAACCACTCAAAAAAGGTGGGCTATATGGATTACGCCTATGACGCTACTCTTGCAGGGGATGTTAAAGACCTTAAAATAACCAACAATACAAATTACCCCATTATTATAAAGGCTTCACTTGAAAACAACGCAGTGAATGTGACAATTGAGGGCTATGAGGTTCATGACAGCGGCAGAACCCTTGAATTTTATAACGAAAAAACAAGTGAAACCGATTCAACGGTTACATATGAGCTTTATAAAAAGGTTTATGAAAACGGCGAGCTTGTGGACACTGTGAAAATCAATAAAAGCACATATAATACAAAGTAAGGTGTAAACTATGAAGGTAGGAAAGCTCCCTTCGGAGCTGCTTGATAAATATATTTTTGAGAAATCTAAAAATGCACAAATCGGCAGAAAGGAAGTTGTTTTAAGACCCGGCGTCGGCGAGGACTGCGCCGTTATAGACCCGGGGTCTGAAATGCTTGTTATTTCAGCCGACCCTATTACGGGAGCCTGCGAAAATATCGGCAGGCTTCTTGTTAATGTAAACGCAAATGACATTTATTCCTGCGGATGTGTTCCTTTCGGACTTATGATAACCCTTCTTCTTCCGCCTGATTTTTCAGAGGAAGAGCTTGACGGCTTGTCTGATGACATTTTCAGAGAAACAAAGAAAGCCGGGCTTGAGGTTTTGGGCGGACACACCGAAATAACCGACGCTGTGAACCGACCTGTCGTTTCTGCGGCTGTGGTGGGAAAAACAATTAACAGAAAATTTGTAAAAACCGGCGGAGCCGCTGTTGGTCATGATGTTGTTATGACGAAATATGCCGCACTTGAGGGAACAGCTATTCTTGCAGCGGATAATGAGGAAAAGCTTAAAGGAATTTTGCCGAAAGAAACAGTAGAAAGGGCTAAGGCTCTTTCCTTAAGCCTTTCGATTAGGGATGAAGCACTTAAAGCCGCTGAGCTTGGAGCAAGCTCTATGCATGACATAACAGAAGGGGGCGTTTTGGGGGCTTGCTTTGAGGTCGCCGACGGCTCTAAAACAGGGATTACGGTTTATGCCGATGAAATTCCGATTTTGGAGGAAACGAAAGAAATCTGCTCCCTTTTCGGGGTCAACCCCTTAAGGCTTATTTCAAGCGGCAGTCTTTTAATCTGTATTGACAACGGCGGGGAGCTTGTGGCTGCTCTTAAAAAAGAGGGCATAAACGCCGCAGTTATCGGTAAAATAACAGCCGGCGAAAAAACGGTTATAATTAATAACAAAAGGGAGGTTTTAGGCGAGCCGCAGGCAGACGAAATCTACTCGGCACGCCTTAGAGAAAATGTCTGAAACGAAAAAGGAACTGCTTCCTGTTTATCAAAGCCGCCCCGTATGCTGGATTTTGGCTTACTGCGGAGGTTTTATGGAGGCTTTTACATATATTCTGCACGGAAAGGTTTTCTGCAACGCCGCAACGGGAAATTTTGCCTTAATGGCAATTGCCTTTGCTCAGGGTGCTGTGAAAAGCGGTCTTTACTATTTAATTCCCTTGGCTGCCTATGCGGCAGGGGTGGCGGTGTCGGAAAAGCTGCCGGCTTCTGTCAGAAAGTTAGGTATTCACTGGCACACTGTTTTTATATTTGTTGAAATTGTTGTTATGGTTGTATTGGGGGTTTTGCCCGCAGGTCTGCCCGACCCGTTTTTTACCGTTCCCATAACCTTTGTGTGTGCAATTCAGTATAACAGCTTTACTAAGCTTCAGGGCGTGCCTCTTTCCACAACTTTCTGCACCAATAATCTGAGACAGGCTTCGAAAAACCTTGTTGCCGCAGTAAGCAATAAAAGCCGAAAGAGCCTGAATACTGCCCTTTATTATATTTCCGCAATTATTTTCTTCTTTACAGGGGCGTTGACAGGCTCGCTGCTTATATTTAAGCTTCAGGGAAAGGCAATTTTTTGGGCGGCGGTTCTCCTTTGCGGCGCATTCGGAGTTTTGCTTTCAAGCGACTTAAAGCTCAGAAAGTCCGCAAGGAATATAGCTAAAAAAAGCGAAAGTTAATAAAGTCAGAAGTGTTTTAAATTTTATTGCATAGCTTATTATTAAAAAAGTATAAATCCTTATAAAAAGACAGCCTTTCGCTTTTGAAAAGACTGTCTTTGTTTTGGTTTTTTAAAATTATCCTTCAATAAGACTGCGGTATTTTTGGTAGTCGCTTTCGGGAATGCCGAGACCTGTTAAAGCCTGTTCAAGTGTAAGATGAAGATTGTTCATTGCGTTTTTTAATAATGATACGGTTGTTTGTTCTGTACCGATTTTTTCACTGTCATTTCTGATACCATAGCTTATATTACACATAGTCGTCACCTCATCTTCAATATTTTTATATTTTAGCATTCGGAGTTGAAAACTTTCTACTATAGTTTAATTTTATTACATAACGGAAACACTGTCAAGCAAAAATGTGCATAGTTCTTGACTGGGCAAAGTGAAAAAATTCTGTTATTTTTCTTTACTTATGACAAAATTTTTGATATAATAGCAATAGGTAAGTTGCTAACGGGTTGGTTAGGCTGAACTTCTGTTATAATTTTAAGTACCTGTCGGACTTTAGTTATAAAGGAGGGATTGCCATGGTTGCATTTGATATAATTTTTGCTTACTTTACTATTATACAAACTGTATATGATGTAAAGTATATAGCATTGTTATTGAAACTAATGCTCAACGAAAAAGACCACCCCTTGTCGTAATAGCGGCGGTCTTTGATAACATTCAATAACTTCCGCCTAACCGACTTACAGCGATTGCTCAGTCGAAAGACGGGATTAGGTGAGTATTGGCGTACTCACCTTTTCTTTTTGTATATTTATATTATACACTATCTTTTTACGGATTACAAGCATTTTAAGTAAAAAGATAATTAAAAATTTTTATATTTTATAATCCTAATGATATAGATTATCAGTCATATTTCTTAATGCCTATATCGTGGCGGAAGTGTTTATCGGTAAAGTCGATTTTATCCACTGCGGCGTAGGCTGTTTTGATAGCTTCGTCAAGGTTTTCGCCCTTAGCGGTTACGCCTATAACTCTGCCGCCGTTGGTATAATATTTTCCGTCCTTTAAAGCTGTTCCGGCATGATAAACCTTAACGGCAGGGTCTTTCTCAGCCTCTTCCATACCGGTTATTTCATAGCCCTTTTTGTAGGAAACAGGGTAGCCGCCGGACGCCATAACTACACAGCAGGCTGCGCCGTCATCCCATTTGATTGAAAGCTTGTCCAATGTTCCGTCAACACAGGCTTCGAAAATTTCCAAAAGGTCTGTTTTCAAACGGGGAAGAATAACCTGTGTTTCGGGGTCGCCGAAACGGCAGTTATATTCGATAACCTTAGGGCCGTCCTTAGTAAGCATAAGCCCGAAATAGATTATGCCCTTAAAGGTTCTGTTTTCGCTGTTAAGAGCCGCCACAGTGGGCTTAAAGATTGTTTCCATAGCCACTTCGGCTACGTCCTCGGTATATACTCGGCTGGGTGAAAATGTACCCATTCCGCCGGTGTTTAAGCCCTCGTCATTGTCATAGGCTCTCTTGTGATCCTGTGCGGAAACCATAGGAACAACTGTTTTTCCGTCGCAGAATGAAAGAACTGAAACCTCAGGGCCTGTCAAAAATTCTTCAATAACAACTGTTGTGCCGCTTTTGCCGAATTTTTGATTAACCATCATTTCCTTTAAGCCCTCTTCAGCTTCTTCAATGCTTTGGCAGATAAGAACGCCCTTGCCCAAAGCCAAGCCGTCGGCTTTAAGAACGATAGGGGGGTTCAGCGTTTTAACATAGGCTAAAGCCGAGTTTATGTCTGTGAAGGTTTCATAGCCTGCGGTGGGAATGTTGTATTTTTTCATAAGCTCTTTGGAGAAAGCCTTTGAGCCTTCGATTATTGCGGCATTCTTACGAGGTCCGAAAACACGAAGCCCCTCTGCTTCAAATGCGTCAACAATACCCATTACAAGAGGGTCGTCCATACCTACAACGGTTAAGTCGATTTCCTTTTCTTTTGCCAAATTTACAAGCGCCGGAATGTCCGTTGCACTTACGGGAACACACTCAGCCTGAGCCGAAATTCCGCCGTTGCCCGGTGCGCAGTAGAGCTTGTCTATTTTAGGGGATTTTAAAAGTGCGTCAACGATTGCGTGTTCACGTCCGCCGCTTCCTATAACCAAAACCTTCATTTGTTTTCCTCCTTTTTTGGGAATTGTTTCTTATATTTACTTCAAAATCCTTACAATACCGTTTTCAACCTTAATTTTACCGTCGGCGAAAAGTGCCACTGCCTGAGGAAAAATTTTCCACTCCGCTTCCTCCATAACTCTTTTCTGGAGAGTTTCGGGAGTGTCGTCGTCTCTTACTTCAACAGCCTTTTGAAGAATTATAGGGCCGTTGTCGCAAATTCCGTCTGCAAAGTGAACAGTTGCTCCTGTGACCTTAACTCCTTTTTTCAGAGCCGCTTCGTGAACGTGAAGCCCGTAGAAGCCCTTTCCGCAGAATGAGGGAATGAGAGCCGGGTGAATGTTCATAACCATATTTGGAAAGGCTCTGTCGAAAGAGGGGTCTAAAATAATCATAAAACCGCACAGCACAATAAGGTCAACCTGTTTTTCTTTAAAATGCTCGATTAAGCCCTCAGTGTATGCTTTTCTGTCGGGGTAGTCCTTAAGCTTTATGACAGCTGTTTCTATGCCGTTTTTTGCGGCACGCTCAAGGGCGTAGGCGTCTGCCTTGTTGCTGACTACGGAAACGATTTTGCCGTTGATTTCGCCTCTGTTAATGCTGTCCATAATTGCCTGAAGATTTGTTCCGCCGCCGGAGACTAATGCACCGATTTTTATCATATTAATCTCCCCTTATTTCAAAATTATGTCTGTGCCGCTGCCTTCGGCTGTATAGCCTATTTTATAGACTTCCTCGCCGTTTTCCTTCAAAATTTCCATTGCCTTGTCTGCATTTTCCGCAGATACGCATATAACCATACCTATACCCATGTTGAAGGTGTTATACATAGACATTCTTTCAACCTCGCCCTTCTTCTCGATAAGTGAGAAAATCGGGGGAATGGGGTAGCTGCCTTCTTCAATAACGGCTTTTATGCCTTCCGGCAGCATTCTGGGAACATTTTCAATAAAGCCGCCCCCTGTAATATGGCTTATACCCTTAACCTCAATCTTTGAAATAAGGTCTAAAACAGACTTAACGTAAATTTTTGTGGGGGTTAAAAGAACATCGCCCAGTGTTCCGCCAAGCTCGTCATAATATGTATTTATATTTTCCTCAGAGGGGTTGAAAATCTTTCTTACAAGAGAATAGCCGTTTGAGTGAATGCCGCTTGAGGCTATGCCTATAAGGGCGTCGCCGGGCTTAATATTCTTTCCGTCGATAGCCTTGTCTGCGTCTAAAATACCTACTGTGAAGCCTGCAAGGTCATATTCGTCATCGGGAATAAGACCCGGGTGTTCCGCTGTTTCGCCGCCTATAAGAGCGCAGCCTGCCAAACGGCAGCCTTCGGCAACACCGCTTACTATTTCCGCAATTTTTTCAGGATAGTTTTTGCCGCAGGCAATATAATCCAAGAAGAAAAGGGGCTCTGCGCCGCTGCAAATTACATCGTTTACACACATTGCCACACAGTCAATACCCACTGTGGAGTGTTTGTCTGTCAAAAAGGCAATTTTAATTTTTGTGCCTACGCCGTCTGTACCCGAAACCAAAACCGGCTTTTTAAGATTTTTAGCTCCGCTTATGTCAAAAAGACCGCCGAAGCCTCCTAAACCGCCTATTACTTCGGGACGGAGTGTTGCTTTTACGCTTGACTTTATAAGCTCAACCGATTTATAGCCTGCTGTTACGTCTACACCTGCCTGTTTATAATCCATGGTTAGTCCTCCTTTAAGCCGCTTAAATAGCTTTCGGCATAATTTTGATATTTTTTGTCGGGGTGGTTTGTTTTTACATTATTGAAAAGGGTTGCCGCTTCTAAAGTTTCACCCTTATCCATAGCAATTCTTGCCAAATAAAATTCGGCTGTATACTTTGTTTTTAAAAGCTCTTCATCTTCTTCTGAAGCATTCTCGGAATATGTAAGAGCCTTTGTCAAAAAGGATTTTGCGTTTTCCGTTTCGCCTTCGTTATATGCCCTTTGACCCAAATCCAAAAGAGCCGCAGAGCCGTTTCTCAAAACATCGTCTATAATCGAGTCATAGACAGCCTTTGACTCGGCTGAAATTCCTTTAGTGTCAAGGTCTGCCAAAAGTTCACAGGCGTCTATATAATAATAAGAGTCAAAAAGCTGTTTTGCCTTTGCAATATCCGCTTCCTTTTGGGCAGTGTCGTTTGTTTGAACGGAAGATACAATCTCCGCTGCAGTGCCTGAGGGAACGGAAGCGATCGTTTCCTCCTGCTGCTGAAGCTGTTCTATTTTTGCGCTTTGTTCCTCTGTTATTCCGGGAATAATCAGGAACATAAAAACTGCCGTACAGGCAAGTATTCCCAAAATAAAGGCTGCGGCTTCAAGAAACATTGAGGATGTGAAAAAGCCTTGATTTTCTATGGGTGTAGCCTGAGCCTCTGTATTTTTGGGAGGCTTTTTCTCGATTTCACCCGTTACCTTAACAGGGGGACGGGTTCTGTCGGGGCATAGAATGTTAAAATGCATAGCCGCTTCGGGGTTGGCTACATCCGCATATAAAACGGATTTCGCAAGATCAAGAGCCTTTATTCTTTCGCCCAAAATAATATAACACAGGGTCATAAGGTTTACCGCCTTTAAAAGCTTGGGGTTAAAATCAACTGCGCCCTTAAGCTTGTTAAGAGCGTTTTCCAAACGTCTGCGGATTTTATCAGGGTCGGCTGTTCTTGTGTCAAAGCCTTTTAAAAGGGCAAGGGCTTCGTTATAAAGCTTTATGCCCATATCCATTTTATCAAACTCAACAATATTTGCTTCCGTATAGCTTATATATTCAGACGCTCTGTTGTTTGTTTTTTGATATGAAACAGACAGAAGCCAGTGTTTAAAGGCTTCGCCTACTTCGCCTGTTTCAAGGCAAACAAGCCCCAATAAATTTTGTGCGTTTATATTCCGCTTGTTAAATAAAAGGGCAGTTTCAAGGCTTTCCCTTGCGTCTGTAAGGTTTGAAGCCTTAACCCGGTCGATTGCCCTGTTGTAATATCTGTTTGAAAGCCTTTTAAGCTTTTCCATAAGCCTGACACTTGTTCCGCAGTTTGGACAGCGGCGTTCGTTTTTGCGGCAGTCAGTACCGCACAGGAGACATTTCAATGGTGCTACCTCCGTCAGTCTTGTTTTATCATTGAAATTATATCTAAAATATCTTCAATGCTGCTTTTGTTCAGGTCCTCTTCAATTCCGTCAATTTCCAAAACGGGCTTGTATTTTTCGATTTCCTTCTTTAAATCTATCATTTTTTATCTTTCCTTCCCTATTAAAATAAATCTTTATTTTCCTTTAAAAGTGCATAAATTTTGCCTGTTAAATATAACGAGCCTGTTATAAATATTACGCTGTCGTCAAAGCCTTTCAAAAGCTTACAGGCTTTTTCGGGGTCGGGCTCAAAATAAACTTCTTTCCCTTCTAAAGTTAATCCCTCGGGGTTAAAGGCTCTTTTTGAGGGGGGAACAGTCAAAATAACCCTGTCTGCGTTCTTTGAAAGAGCCGTAATAAGCTCAATGGGATTTTTATCTGCCAAAACTCCCGTTAAAAGGGTTATTTTTTTGCCCTGTGCCTTTACTTCAGCTGTGGTTTTGTCAAATTCCTCAGCGGCGTTTAAATTATGAGCGCCGTCGGCAATAATTAAGGGCGACTTTGAAATTATATCGGCTCTTCCCTTAATTTTAGCTGTTTTTATGCCCTCATAAACTGCCTTGTCGGAAATAGCATAGCCCTGTTTTCTCAAGGCTTCTATTCCCAAAAGAACCGCTGCTATGTTTTGGGGCTGATAAGAACCGCCCATACCCGAGACTAAGCCCTTATAAGAATAATAAGGGGTTTTTATATCCACAGTCAAGCCCTTTAGGTCATTTTTAATAATTCTTATTTCGGGATTAGGGTCATAAAGCAGGGGAGCATTTTTTTCGGCTGCATAAGCCCTTATAACCTCCTCCGCTTCTTCACACTGAAAAGCCGAAACACAGGGTCGGTTTTCCTTTATAATTCCGCATTTTTCAGCG
>JAJQFU010000106.1 GCA_021200955.1 Clostridiales bacterium | reverse complement strand
ACTGTGCAATCAGAACGCAGGCACCGGCGGAAAAACCATTTGCCAGTGCAAGAAATGCCATAGTCAAAACGCCGCAGGCTCCAACAGCTGCCAATGACGTTTCACCGGCAAAATTACCGACGATGATGGTGTCTGCCGTATTATAGAATTGCTGAAGCAATAAACCCATAAATACCGGAAACATAAAAGCGAGAATTCCCTTCCATGGTTTGCCTGTGAGCAAGATTTCATTTGTCATAGCAGTACCTCCGTTTCAAATAAAGTACAGCAGCCATCCAAACAGGGGACTGCTGCACGTATCAGTTAACTTAGTAAACAATCTCGGCATTGGTGCGATCTTGGTACAGTTTCCAAAACTGCTTGGCAATCTTCTCCGGCATATATTTTTCAGAGCCGCTGATAGTGTCGCAAACTTGAACAGTGCCGATAAATACATTTTGCTCTTTGAATACCGGGTGCAGTGCCAGTACCATAGCCCTCAGCGCAGCTTTATCCATAGAAAGGGGAAGATACGATGCACTGGGATACATAGACAGACCGCCGCCGGTAATCAGGATAGTGCCTTGTTTTTTGCTGAATTCCTCGCTCAACACCTGCTTAATACAGGTATAAGCACCCATCACATCCACCTGATACCGCTGTTCCATAACCTTTGTGCTGATGCCGCCGGGTACATCTGCGTCCGCTGTAGTAATACCCACATTATAAAACAGCACATCCGGCACACCATATGTCTGTACAGCTTGCTGCATCGTCTCAGCAAGAACGGTCTGATCAGCAGTATTTACAGCCTGTACTGCAACTTCAATTCCCTCAGTCTGCATTTCCTTTCGGTAATCTGCCAAATGTTCCGCATTGCGGCACATCAGTACCACACGGAATCCGGCTGCTCCGAATTTGCGGGCAACTGCGTTGCCTAAACCTTTACCTGCACCAACCACAAATATTGTCTTTTTCATTGTCTATTCTTCCTTTCTGTATTTATATTTGTGAAATTTACTATAAAAGCGTTGTCGATAGACAGACAGATGGGCGAAAAGGGTTTGCCCAGATGGCTGTATATCAGACAACCTCCCCTGTATGAGCAGCGTAGGACGATAGTCCGGAGCAGCGAATACAGGGGACAATTGCGGGAGTGCATTAAGCACGTAGCAATGGCTTTTATAGTAAGTTTACTTACACAGAAGCACCTAACCTATAGGCTGCTTCTGTTTTGCGTTTGCCTAAAATCTCGCCTCGGTTTTTCCAACCTAAATTGCGTTCATAAGTACGATACCATGTGACAGCCTGAGAATAATCGGCTCCGTCCGCCGTCATTAACAGTACACTTTCTCGTGAAAATTTACCGTAACCCAATCATTCCAATTCTGCATACAAACGGTCTGCTGCCGTTTTCAGTGTCCCGGTGATTGTCCAAAAATAAAGCGGAGAAGCGAAAACAACAACATCGCAGTCTGCAAAAGCAGAATAAATCTGATCCATATCATCTTTTTGAGAACATGGGCTGTGTGTGTCCCGTCCTGCGTGCAGACAGCCTTTGCAGCTATGGATGTTCATACCGTCAAGATAAAACTCTTTCACCGAATGACCGGCACTGCGGGCACCCTCGGTAAAGCTGCGAATCAGCTTTGCGGTGCTGCCGTTTTTTCTGGCTGCACCATTGAGAACCAAAATCTTTTTTGCCATAAGTTTACCACCTTTCTGTTTACCACCAACCAAACAGGCTCCGCCCAACCTCAAGCTTTTGAATCGCCTGCATTTCTTCCGTTTCCAAATCAAAATCCAAAACAGAGATGTTTTCTTCCATATGCTGTGGGTTTGTTGATTTGGGAATTACGATTATTCCTTGCTGAATCAAAAATCGTAAGGCAATCTGTGAAACACTCTTATTATGATTTTTTGCTGTTTCTGTCAATACTTGATTATTCCAAATATTGTTTCGACCGCAGGCCAACGGCGACCAGCTTTCGTGTTTTGTTCCTATCTGACATTCTAACTCACGCAGTTTTTTCTGCTGACGGAACACGTGAGTTTCCACTTGGTTGACAGTAGGAAACACCTTGCAGTGATTAACCAAATCCAAATACTGTTCTTCCATAAAGTTGGATACACCTATTGCACGTAATTTTCCTTCTTTATAGAAAGTTTCCATAGCACGGTAAATCTCATAGACATTTCCTGTAGGCTCGTGGATCAGCAGCAAATCAATATAATCCATGTCTATCCTTTTCAAAGAACTTTCAATGGAACGAAGCGTATCCTGATACCCGTGACACCCCCAAAGTTTTGTTGTGATAAATAATTCTTCTCTGGGTATGCCGGATTTATGACAGGCCTTGCCGACTTCTTTCTCATTTCCATAACATTGAGCGGTATCTATGGAGCGATACCCTGCTTTCAGTGCTTCGGCAACGCACTTTTCCGTTATTCTTGCAGGTGTCTGATAAGTTCCGTATCCTATAATCGGCATTTTGACACCATTAATCAATGTAACATACTCCATTGCTTTATCCCTCCTCGTATCTTTTTGTCTGTGACTATATTATAATCAAAAAAACATTGACATTGAAGTGACCAAAATGTTAAAATGGCTTTTAGAAAAACTAAAAGCGAGGTGAAACTATGTATAGCCGTGAACTTTATACTTTTATCACTGCCGCAGAGCAAGGCAGTTTTTTAAAAGCTTCAAAAGAGCTGTTTACTACTCCTGCTTCTGTGATGAACCAAATCAATAAATTTGAAGACCGAATAGGCGTAAAGCTGATTGAAAGAACCAATCAGGGAATAAGCCTGACATCAGCAGGACGCATTGTTTACAAAGAAGCAAAGAAGATTATAAAAATTTCCGAACAAGCCATATCCAAGGCAAAGCAGACAGCAATGAACGAACAGCAGGTAATAAGAGTCGGCACATCTATTCTTCGTCCATGCAAAATGCTGATTGAATTATGGTCGGAAATTGATGACGGAGCATACACAATACATATTGTACCTTTTGATGACACTCCGTCGGGAATGGAAACCATGCTTTCTTCATTGGGAGAAAAAATAGACTGTTTTGTAGGTCCGTGTGATTCTCTCACTTGGAAAGAAACTTGTAACATCCTGCAAATAAAACAGGGAGAATGTGCGATTGCCGTCCCAAGAAAGCACAGATTATCCAATAAGGAAATGCTGTGTTGGAATGACTTAAACGGAGAAACAATTATGTTGGTTAAGCGTGGAGATTCACCCGTATTAAACCAACTGAGAGACGAAATCGAAACAAACCACCCCCAAATCACAGTTTTAGATGCACCGCATTTCTATGACACAAATATTTTTAATGAATGTGAGCAAATCGGCTGTCTAATGGAAACATTAGACATATGGACAGATGTTCATCCGTCTATTGTGACAATTCCAATGATGTGGGATTATAAAATGCCTTACGGAATTATTTATGCAAAGCATCCGTCTGAAACAGTAAAGTCATTCATTGCAAAAATCAAAGAAAACTTATAAAAATAAAGAGAGCAGAGGACTATCCCTATTCTCTGCTCACAAATCCTGATACATCTTTATTTACAGAATATCAATCAAAAATCTTCATCAAAATAGCCTAAAATCTTTTGCGTATCCAAATATCATAGGCACTCCTTCTTCGTAAATTTTTATCTGCCCAAATCATTGTAACGGCTGTGTTTAACTGTTTGCGGTTCTTTTTTATATTGTTCATATTGACGGTTCTTCCATTTATGTATGTCTGCGTCTTTACGCTGTTTCCAAACATTTCTGGCTAATTCTTCAAAGTTTTTGTATGTATCGAATAATAAACCGTAGCCGTCCTTGCTGAGATAGTTGGCTTTGGCGGTTTCGTAGTTTTCAAAATCAAGTTTCAGCCTTACCAAATCGGTCTGCACACGATTTTTTACTGTTTTCCAATTGTTGATCGTATCATTTGAAGCCTGTTTATTAAGGGTATCGGCTTCGAAAATATTTAAGATTTCGGCAATATGTCTATCTGCATTTGCAAGATTTTCTTCTGTTGCTTTAATGGCGGATTTTTGAATGTCATAACTTTCAAGCAAGGCTCCAAACAGTTCAAACTCATTGAATTTTATCTTACTTTCGGTGTAGTCTTTGAAAGATACACCGTATCTGCCCAAAACCTGTTTTACAACCCAAAGGGTGGTTTCGGTTCTGAGACTGACATTTTTGGCATTTTTCCAACTTTTTATATTTGCGTTGTCATATTCTTTTACGGGAATTATATTCTTGACTCTATCCTGTACTATTTGTTTGTATTCTTCTTTATTTTCGATTCTGAATTTTATGACTTCTTCGGAGTAGTCATAGCCCATTGACTTGCTTCGTATAAATCTTGGCTGATTATCACTGTTTACCGCCGGATAGGAGCGTTTGAAGGCAAGATGTTTGCCCTGTTTTATTTCAAACTCTCGGCTTTCCATATCGGTTATAAATTCTTCAAATGTATTTGACCTTCTTATGGCACTGTCGATTTCATTCATCAAGCGTTTTCTCTTGCCGAAATTGTACTTATCGTCATAAACCTTGCGGCTATGAGAGGGCTGCCTTTTTCCTTTGTTTTTGATACGGTATTTAATGGCAGCTTCCGAATAATCTCTTGAAATAGAAGTCGAACGTATAAATCTCTGCATTTGTCTGTCTTTGAAGGATAAATATTTGCCCTTTTTGATAACATAGCCCATATCCTGCATATTGGCAATAAAATCAAAAAAATCAGCGGCTGTGTCTATGGCTTTGTCAAAGATGGTTTATTTTCCGACACATTTCTGTCTGTCAAATGTACAGAATTATTTCCGTCCGAAAGAGAATTATCTTTTTGTGTCATAGAAACATTTTTTGTCGACACAAGGCTGTCTGCGGCAGGAATCTTTACATAGATTTTGTTGGGCTTGCTCACACCCTGATGTTTACGGCAGATAAGGTCTGCTTTCTCCAAAGCAGAGTAGGCATTTTTGACGGTCATTTCACTCTTATTAACGGCTTCTGCCATTTTATTTATGGGAAAATATACAAAAACTCCTGTGCTGTCGATATAATTGTTGCTTTTAAGCGACATCTTGGCTCTGTCGAGCAAAACTATGTATATAAGTTTCGTTGTTTCACTGAGTTTGATGCCGAAAAGAT
>JAJQFU010000093.1 GCA_021200955.1 Clostridiales bacterium | reverse complement strand
AGCAAAACTATGTATATAAGTTTCGTTGTTTCACTGAGTTTGATGCCGAAAAGATATTTCGGATAAGCCATACAAGATGTCAGCTGATTTTCGTCTGTGAAATAGTTATTCATAATAAGTCACACTCCTTTTCGTTTAAAATTCGGTTTTCCAACATTTTGATAATTAACTCCTCTGCTGTTGCCTTCGCCTGCGTATTATAAAATGACGAAACAAGAATTATCCTGCCACCGCTCTTATATTCATAAGGTTCGGAAAGAACAGCATATTTTTCTTTTTCCTTTTCAAGCATATAATCACTCCTTTCAAGCTGCTTGAAGCTGTTTTGTAATTGGTACTTTGTTTTCAGCTAAAATGATAACCTTAATTTTAAAAAAAGTCATTGTGTGAAAGTTGTCCCAAAGTTGTAAAATTTTATGCAGCAAAAAAGCTCACCGTTATTTTTCTATAGAATAGAATAACAGTGAGCTATTATTTATTTATGATATTATTTTTTGAAATCCTCTAAGCTGAGATTGAATTTTTTAAGCAGCGGCAGAGATATAATTTTATTTTGCAGCAGCTTTATTTCTATTTCGTCCATAAACTCCGTATCATCTGTCCTTAAATCGGAGTAAATTTTATAGGCAGAGCCGAGGTAATTCTGTGCTTTTTCTCTTTGATTCATTTTCAGAAGAATAAAACCGCCGTCCCAAAGTACGTTTGCCATATCCAAAGGATTGTCTTTGCGGTCTTTAATTTGAACCAAAATGGTATTAATAAACAGGAGGGCTTCAAAATATTTCCCCATGCTTTCAAGCAAGTTTGCACATTTTCTCTCTATGGAAAAGACATCATAGCCAAATGGGAGATTTTTATCCGAAATTATTTTGCCTGCAAGCCTTAAATATTTGTATGCCTCATCAAAGTGACTTTTGTTGCGGTACACTTCCGCTAAATCGGAATATATGCTTGCAACAAGCAGCGGATTAAAATCTGTGATTTTTTCGCACAATTTTGCGGCATTTAAGCTGTATTTCAAAGCAGCTTCGCTATCTTTTCTGCATAACAGTTCAAATGTGCTTTTGTTATTGAAAAAGTGGGCTTTTCTCTCATAATACTGTACTGGTTTGAAATTGTTTTCTCCTGTTTCTTTTGTTTCAATATTCTGTATGTACAATTCCAACTCCGACAGAATAATCTCCATATAAAAACCCATTTTATATTTCTTTGCATATTCAAAGGCTTCATTCAGAAAATCCACATATAACGGAATATCATTTTTCTCAGTATATTCTGTAATACTTTCTATCAGCCGGAATAGATAATTTCTGTCATAGTAATCAACATTTCTTAGGAAAAACAGTGTTTTCAGATTTTCAACTATTTCTCGACAGTTCCTAATACCCGGTTTTATATCATCAAGAGCAACCTGTTGGACAAGCGGATGAAGCATTATCTTTTCGTAACCGTCTGTTTGTATAAAACCTAAGTCAGTTAGATTGTCAATTTCATTATTAAGCAAAGCATTGTACCCGTTATTGTCAATTACACCGACAGGCATAAGCCAACGGCAAAAGAGATTGCGTCTTATGCCCTCGCAGGGGATAATAGACATATTTTGCATTATATATTTGCCCTTGTCTGTAAGAGTAACTAACGAAACAAGTTTATGTATATGGTTGTAATAAGTTTCCACAGCGGTTTTACCTTCTTTTTTTCAAGCTGACAAGTCTTTGTGACTTCATAACTCCGTAATCCGCTTTGAGCTGCTTTAAAAGCTCTTCCGGCGGTATTTTGCCCTTTCCCCATAAGCCTTGCAGCAAGTTCAACGCAAAGGGAATGGCTGTGAACCTCACTTATAATCTGCATAATTATATCTTTATGATTTTCGGCTTTGCCGTAAATTTTGGACACAATATTATATAAATCTGTCTGAGAAAGTTCCTTTAAAACGTAGCATGTATAAAAATCCTCGTCAAAGCTGTTTCGAGTAGTAAAAAGAATTTTACAGCCGTAGCATTCTATCATTTCATCAAGAAATTCTTCCTCAGTCGGAACAGTGTCGAAATTGTCAATTATAATCAGCATATCTGCCTTTAAACTTTTAAAGAAGCCGTTGTGACGTTTAAAAATAATATCCTCGTTTTCCGTTTCTTTGTCGGCAATAAAGCTGCGTTCCGTAATCATCTTTTTCAAATCGCCGTTGTATGTAAAGTAAATTATGCCTGTGTAACTTTTTCTGTACTTTTTTGCATACATTTTCACAAACTCACTTTTACCTATTCCCGCAATACCTTGAATAAATATTTTGTTTTCACTGTCAAGCATAGAGTGAATGTTTTGTAAATCTGTTTCTCTGCCGCAGAAATACCTTTGAGGTTTCGGAATAACATTATTACAAAGATAATCTTCGGGATTTTGTGATTTTTCACTATAGTCAATAGGCTGCCCTGTTTTTGGATTATACAGCAATTTATTTTGCTGTAAGCCTAAAAATATTACTTTGCCTACAAATGCAGCCTTAGCTTCTTCACAATCATAAGGGTAGCCCTTTGATATGTCTACTTTCTTACTCTCCGAAAGACTTGAATCATTTATAAGCAACAAATAAAGTTCCTGAACGGCTTTATCCTTATCATAGAGAAGCGGAAAAACAGTATACTGAACGTCAAATATAAGTGCTTTTATATTTTCAACAGAATCATAAAATTCTACAAGAGAAGGCGACTGCCTATCTTCACCGCTGAACCATTTACTGACATTTCCCTTGTCAAACTCAAAATCCTCTTTTCCATTCTTTTCCGTATACTCGGCAAAAGCGGCATTCATCAGCGTCATTTGCTTGCCGCTGTTGCTTATGGTCATATATTTCAATAATGTATTCATTATTGTGCTGAAACCGCAAGGCTTCATATTCTATCACCCTTTTCTTTTGCTGCACGAAATTTGACAACTTTGGGAAAAGGCAACTTTAAAACAATAGGAACTCGAAAGATGTCGAGCGCCTGAAGGGCGTTTTGCGTAAGCAAAATTCTGAGCAATTTTTTATTCTGTATTTTATACTTTTTATATCAGCAGACAGTATTTAACAGATTTAATTTTATCATATTCAAAAAAATATATCTACTCCTAAATTCTGTCTAAGCAAAAAATAAAAAGCTATAAAACAGCAATTTCAGCATTTATCGTAACAGTTCAGCCGTGTCTTTTATTTTTAGATTTTTGCATATTTATATGCATAAAAGCTGAAAATAAGACACGAGCGGAGCGCCAAATATGAGTAAAACAGAGCCGTGCAACGGCGAAGGATGCGAATGGAATCCGAAAGATGTCGGACAGCTGACTTGAATTTTTCTACGAAAAAATCAAGTCAGCTGCTTTTCCGCAAGGAAAAGTTCTGAGCAGACGTTTTGCGAATTATTTGGCTGAACTGTTACCATTTATCAGTAAACAAAGCCCAAATCTCCGCAAAAGACCTTTACAAAGCTAAAAATTACTGGTAAAATTAATATAAATCTTGAATTGCTGTTTGGAAAGGATAAGGTATAAAGTATGAAAAAACAGCAATTTAACAAAATAACGGCTCTTTATTGCAGGCTCAGCAGAGACGATGAATACAGCGGCGACAGTATGAGCATACAGCCACAAAAGGCAATGCTTAAGCAATATGCCGACGAAAACGGCTTTGCAAACTGTGAATACTTCATTGACGATGGATTTTCAGGAACAAGTTTTAATCGTCCGAATTTTCAAAGGCTGATTTCGGAAATCGAAGCGGACAAGGTTGAAACTGTAATTGTGAAAGACCTGTCACGCCTAGGCAGAGAGTATTTGCAAACGGGTTATTACACAGAGGTTTTCTTCTCGCAAAAGGACGTAAGGTTTATTGCCATAAATGATAATGTTGATACCCAAAACGGTGACAATGAATTTGCACCTTTTAAGAACATTATTAATGAATGGTATGCAAAGGACATAAGCCGTAAAATTCGTTCAGCATTTAAAACAAAAGGTCTGAACGGAGAATTTTTAGGAAATAAAGCCCCATACGGTTATATGAAGTCTCCTGATGATAAACACAAGCTTATTCCTGATGAAAATGCCCCAACCGTACAGCGTATGTTTGCTATGGCTATAGAGGGAAAAACCTGTTGCCAAATAGCTCGCATATTAAGAAATGAACATAGGCTGACACCATGGGCTTGTGTCAAAGAAAAGAGCGGAAGTTTACAAGGAACTGATTATGCTAAAATAGCACACCATTGGAGCGAACGTACTGTAAAGAAAATTTTGGAAAACCCTGTATATTTGGGAGATATGGTAAGTCACAGATATACCAGAAAATCATTTAAGGATAAAAGACTTATTGAAATACCCGAATCAGAATGGATTAGAGTGCCGAATACACATCAAGCACTTGTAAGCTACGAAGATTTTGATACAGTACAAAAACGCCTTAGTATTAAAAAGCCTCGTATTTCCGAAAATCCCAACAACATATTTAGGGGTTTGCTTAAATGTGGAGACTGCGGCAGTTCGTTATCTTATAAAAAACCGTCATCGCCGAGATGTTTTGCAAAATATGAATGTGGCGGTTATGTAAGACATGGAAAAGAATATTGCTCCTCTCATCGCATAAAGTTCAATGACCTGTACAACATTGTTTTGGACGATATACAAAGAAACATAGCACTTGTTTCTGCGAACAAAACTGAATATATAAACCGTCTTGCAGGAATTTCGGCAGAAAAATTCGGTGATAAAAAAACTTCTGTCAAAAATGAACAGGAAAAAATACAAAATCGCCTTGCAGAAATATGCAAAATTTTAGAGAGTATGTATGAGGATAAAGTCTTCGGTCGTATTTCTGCCGAGCGCTATGCTTCAATGTCTGAAATTCTTGAAAAAGAAGAAGCCAACCTTAAACATACTTTAACGGAAATTCAAAAAAATCTGTCACAACAATCCGAACAAAACCGTTCAGCTAACGAATTTGCAGATTTGATAGAAAAATATGCTCCGATAACGAAGTTGGACAGAGAAATTTTAAATACGTTAATTGAAAAAATTGTAATCTGTGAAAACAGTGACGAAAATGGTATCAACAAATCAACAATTGATGTCTACTACCGTTTTATCGGAAAAATTTGTTAAAGCAGAACTTTAGTAACCGAATATAAAGATTATAAATCATTATTAAAAATATCCGCAAAAAACACATCACTTG
>JAJQFU010000077.1 GCA_021200955.1 Clostridiales bacterium | reverse complement strand
TTCTTTTGCTCATTATTTGGCGCTCTGCTCGTGCCATATTATTTGCTTTTTTACGTATAAATACGCAAAAAGCAAAAAAATATGGCACGGCTGAACTGTTGCGTAAAAATATAGTTGAAATTATATGGGAAAAGTGATAAAATAAAAGAAGTGACACTTTATTTTAAATTATTCAGGAGGAATTATTTATGTCAGGACATTCCAAATTTGCGAATATTAAGCATAAAAAAGAGAAAAACGATGCTGCAAAGGGTAAAATTTTTACCGTAATAGGCAAGGAGCTTGCGGTAGCGGTTAAAGCAGGGGGAGCTAACCCCGACTCAAACTCAAAGCTCAGAGACGTTATTGCAAAAGCCAAGGCTAACAATATGCCCAACGACACAATCGAAAGAAGCATCAAAAAGGCAGCCGGAAACTTAGGCGACGTAAACTACGAGTCAATAAGATATGAGGGTTATGGTCCTCGCGGTGTAGCGGTTATAGTTGATGTTTTAACGGACAACAAAAACCGTTCCGCAGCCAACGTCAGAGCGGCTTTCACAAAGGGCGGCGGAAATATGGGAACAACAGGCTGTGTTTCCTTTATGTTCGATGAAAAGGGTCAGATTTTGGTCGAAAAGGACGAGGACATTGACGAAGAAGAGCTTATGATGCAGGCTTTGGAAGCCGGAGCGGAGGATTTTGACGCTGAGGGAGAAATGTATGAAATAATTACTGCTCCCGACGATTTTTCAGCTGTCAGAGAAGCTTTGGAGCAGGCGGGCATTGAAATGGCTGAGGCTGAAATCACAATGATACCTCAGACATATACGGCTCTGACTGAAGAGGAAGATATTAAGAAGATGAATAAGCTTTTGGATATGCTCGATGATGACGATGACGTAAAAAACGTTTATCACAACCTTGATGATTAATTGAGTAAGTCCTTTTGAAAGGAAATTTTATGGCGGATAAAATTATTTTGGCAGTATTTTTTGTTTTGGGGCTTTGCGCCTTAGCCGGCTTTTTTGTGAAGCTAAAGGGCTTTTTAAAGCTTCAGGGTTATAAGGGCAGAGCGAAGGCTGAAATTGTAGGCATAAAGGAAGACCTTGTAAAGGTGGGAAAGGACGAAACGGAAACATATTATACCCCCGTTGTTCAGTACAGGGCTGAAAATATGCTTTACCGCAAGACCTTTTCCGGAGCAGCCTCACCTGTTAAGCCTCAAAAGGGAGACACTATTCCCATAAGATATAATGTGTCAGACCCTACGTTTTTTGCTAAAGAGAACCTAAGAGACGAATTTGTTCAGACCTTCGGGCTTCTTGTTGTGGCAGTGGGCATATTCTATTTTATTTACAGCGTGTTTTCGAGGTAATGGGTTATGAGCTTTTTAAATAGATTTGTTAAATCGGTTTATAAGTTTGATGAATACGGAGAGCTTGTTAAGCTTTCTCTCAGGTCGAGCCTGTTTTATTATTTTGTTGTTTCGGTGATTACCGTTGCGGCTGCGTGCTTTGCCGTTTCACCTGTTTTAACTGAGATTTTCGATTCGGTTGAAGAGAATATTCCCGAGTTTAAAATAGAAGGGGGAGAGCTTGTTACTGACGAACCCTATTATTATTTGAATAACGGAATAGCGGCGGTTATGGATCCCGAATGTGAGGACGTATATGAGCTTGCAGAGGAATATTCGGCAGTAAACGGCTTCTTTGTGGGCAAAAGCACTGTTCTTGTGAGAAACGCACTTTTGGGCGGCGACGATGTAGAACAGCTTTCGGCTTTTGAGGGCTTTACGTCGGATGACGCAGAGGCGCTTGTAGTGCTTGTAAGAAAATTGACCTACGTTATTCTTGCAGGCACATTTGTATTTCTGAAGATTTTGCTTTTGATTTTTGTTTGGTGCATAGCTAAGCTTATGTCTAACATTTTCAGAGGCGGTCTTAATATGAAGGAGTCGCTTAAGCTGGGCATTTATGCCTGCACTTTGCCTGTTATTTTGAAAACTGTGTTTTACTTCACCTCAATTTCTTTGCCCAATATGATTTTTTATGCCCTTATACTTGTATATTGCTATTTCGGTATTAAAAGCAGTAAGGCGATGAGGTTGGAAGCATGAAATGGATTTTAAGGGGGAAAAGGGGAAACGCCGAAAAAATGGCAGCGGACTTAGGTCTGTCGGAAATTACGGCGCAGGTGCTTTTAAACAGGGGGATATATTCAGCTAAAGGCGTAAGAGAGTTTTTCAACCCGCGGATTGAAGCCTTTGGGGATATTTCTTCTTTGCCCGAGGTGGAAAAGGGCTTTGAAATTGTTAAGGAAAGCATTAGAAAAGGCGAAAAAATAACGGTTTACGGCGATTATGACGCAGACGGGGTTATGAGCAGCACTATACTTATAAAGGGCTTAAGGGGCTTGGGGGCTCGTGCCGAGTGTTACATTCCTCACAGGCTTTATGAGGGCTACGGGCTTAATATGGGGGCTGTTAAGAAAATTGCCGACGGAGGAACAGGGCTTATTATCTGCTGTGACAACGGTATAGCCGCCATAGAGGAGTGCGGCTATATTAAGGCTTTGGGAATGAAGCTTGTGGTTTTAGACCACCATTCGCCCTATACCGACAAAAGCGGAAATGAAATTTTGCCCAAGGCAGACGCCCTTATAGACTTAAAGCTTAAGGACTGTAATTACTCCTTTAAGGAGCTTTGCGCCGGAGGGCTTTGTTACCGCTTTATAAGCGGTCTTTATGCAAGTATCGGCAGAAAAATTGACAAAGAGGCGGAGCTTTTTATATTCGCTTCAATAGCCACAATCTGCGATATGGTGGAGCTTCAGGGGGAAAACAGAGTCTTTGCCCATTTGGGCTTAAGGCTTATGAACTCACGAAAAAACACCAATTTGGGCTTAAGAGAGGTTATTTCCGCTTTGAGCCTTGCAGGCAAGGAAATTGACGACAGAAGCGTTGGCTTCGGCATAGGTCCGTTTATAAATTCAGCGGGACGTATGGGCAAAGCCGCTGACTATATCGACATTTTTCTATCCGATGACAGAGAAAGGGTTACCGAACTGGTAGAAGAACTCAAGGTCTTAAACGAGCAGAGAAAGCTTTTGACCGACGAAGCCTATGTTAAGGCTGCCGAAAGGCTAAAGGACAATAACGAGGACAAGGTCATTGTGGAATATCTGCCGTACATTCACGAAAGTCTGGCAGGGCTTGCGGCAGGAAAGCTTAAGGAAAGGTTTTCACGGCCGGTCATAGTCCTTTCAAAAGGTGAAAGCTGTGTTAAGGGTTCAGGCAGATCTGTTGAGGGCTATAATATGTTTTCGGCTGTAAACGGCTGCCGTGACTTGCTTTTGAGGTTCGGCGGACATTCCCAGGCTGTGGGCTTAAGCCTTGAAGAGGAAAATATAGCAGAGCTTAAACGGCGGCTTAACGAGGGCTGCTGCCTAAGCCTTGAGGATATGGAAAGAAAAATTTATATTGACAGAGAAACAGGCTTTAACGAAATAAGCTTGGAGCTTTCGAGAGAGCTGAAAGCCCTTAAGCCTTTCGGAACGGGAAACCCGACCCCTGTTTTTGCCGCAAAAGGAGTTTTTGTAAAAAGGCTTAGATTTGTGGGCAAGCAGAGGAGGGTTGTGCAGTTTGTTTTTTATCATAACGAGACGGAATTAAAAGGGGTAGGCTTCGGTATTTTTGATAAGCTGAAGGACTTTATAATAAGCCGCTGCGGCGAAAATGTATGGGACGAGCTTTATAACGGACAGGGCGTTGTGCAGTTTTTTGCGGATATTTTGTTCGGCATAGAGGAAAATTTTTTTAACGGACGAAGCAGTGTTCAGTTGGTGCTTGAGGATTTCAGGGCTTTTGAGGAAGGCTGACAGAATTTCGGGCATATTGACTTTTAAGAAAGAGAGTGAATTATATGGGTATTATTTTAGACAGTATCAGAACTATTCCCGACTTCCCGACTAAAGGGGTTATGTTTAGGGATATTACCACACTTTTGAAGGATCCTATTGCTATGACGGCTACAATCGACGAGATTGCCGACAGCCTTGTGGGGGTAGATTTTAATTATGTGGCAGGGCCTGAGTCAAGAGGATTTATCTTCGGTATGCCTATTGCCTATAATATGAAAAAGGGCTTTATTCCCGTAAGAAAAAAGGGCAAGCTGCCTGCTGAGGTTGTCAGCAAGGAATATAACATTGAATACGGCACTGAGGTGATTGAAATACATAAGGACGCAATTAACCCCGGGGACAAGGTGGTTATTGTGGACGACCTTTTGGCAACAGGGGGAACAGCAAAGGCCATCTGTGAGCTTGTGGAAGAAATGGGTGGAGAGATTGTTGCTCTTCGCTTTGCCATTGAGCTGCCCGATTTGGGGGCAAGAAAGCTTCTTCAGGGCTATGACGTTCAGACGGTTGTTGCCTTTGAAGGCGACTGATTATCAGACTTTATTCAGCAGAGCAGATAACCTTCGGGGGTCTGCTCTGTTGTCCTCATAAGCAGTAAAAACAGTACTTTGATATAACCAACAAAGGATGTCCCCGCCTCTTAGGCGGTGGGGACTTACTTTCCATTCAGTAGGGGTTGCAAGTCCCGACTGAATGGGGCATTGATAAACGCCGTTGGTCATAAGTGTTTTTTGCGTTAGCAAAAAATGCGTATAGTCTTTGACAAAGGAGGCTTATTTATGCACGATACAGCAATAGAAATGGCAAAACGTCTGCTTGTAGACAGTATATGGAAAAGTGCAAATTTAGAGGGACTGGGAACAACGTTTCCCAAAACTGAAGCTATTCTTGCAAATGCTCCTACAAATACAAAAAGCGAAGAAGTCCTTTTTGTTATCAATATGAAAAGGGCTTGGCAGTTTCTGTTAGATAATTTATCTTATAAAAATAATATAGCACTTTTAAGAGAGTATAATAAAATTGTGGGAGAACTGCTTTTCAGTTATGCCGGAGAGATCAGAACTATTCCTGTTCAAATCGGAGGCACATCTTGGGAACCTGAACTGTCGCATACGGGAATAATTATAGAAGAACTCGAGAAGCTTGACAAAATAGAAAATGTTGAAGAAAAAGCACTAAAGTTTTTCTGTTATACTGCACGTACTCAAATGTTCATAGACGGAAATAAACGGGTTGCCCAGCTTATAGCAAATAAGGTTTTGATTGAAAATGATATAGGTATTTTTCAAATTCCTTTGGAAAGATTGGAAAAATTCAAAGAGCTTTTAATTAAGTTTTATGAAAACGGAAAGGACAGCGAAATTATAGAATATATGAAAAAATATTGTATAAGAAAGGTTTGCTCTCGTTAAACCTAATAACAAATATAAGGAATCCGGAATTTCGGGGACGGTCTTGAACCCACCCCTGTCAAGTAGACAGAGCAAATAACAAAAGAATTATGTATA
>JAJQFU010000074.1 GCA_021200955.1 Clostridiales bacterium | reverse complement strand
AGTTTTGAAATATTTTTGTTATTTCAAGTGTCTACTCTAAGGGGATTATATCACTTCGGCGGTCTCTTTTCTTATGGGGAGTTAAATCCTAATCGTTTCTCCCGGCTTTATCTCTACAGGCTGTTCATCAACGGAAAAAGTCAGCTTAAGTGCCGTTGGGTTATAAACAATTGAGCAGTCGGCGGAAAAACGAAGAGCCTTAAGGGCTTTCATATAATCCACAAACTCGATATTCGTGCAGTACCAAATGTCGGACTTGCCGGACATCATTTTGCAGAACTCCTCTATAAGCTCCCAGTTATTGTCTCTGTCAAATTCGTAGCTGTGACCCCAAACATACATAAGGTGAGGGCGGTTCTTATAGGGCTGTTCCAAAAATGCCTTGCCTAAAGCCAATAAATCCTGATTGTGGTGGCAGGTGCCCTCCCAGCGCAAAAAGTCTTTTGGGATTTTGAAATCGTGGGTTGTTTCCACCGCACGGCAGTATTCAATTCCGCAGCTTTTAAGTATGGCAATAACTCTGTCGTCATAAAGTCCGTTGGGGTAGCTCATACCTCTGACAGGATAGCCTACAAGGCTTTCCAAGCCCTCTCTGTCTCTCATAACCTCTCTGACAATGTTTTCGGAGGGGGAAATCGAAAGAGACTGGTGCGTCAAGCCGTGAGCCGAAACCTCATGACCCTTATACAGCTCCGCAAGCTCCTCAGCTTCAATTCTCTCGGGTCGGGGCAAAAGCCCGTAGTTTACGTGGAAAGTGCCTCTTATTCCGTATTTATTGAATATGGAAACAAGTCGGCGGTCAGGTGTTTTTCCGTCGTCATAGCTCATAGTCAGAGCCTTTCGTGTGTTGTTTGGAAAACGGTCAAAATTAATCATAAAATACCTCCTTAAAAATGGTTTTTCTTTTACATAATTATAAGGTTTTGAGGGAAAATTTTCAATAGAACGGGTCGAAATTTTTTTAAATATAAGCGACCTGTTTTTGCAAAATATGTAGCTTCTCTGTGGTAAGCTTTAAAGAACATATACTATATTACATATGAGGAGCTGTTAAATATGAAAAACGAACTTAAGACAAACATAAAACAGATCGGCTCAATACCCAAGGGAAATGCCGTCTACATTGAGGACTATGTTATGACCTTTATAAAATATATGGAGGAACGCCGGGTCTGCGATGAGCTGATTTTTCTGCTTTTGGGCAAAACCTCTGAGCAGGAGGGGGAGGAAGCCCTTTTTATAAGCGGAGCGGTTGAGGGGACTGACCTCACTAAAAAAGGCTCAATCAGCGTGTTTTCTCCAAAAGGGTGGGAAGAGGCAATTAAACGAAAGGACAAATTTTTTCCCGACCTTGAAATCGTGGGGTGGGCTTACGTTCAGCCGGGTTACGGCGATTTTCTGAACGAAAGCCACACCGCCTATCACTTGGACACATTCAAAAAGCCCTTTCAGGTCCTTTATATAACCGACCCTTTGGATAAGTCTCAGGTTTTCTACCGAAAAAGGGGTAAGGCGGAAGAGCTTATGCCCATAAACGGCTATTACATATATTACGACAAAAACGAGCCTATGCACGAATATTTGTTAGAGGTGAAAAAGGAAGCGGCGCTGACCGAGCCTAAAAAGGAAAATTTGACCGAAGAGGTGGACAGTCTGATCGGGGCAAAGCTGAGACGGAGAAAAATTCAGCAGAAGTCTCCGTTCAATTTTTCACTGCCTTCACTGCCTAAAATAATAAGGGAAACCAAGGAACAGGAAACAGCAGAGACTGCCGAAGAAGCCGAGGGTAAGGCAGTTCCTCTTTTGGGCTATTTAAGCTTTGCGCTTTTGTTTGTGACGGTCATAATCGGCGGAGGACTTCTGAAAAGCAATTCGAGGATAGAATATCTTGAAAAACAGGTTGGGTCGCTGGGGAAAAATTATATTGCACTGAGAGAGAATGTTGAAAATACGGAAAAGTCAATAGAGGTGTTTGCTCAGGCGGAGGAAGCCGCCGAGCCTATGACCGAAGCTGTGACGGAAAAGCCGACTGAAGCAGTGACCGAAGCCGCCGAAACAGCGCAGACAGCACAGGCACAGCCGGAATACAGGGAGTATACCGTTCAGTCGGGAGACACTCTTTTATACCTTTCGAGATATTTCTACGGAACAGAGGACAGGGTAGGGGATATTATGGCGGCTAATAATATGACAGACGCAGATAAGCTTATTGAGGGAAAGAGTATAAAAATTCCTCAATAATTGAATGGCAATTAATGGAAAAAAAGTTGACAATTTCCTTAAAATGTGATACTATTAATATAGCTTTTTGAACGGCAGGTTTTAAAAGCTATATTTTTTGCCTTTAGGGTTGCAAAAATGAAACCGATTCAAAAAAATAAAATACAAACGGGGGATAACTATGACACGACAGGAAGCAGTCAGGAGACTTAAAAACTGGGGCGGTTATATTCAGATTATCAACGGAATTGAAGAGGAAATAAGGGATATGAGGCTGAATATAGAGCATAACCGGCATCTTATGGCAGTGAGCTTTGACGGTATGCCCAAGGGCTCGGGAATACATAAGCCCACAGAGGAAACCGCTGTTAAAAATATAACCCTTCTTCAGGAGGATATTGCGGCGGCTGAGGACAGAATCAGAGCCGAAAGAGAAAGAAAAGCCGAGGTTGACAGCTTTGTGGAAAGCCTTGACAGGCTTGAACAGAAAATTTTAAGGCTCAGATATATTAAAAAGAAAACCTGGCAGTATATTTCTATGAATGTTTATTTGAGCCTGAGACAGTGCTATAGGGTTCATAATAAAATTTTGGAGCTGATGTGTGAGAGGTTTGATGAAGGGTAAGAACAAAAAACTTCCCCTCGAAAGGGGAAGTTTACACATCTCCGTCAGCTGCACTGATTTTTTACAAAAATCAGCGTGGACAGCCACCTCCCCTCAAGGGGAGGCTTTGCGGAGGTGACAGGCATAAAGACCACGCCTGTAAAATATAATATTTAAAGACATAAGAGAACGGGCGGTTTTCTTATGTTTCCTACAGCTTTATCAAACGGCGTTATGAGTGAAGCCGGCAATTTTACAAATAGGGATTTCGGTGACGCTGCCTACCCAGCCGCTGCAGCAGCCTTTTCCGCCGCCTCTGTTATTGGGGAAACCGGCAAAGCCGTTGTTTCTGCTGCCTGTGCAGCTGCTGCCCAAGGGACAGGTGGGCGGCTGACCGAAATCGGTAATAAGCTTAATTGTGCAGTCGGTAACAGATGCCAAAACTCCGGTGAAGCCCTCGCCGGAAAGTCCTCCGCTTGTTGTAAAAACAGTTACTGTCTGACCTATAAATTTTCTAATGCTTTCAACAAGTGAACATTCATGCATTCTGTTTTCCTCCCTTCGTCTTTTTTATAGTACATACTATGGCGAAGGGAGGAATTTTGTTACAAGATACTTTTTTATAAAATGAATTTTGCGAAATCATTACAGGTAGCCGCCGTCGGCTCTTATAATTTGGCCGTTTATATATGAAGCTTTATCCGATGCCAAAAAGCGTACAAGCTCACCTATTTCTTTGGGAGAGCCGAACCGCATTAAGGGAATTTCCTCCGTAAGGTTGTTTTTTTCCTCCGCCGAAAGAAAGCCGTTCATTTCCGTTTCGATACAGCCGCAGCTGACGGCGTTTGTTCTTATTCCGCAGGGACCTAATTCCTTGGCAAGGGCTTTTGTGAAGGAGTCAACAGCTCCCTTTGAAGCCGAATAAACCGCTTCGCATGAAGCCCCGGACTGCCCCCACATTGAAGAAATGTTTATAATTACGCCCTTTTGTTGTGAAATCATATGTGGCAGAACCGCTTTCGTAAGGTTAAACATTCCGAAAACATTTACGTCAAAAAGCCGTTTCCAATCACTTTCGGGCATATCCTGAAAAAGCCCCCGAAAGCTTATTCCGGCGTTATTTATGAGAATATCCACACCGCCGAATTTATTATTTATTTCATCAACTGCCGAATTTACGGCATTTATATCGGAAACATCGAATTGAAACCCCGCCGAATTTGGGCATGTTTTCTTTATTTTCTCCAAAACCTCATTCATTTTATCAACATTGTTTACGCAGTTTAAAATAACGTTATATTGAGGTTCGGCAAAGCTTTCCGCTATCGCCCTTCCTATTCCCCTTGATGAGCCTGTTATTAAAACGGTCTTTTTTGAATTATCCCACTTCAAAACAGCTTCCCCCTATAAACTCCCTGACAAGAGAGGTTGCCGGAATATTGTCATTATCCACCGCAAGAAAATAGTTGAAAAACTTCAAAAGACGCTTGGCTTCAATTCGTTCCGGGCAGTCTTTGGGAACTGCGTAAAGAAGGGGTTCAGCCCAGACCTTAAGAGCCGCAAGCTCATAAACAAGGGAGGAGTTGAAAATAATGTCTGCGTCCTCCTGATAGGGGAAAATGTTCTTTTCTTCCCCACGTCTGACACCGGGCCACCAGGAAATAGTGGTTTTTGCGTCTGTTCCTCTGGTTCTTGAGTCTCTTACAATTCGTCTTATAAGTCTGCCGTCTGTTGTGGGAACCCGGTTTCGCTCGTCTATGTTAAGCTGTGTCAGAGGGCTTATATAGATTTTGAACTTGGCGTCCTCGGGCATAAAGTCCGAAAGCAAGCCGTTTAAGCCGTGAATACCCTCTATAACGAAAACGTCATTGTCTCCCATTTGAATGAAATTTCCGTTAAACTCCCTTTTTCTGACCTTAAAATTATAGTGGGGAGCTTCTATTCTTTCGCCCCTCAGCAGTGCTTCCATATTGTTTCTGAAAAGGTCAGTATCAACGGCTGAAATATTTTCTCTGTCCGGGTCGCCGTTTTCGTCTAAGGGAATTTCGTCGTAGTTTCTGAAATAATCGTCCAAAGAAATGGGGTGAGCCTTTAAGCCCAAAGAGCGAAGCTGAATTGAAAGCCGTCTTGAAAATGTGGTTTTGCCGGAAGATGAAGGCCCTGCAATAAGAATAAAGCGGCAGTTGGGCTTTCCGGCGATTTTGTCGGCTATTTGGGCAATTTTTCTCTCCATAAGAGTTTCCTGTGTTACAATGAGCTCCGGCAGCTCACCTCTTACGATTTTGTGATTTAAGTCAGCCACTGTTTCAACGCCCATTTTTTTAAGGTCTGAAGAGGCTTCTCTCAGTGCCCTGAAAATTTTGGGCTTGGGAACAAATTCCCCCACCTTATCGGGATTGTTTTTGTCAGGCAGATTTAAGGTCAAGCCCCCCTCGTATGGAGTTACTGAAAAATGCTTAATATATCCCGTTGAACTGAGCATAGACCCGAAGTAGTAGTCGTCAAAGCCGCCAATGCTGTAAATATTGACTGCCGACGCACTGCGGAACTCCAAAAGACGGCTTTTGTCATACATTTTATAGCCCTCGAAAAGAGTAATTGCGTCGTCCGTCGCCATAACCCTTTTCTTGATTTCTATGTTCTCGGCGGCGTATTCCTTCATACGCTTTTCAACCCTTTGGGCAAAGTCGGCGTCAGCGTTTACGTCTCCCGAAACCTCTACAAAAAGGCTTGAACCTATGTTGTAAAGCACCTGAACCTTTTCTATGCGGTCGATGCCGGCTACGTCATAGATAGCCTTCATCATAAGAAAAACCGTGCTTCTGCGGCAGCAGTCTCTGCCTATGGG
>JAJQFU010000089.1 GCA_021200955.1 Clostridiales bacterium | reverse complement strand
CTTTATTATAATAGATAACTATATTTTTTGTCTACTTTTTTAGTATAGCACCATTATCAAAACAAAGTTACGGCAGACTTGTAAAAGAATATCAACGTGAAATTGCCAAGGATATTATAAAAGAGCAAAGCAACAAAACTGTTATTCGTAAAGAAAACAAAAATCCGATTTTACAGCCCTCTGAAAGTGCCGGGTTTATAAAAAATTTTGATTATGATAACCCCGTTAAAAATATTGGGCAGAATAATTTTTCAGCGAATAAGAATTATATAAATAGTACAAGACGTAAAATAAACCCTGTCGGCAAAAAATCGGCAGCTGATAATAAAACAAAAGCCGAAGATGTTGTTTTGTCTGACGAAATATCCGAAAATGAAATTTTTGAAATTGACGAAACAGCTGATATTTCCAACGAGCCTTTTACATATCGGGAAAATAAGCCGAGTTTCATAAACAGTAAAGCCGAAAAGGTAGCCCCCGACATCATAAAAACAGATGTTTTAAACGATATTATAACGGCAGATTATGGCAGTTCGGTTGTAAAGACCTCAAAAGAGCTTGTAAACAAAAAAGATTATACTCCTGCTGCCGATACCAAAGAAGAACGGGCTGACTTTTCAAAGACTGCCCATAAAAAGGCAGTTAAGAAATATCAAAAATCAATTGTTAAAGAAAATAATTCAAAATTTTCTGAACGGAAAGCCGACTGCAAAGCAGAGGTCATTCGTGAAAAGACTGCGGCATATGAAAACCTTATTGTTAAGCCTTATGACGATAATATTATAAAATCCGATAGTTATTATAATGACTTGACAGCCAAGAATGAGGTTAAAAGTCCACATAAAGAAAATGCCAAATCCGAGGTCAAAATCAAAGATAAAAGCGAAAAGAAAAACATTCCCGAAAATATTATTTTTTCCGAAAATGCCGTAAAACAGCCGATTGAAATAAAACATTCCCAAAATATTTCATCAAAAGCTGTATCAAAGGCAGAACCCTCAAAAGCATTGCCAAAGACAGAAACTTCAAAAACAACAAAAGGCGATTTCCGCCGTTCAGCTTCAAAGACTGCAAAACAGGCTGAGAAAACAGCCGACTTTTCGTTTGCGATTATGCCAATAGGCAAGACCCTTATCAAAGGTACTGTCAAAGCGGCAAATGCAGTTGCCGAAAATATTTTGACCGAAAGTAAAAGTGCTGTCAAAAACAGCTTTGCAAAAGCAATTGAAGAAAATGCCGACAACAGCCTTGCCATAACAGCCGTAGACAAGGGCATTAAAACCGCCGATACGGTTAAAACAACCGTAAAAGGAACAAAAGCAGTTGTTAAAACAGGCAAAAACACCGTCAGAATAGGCAAAGGTGCAGTTAAAACGGCGGCTTCTGCTCCCAAAAATATTTACAGTGGTGCTGTTAAGCTTAAGCAGATGTCAAATAAACTCCGCAAAATGGCACAGATGAAAAAAATCAAACAGCTTAGGCTTGTGGGCAAAGGCTTAGTCCACATAGGCAAAATGGCTGCAACTGCCGCATTGAAGCTTTTAAGCACACTTTTAACCGCCGTTTCGGGTTATATTGTTCCCATACTCATAATAATTATTGCCGTTTTTATTATTGTGGCGGTTGTGAGTTCGCTTATTCCGGCAATTTCTCTCAAAGCCGATGATGAGGTTTTAACGCAAGTTTGGGAATACATTTCCGAAAAGGATACGGACTTTGAAATTGAGTATAAAGACAAATACAACAATTTTCCCCAAGACGTACCCAACTATCGCTATATTGATGTGAAAAAATATTTTGCGGTAAACGGAAATCAAGTGCTGTCGGAGGAAAAATCCTATAACAATTTTGAAACTATGTACGATGTTTTTATCTTTGATCCGGGCATAACCTATTCCGAGATAAACGAAACCTCTTTTAAAACAAATATAGACGCATTTTTGATGTATCTTGACGCAAAATATGAGGACTATAAGCTGTCAGAGGTTCAAGCGGATATAGACGAACTCTATAACAAGGTGCTGAGCATACAATACATAGATAACATAGACGAGCCTTCACGCAGAGCGTTGGACGGCGATGGTTCTTATGCAGTGGTTTATATGCTGAATATTAATCTCCACTATGAGGAATTGAAAACCTATATACAAAACAACAAAGATACACTTTTTACAAGTGCAGAAAAACAGAATTATGAGCTTCTCGATGAGGTTGGACAGTATATGACTAAAATAGAGTTGGGGAAGCCCATAGAAACAGATGATGCGTCCATTGCCTGTCAAAAACGTTACGGCTATTATGCCGACACCGATACAAATGAGAAAAAATTTCATTCGGGGATTGACATTATGGCTTCACCGGGGACGAATGTTTTAAGCCCCATAAGCGGTAAAATCGAAAACATTGACGGCGATAAGGTTGAAATTTACAGTAAGAGCAGTAAGCGGATTGTTTCTATATCCAATGTGACAGGCATATCCGTTTCCGTCGGCGATACGGTCAAAAAGGGCTCTGTCTTAGGCTCTGTGGACGGCAGCGGCTATATCTGCCTTGAATATAAAATCAAAAAGGCTCTGTCCGAGGTTAGCCTAAATCCCTCGTTTTATATTGACAACCTTGTTTACACAAGCAATGCGGCAAGCTCAACTTTTTATGATGTTGCTATAAATTTAGATGATTATGTTATTTCAAGCGAACTGACGGGAACAGCGAGAGCAGTTGTCGAAGCCGCTTTGTCTATGGTTGGCAATACAGGCTATACAAACAGCTGTGCAAAAGCCGTATCCACGATTTACGAGATGGCAGGGCTTGGGTATCATGGCGGAAACGGCAATGATTTCAGCCGGGCAAATAAGCTGTCTGTGACTGACGGTCACGTGGACTACACGCAAATCCCGGTGGGTGCATACATCGGGATAAAATACGGAACGGGAAACGCCGGGTATCTATACGGTCACGTTGCGGTTTATGTGGGGCTGATTGACGGTGTGCCGTCCGTAGTACAAGGCGGCTCAGACGCTATAACCATTACATCGTTAGAACATTATTACGAATATTTCATAACAAACAACCCCAACAGTGTTTACGGAAATGACATAGGGTGGAACATTACCTCCACTAACGGCTCTGTAAGCCCCTTGTATTTTGAAGGCACAGGCGAATAAACGGACGAATAAAGAAAGGAAAGTGCATATATGTTTAATAAAATATCAATTGTTTTAGTGATAATGTTTATAGCTGCTCTTTGGGCGGCTGTTTTTATTTGCGGTTTAAGGGCAGTCAAAACCGCTTCAGATGTAAAAGTTGAGATTGTAGGCTCAGAAAATATTTCTGAAACTGAGACATCGGAAACAACCACAGAAGAAACTTCACAGGCAGTGACTTATTACAATGAAAATGTTTCCGACAGTGTTTGGGAAGAGCTTCAGCAGAAAACAGGGCTTAGTGAAAAGGAACTTTCCAAAGAGTTAAAGCAATATGAAGCTTTAAAAAATTCAAAATCCTACTCTTGGGATAATTCCGAAGCTCCATTGACTGATGAGCAGATTAAAGAAATCGAAGCGGAGCAGGCTTCAATTCTTGCCGAAATGAACTCTGCCGAAACAACCGCAGAAGAAATTTCATAAAGGAAGGAGGAATTTTAATAGACAAATCTAACACAGACAGATTTTTAACGGAAATAGAAAAAACCGAAAAACGAATTGAAAAACGTGAAAAGGAAGTTGTTATGCTGAAAGAGCGGCTTAAGGAATTAAAAGGGCTCGTTTTGCAGTCCGTTTTGGACAAAAGCAATGTCTCACTGCCTGAGCTTATAAAAACTATAACAGAGTTATACTCCGACAGCGAAGAACTTCCGCTTCAAGATGAATTTACGGAGGAAAAAGAAAATGGCAGATTTGAACCCACGTCATAATATAGAAGGCTATCCCGACCCAACGGCTTACAACGCCGTTATCAGACAGGAAATACAGCTTGAAAACAGGCACAGAAAGTTAATAAGCGTATTGAAATTTATAATCGCACAAAGCGGCTTTGAACTTGATGAAAGAATTATCCTCAAGGATAAAAAATCTGGAAGAATATTTTATTAATAGCGAAAAGGCGGAAATGCTGCTCTAATTGAGTAACTTTTCGCCTTTATCATTTTAGATAAGGATGTGATATGGATAAAAAACAAACTGATATTTTTGATTTTCTCTGCGGTTATAGGCTTGCTGTGCTTTTATGCAGGCGACAACTTAGGCTGTGCATACAGACTTGCCGAAGGGGATATGTTGGAGAAGTTAAGCTATTTGGGCGAAAACTTTTCCGCTGTTGTAATAAGTATTCATTTTTCTTTTGTTCTCAATGATATTTTATGGGGACTTTCGGCTGTTGCCTGTTGGGCGTTATTTGTTCTGTATACTTTTTATGGAGCAAAAAATCTGCGGCCCGGTGAGGAACACGGCTCAGCAAAATGGGGTGAGAAATCCGACCTAATCGCAAACAGGCTTATTGACCGCAAATATGAAAACAATGTGCTTTTCACCAATTCGGAACGAATGAGCCTAAACACAAGGCAGACACTGAGAAATAACAATACCCTTATAATCGGCGGTTCCGGCTCGGGTAAAACAAGGTTTTGGGTTAAGCCCAATATTCTTCAAATGCACACTTCATTCGTGATTACTGACCCGAAAGGTACACTTTTAGGCGATGTTGGTCAAATGCTTGTCAACAACGGATACAAGATAAAAGTCTTTAATACAGTGGACTTTTCAAAGTCTATGAAATACAACCCCTTCAGTTTTATACGCTGCGAAGCCGATATAAAGGTTTTTGTTGACCTGTTCATATCCGGCACGAAAGAAAAAGGCGAACAGTCCGCCGATAAGTTTTGGGAGAATGCCGAACGGCTTCTTTATATGGCACTTGTGGGCTACCTTTATTATTTTACGGATGAGGAAAACCGCAACTTTGCGGAACTGAGCCGCCTTATCAATCTTATGGAAGTCAGAGAGGAAGATGAAAACTTCAAAAACGAAGTTGATTATATGTTTGAAGAAATTGAAATAGGGTCTGAGGCATTTGCGGAAAAATACAATATGGAAAAACCCGGTGACGAGGATATTCTTCCTCCCGAACCGAATAATTTTGCCGTTGCCCAATATAAGAAATACAAGCTTTCGGCAGCGAAAACAGCTAAATCCATATTGATTTCCTGCGGTGTCAGGTTAGCTCCCTTCGACATCGATGTTGTAAGAGAAATGACTATGTATGATGAAATGGAGCTTGACAAGCTTGGAGACGAGAAAACAGCTTTATTCATAATAATCGATGATAAAATATCCTCTTTTAATTTCCTCTGTGCAATTATGTATTCTCAGCTTTTTAAAGATTTGTGCGACAAAGCCGACAATGTTTATAAGGGCAGGCTGCCTGTTCACGCAAGGTGCATACTGGACGAGTTCCCAAATATTGGTCAAATCCCCGACTTTGAGAAGATTATTGCGGTTATTCGTTCGAGAGAAATTTCCGCAAACGTAATCATTCAGAACCCGGCACAGATTAAAAAGCTGTACGGTGAAAATGCAAAGACCATTGAGGGCTGCTGTGACTCTATTTTGTTTTTGGGTTCTTCCGAAAATGATGTAAACAAATATATTTCGGAAAAAGTGGGAAAAACCACTATCGACCACAAAGGCACAAGCACAAGCAAGGGTCAAAGCGGCTCATACAGTGTCAGCGACCAAATTG
>JAJQFU010000014.1 GCA_021200955.1 Clostridiales bacterium | reverse complement strand
GTATATAATACTGCCACTGTCTCATCAAAATAGGGAATTAAAAGAATAAACCCCAAGCCGCAGGTTATGACCGAAAACAGAAAATCAAGCCAAAAGGATAAAATTAACTTTACTATCTTTAAATAGTTATAATCTAAAAATCTGTTGTTTATGTCTATTACCCGCTCGGTTAAATCGTCTGTAGAAAATGTTCTGTCCGCTGCGGATTTTTCACATTCGTCTGCAAAAACACACTCCACAAAAACATATTTCGCCAAAACAAGCACGAACATTATAAGCGAAAATATCATAAAAATTACAGGGGCAAAATAGGAATAATGCTTAGATTCTCCGCCTACGCCGAGTACTATGCCGTTTTCGGCAACAGTCTTAAATTCATTTGCGCCTAAATCGGAAAATATCCATGAAACGATTAAAACCAAACAGCAGCAAAAGCCGAAGAAAAAGAAAGAGACTGCTGCATATTTTCTGAAATATGCCCATTTGCGTATTCTGTATGCTTCATTATCAAAATACCTGAATACATCTGCGGAGCAGCCTGATTTAATTCTGCAAAGCTCTAAGCTCACACCGGCTTTTCCAATATCGATAGGTCCCATAAAAGCAAAGCAGCACAGCCAAATTCCGTAAAAAATATAAGGGATCGAGCTTGCCGAAAGATAGACTGCCAAAAAGGCTGCTGCAAGGTATATTAAGCTGACAACCCCTATATTTTCATTATTTGCTTTTAAATTTTTTCTTGCTTCTTTTTTTAATTCTCTTATTGACATCTCAACACCTCACACAAAATAACAATTTTTATTTTTCAGAAAGTTTTAAGCCCTTTAACATTATAGCATATTGTTTTATTAAAAGCAATCTTTTTTAATAAAAAAACAAAATTTCATATGAAAAAATTTTGACATATAATTGTGGATATGATAAGATTTTTAAAAGAGAAATAAGTAAGTATTGAACTTAACAATCTTAAATTGCATTATGCTTAAAAAACAAGGAGGTCATAGCTGTGAGAGATGAATACGATATTGAAAACTTAAATCCGAGAAAAAATCCTTATACAAGCAAATTTAAAAAACAGGCTAAAACTAAAACTGACAGCGGCAGTGCTTATAGTTTTAAGTACAAAGAAAAAAATAAAGCTGTGCAGATGAAAGGCTAATGAACTGAATACAGCAGTTCACAAAAATATATTTATAAAGAGCTGCATTTTGCGGCAAAAAAACATAACCCTCTTGTCATTTCAGGCAAAAGGGTTTTCTTTGTTTTAAATATAATTTAAGTCGATGTTGAATTTTATGACTCGGAGGATTTAACCTTTATCCAAAGAGCTGAAAGCTTTTCTCTCAGAAGCTGGTTATCGTGGAAAACCTCGTCAAGGTCATAGCCTGAACGGGGAATATAAGCCTCGTTTTCATAGAAGTCGCCGCCTTCGGACGCCATATCGTTTTTAACCTCGTCATTTGTTGAAGTGTAGCCCACGGTGACCGTGTTGTCATAGGCTGCGTCATAGCTTAAGCAGTAGTTTATAAACTCGTGGGCAAGAGCCGGATTTTCAGCATTTTCGGGAATAACCATTGCGTCGCACCAAATGTTAGTGCCCTGATTTGGAGTAAAGTAGCCCATATCCTCATTTTCGGAAAGTATATAGGCTGCGTCGCCGCTGTAAACAACAGCCAAGTCTTTAACTCCGCCAGCCATAGCGTCGATAACCTCGTCGGTTACGTAGGCGGGTTCCATTGTGGAGTTAAGCTCCAAAAGCCACTGATAAGCTTCCTCTATTTCGTCCTCGTTTTCAGTGTTCATAGAATAGCCCAAAGCCTTAAGGGCAACCATAAAGGAGTCTCTTTCGGAGTCATACATATAAACACTGCCCTTATAGTCTGTGTTTTTGAGAATGTCCCAGCCCTGTTCCTCCAAAAGCTCTAAGGGCACATTGTTTTTGTTATAGACAATGCCCACACTGCCGTAGAAATAAGGCACTGAATAGGTCTGAGCCGGGTCGAAGTCAAGCCCTATAACGTCCTCTGTCAAAACCGAAAGATTGGGAATAAGGCTCTTGTCAAGGGGCTGAAGGCTGCCCTCGTTCATAAGGCGTTCAATCATATAGTCCGAGGGAATAAGCACGTCATAGCTGTCTCCTGCTGCGATTTTAGTATACATCATTTCGTTTGAATCGAAAAGCTCATATATAACCGTTACGCCGAACTCATCTTCAAAGCTGCTTATAACGTCCTCGCCGATGTATTCGCCCCAGTTAAAAACCTTTAATGTGTCAGAGCCGTATTTAGCTACAGCCTCGTCCGAGCCTGAGCTTCCGCAGCCCGTTACGGCGGTCATTGCCATAGCAGCACCTAAAATAGCGGCAAAAAATCTTTTTTTCATTTTGTTTTCTCCTTTTTCTCTTTGATTACGGGCAGAATGTTCGCCACAAGCAGCCCTATTGTTATAATTGCTATAATAATGGTTGAAAGAGCGTTGATTGAGGGGTTTATTCTCTTGCTCATAGTGTAAACCATAATTGAAATGTTGTTTACGCCGTTTCCCGTTACGAAATAGGAAATTACGAAATCATCAAAGGACATTGTGAAGGCTATTAATGCTCCTGACATTATCCCCGGCATAATTTCCGGCACTATGACCTTAATCAAAGCCTGAAAAGGCGTGCAGCCCAAATCCATTGCGGCGTCGGCTAAATTGGGGTCAAGGGTTCGAAGCTTGGGCATTATGCTGAGTATAACATAGGGTATGCAAAACATAATGTGTGCAAGAAGCAGTGTCAAAAGCCCCTTCTTAACCGTCAAGGCACTGAAAAACATTAAAAGACCTATGGCAGTCACAATATCCGGGTTCAAAATAGGCAGATTGTTAATCTGGTTTATGGCTATTTTCAAAACCTTGCTGCTGCCTGAAAGACCTATTGCCGTTAAAGTTCCCACAACGGTTGAAACAGCCGTAGCCACCACTGCCACAAAAACAGTGTAGAAAATGGCGTTTATCATAGAGTTGTCATTCAGCATTTTCTCATACCAACGAAGCGAAAAGCCGCTGAAAACGCTTAGGCTCTTTGATGAGTTGAACGAAAAAACAACTGTGTAAATTATGGGAAAGTAGAAGAATATCAGCAGAAGCCCTACGTAAGCCTTTCCCAAAGCTCCTGTTTTTTTCTTGTCTTTGATTACTTTGTTTTCGTTCATATCAGAACCCCCTTTCCGCTGAAGGGTCTCTGTCCGCCTTCTTTGTAAGCCACATCAAAAACAGCATAACAACCGCCATAATCAGGGAAACTGCCGAGCCGAAGTTCCAGTTTCCGGCTGTCAAAAACTGATTTTCGATTACGTTTCCTATAAGAACATACTGACCGCCGCCCAAAAGCTTGGGAATAAAGAAGCTTGAAGCCGCAGGGAGAAAAACAAGGGTTATTCCGCTGATTATTCCCGGTAAGGAAAGAGGCAGGGTAATTCTCAGAAAGCTTTGAACCTTGTTTGCCCCCAAATCCTCAGCCGCTTCAATATAGCTTTTGTCCATTTTGGTCAGTGACGTATAAATCTGAAGTATCATAAAGGGAATGAAGTTATAAACCATTCCGAAAACAACGGCAAAATCCGTATGTATTATTTTTATTGCATGAAAGCCCAAAGCCTGAAGGATTGTATTAAAAAGACCGTTGTCCTGTAAAATTCCCAGCCATGCATAGGTTCTTACAAGCATATTTATCCATGTGGGGATAGTTATAAGAAGAACCATCATAAGCTTGTTTTTTTCGCTTGTAATGCCTGCTATAATATATGCGCAGGGGTAGCCCAAAATAATACAAATCACAGTGGTTATAAGGGCTATAAACAGGGATCTCTTCATTACGTTTAAGAAAACGGCGTCCTCGAAAAACTGCATAAAGTTTTCAAGGGTAAACTTAAATGTCATAACGTCGTTTCCCTTTTCCGTAAAGGCGTAGAGGGCTATCATTATCATAGGAATAACTATAAGAACAAACGCCCACACAGCATAGGGGTAAACCATTATTTTAAACCGTCTCATACCTACCCCTCCCTGTGCATAATGTGAATATCGTCCGCTCCGAAGTCTAAGCCCACAATATCCCCGGGCTTATATTCGTCTGTTGTGGTAATCAAAAATTCATAGCCGGTGGTTCTGAAAATAACCTCATAAACTCCGGGGGTTATGTTTTCCGGGTCGAAGTCATATAAAACGTCGGTTATTTCAACCTGTATGTTTTCTTCCAAAATCCAAGCCTGAGCATTAGCCCATGTTTTAAGGTCCGTTTCAAGGGCTACGCTTTCTTTTATTTCGTCAATGCTTTTAAAGAAATTAACAGCATAAATTTCTTCGCCGTATTTCTCGCTGACAACCTTGTTTACCTCGTCCACAACCATATTTACGGTAATGTTCGTCCCCGCAGCAGTATAAAATGTTACGGGATAAACGCCGTTTTTTTCGTCAATTGAATATTCCACCTTGTTTATGGAAATCCACTCGTCTGTGTCGGGATTCCAAGCCTGAGCGTCGGCTCTTGCTATAATATCGGCTTTTTTAAGCTCTTTTATATCTTCTATATCCAAATAAAAATCGTTTGCTCGTATTTTTTCGTTAGCTCTGTGGTTGAAAACAGGCTTTTCATCGGAAACGTGCATTTCAACCTTAATTTCTGTTCCCTTTCTGACCTCAACAACCGTCTCGTAGAATATGCCCTTAAAGTTTACGGACTTAACAACGCCGCCGAACTTTCCTTCTCCCGGCTTAACAATATCAATGTCCTCGGGTCTTATAACAACGTCTACCCTTTCGTTGGGGGCAAAGCCGCCGTCAACGCAGTCGAAAACCCTGTCGCCGAAGGAAACACGCCTGTCCTCGGGCATAGTGCCCTCTATAATGTTGCTTTCGCCTATAAAATTAGCGGCAAAGCGGTTTTTAGGCTCGTTATAGACCTGTTCGGGAGTTCCCACCTGTAAAATTTCGCCGTTGTTCATAACGACGATTTTGTCTGACATAGTCAGAGCCTCTTCCTGATCGTGGGTAACAAAAATAAAGGTTATGCCGACCTCCTGCTGGATTTTCTTAAGCTCCTTCTGCATTTCCTTTCGAAGCTTAAGGTCAAGAGCACCCAAAGGCTCGTCAAGAAGGAGCACCTTCGGCTCGTTTACCAAAGCTCTGGCTATGGCTACTCTTTGCTGCTGACCGCCGGACATTTCGTTCACCGACCGCTTTTCAAAGCCCTCAAGCCCCACAAGCTTTAACATTCTCATAACCTTTTGTTCGATAATATCCTTAGGCTCTTTTTTGATTTTAAGCCCAAAGGCAATGTTGTCATAAACATTCATATGAGGGAACAGTGCGTACTTTTGAAAGATTGTGTTGATTTCTCTCTTATAGGGGGGAAGTGAGCTTATTTCTTTATCGTCAAAATAAACCTCCCCCCTGCTCTGCTGAATAAAGCCGCCTATAATTCTTAAAATGGTGGTTTTTCCACAGCCGCTGGGTCCCAAAAGAGTTAAAAACTCGTTTTCGTAAATATCCAAGTTGATGCCCTTAAGCACAGGCACCCCGTCAAAATCCTTTGAAAGATTTTTCAAGCTGATTAATTTGCGCATTTTAGCCTCCTTATTTGCATATAGCCCGATTTAAGTCTTAAGCAAAAAATAAACACTGCTTAGGATTTTAATTATACTATTTTTTCAAAAAAAATCAATATATTTTTCAATTAATATACCTGAATTTACCGAAATATTAAATTATGTTAAAACATTATGAATC
>JAJQFU010000128.1:7632-37033 GCA_021200955.1 Clostridiales bacterium | reverse complement strand
GGTATGACCTTACCTGTAATGTCACCGATGCCGCAAGCTTCGATATGCCTAACGCCGGAGGTATTACGGTGAGAAAAACAATAGTTATCGGTCTCGGGCTCGTTGCCCTTGCGATGCTGTTGTTTATAACTCTTGGGGAAAAGCCCCTTAAAAAGAGGAATTAGGGGCGTTTTTCCTCACTCATACAAATTTATATTTATGAAAGAGGTGTAACTATGAAGAAAATTAATTTAAAAAGAATTTTTGCACTGCTCTGCAGCGTGGTTATGCTGCTGTCGCTGATGAGCGTAAATATCGGGGCAGCTACTACAATTGATACAAACGCAACAGGTTCAATAAAAATAAATAAGGTTGATACGACAGGCTCTAACTTTATTTCCGGCGTTGGCTTCAGTACTGTTAAGGTAGCTGATTTTGCTCAGTATACACAAACAACAACTTCAGGTGTTGAACAAACCACTCTTATGTTTGTGCTTACAACCGCAGGTGAAACCCTTTTAGGCAGTTATATATCCGGCGGTATTACTGTCGGCACTGATACTTATTATACATCATCTGAGCTGCAGGCTGCTTTGGAAGCCGCATACGGCGCAGACACATCAGCCGATTATCAGGTTTTTGTTAATTCTGTTAAGGGTCAGACCGGATCTTCAAGCGGCACAACAAGTACAGGAAACGGTACATTAACATTCAGTACCGGTGTAGGTGTTTATATTGTAGTTGAAGATGCTTCAGCCACAACTAATCCTCTGTTAAACGGTACAGGCAACACAATTTCAATAAATACAGTATCGGCTCCCTTCCTTGTAGCTGTTCCCCAGACTGATGACAACGGAGAAAGCTGGATATATAACGTTGAAGGTACTCCCAAGAACATTCTTGAAAACAGCAGCACTGAAAAGAAAATATATGATACAAGCGGAAATGAAATAGCATCCGTAAGTGTAGGCGAAACCTATACATATAAGGTTACTTCAAATATTATTGTAACTGCCGATTCCACAGCTTATGAATATTATAGACTTTACGATATTGCGGACGTAGGCATTGAATATCTGAATACGGGACTTAACGGCAACGGCAGTAAGGCGGATTTCGTTAATATCTGGCTTGATGTTAGCGGCGATGGAACACAAGCTAATGATGGTACGGAAGATAGCTTTACATATGAAACCGATTATTCTGTAACATTTACCTATAATAACAGCAAACTTGAATTTACTATTTTGTTAACAGAAGCAGGTCTTGCTAAAATCAATGCTGTTACAGCTGATACAACCATATATTTTGAATATCAGGCTTATTTGTCAACTACAGCAGCAGGTGGTTTGTCAAACGCAGCTACAGTAACATACAGACATAAATCAGGCGATGATACAGATGATCCTTCTCCCGAACCTGAGGTTTATACCTATGGTATTACACTTGAGAAGAGCTTTTCAGGCTCAGCTTCAGTAGACGCAAGCGCAGTTACCTTCGGCGTAACAGATGTAAACGGCACTGTATATGCAACAAAGAACTCTGACGGCTCATACACCGCAGCAGCCGATATTACAGATAGTGTTATTTCTGCCGGTATCACTTCCGGTGATATAACAGACAACGGCGACGGTTCATATACTACATCCGGCGGCGATACTTATTATAATGTATTTACAGTTCTCACAAGCGGCAGGCTTATAATTAACGGTCTCGGCAGCGGAACCTATACACTTACCGAGTTGACAACAGCAGACGGCTACAGCCTTTTGAAGGAGCCCTTTGATGTAGAAATTACCGATGCTAACGGCAGTGTTACATTATCTGTTGTAAACGAAACCCAGTCAATCTTTGAGCTTCCTCTTACCGGCGGTTTAGGCTCTTGGATTTACACAGCTATAGGTCTCGGCTTTGTAGCATTTGCAATTTATCTTGTTCTTAAGGTAACAGGAACAAAGAAAACAGCTTAATTAAACATTCGGCTGAAAAAATATGTTAAGGTGAATTTTGCAAAAACTTATTTCGGTGTAAAAGCCGGAATAGGTTTTTGCTTCCTTAATTATGAAAGGAAGGTATTATGCGAAAGGTACTTTGCATTATAGCTATTATAATAATTTTTTCAGTGGGGATTTTTTTACTTTATACCCTTATTTATATAATGCCTATACTGAAAAGCATCATTCTATGATAACAGACGCTTATAATTATAAAGCGGAGATTATGACTGACGAGGAAGCGGCTGCAATAAAAACCAGTGTCGCCGAGTTTAACGAAAGTCTGGCTAATGAAAGCGTTGTTTTAACCGACCCTTTCGACCCCTCTGTTCTTGAAAAAAGCAGCGGAAATGATGTTGCGGAGCTTTTGGACGTAGACGAAGACGGAACAATCAGCGTTTTGACAGTTCCGAGAATAAATATAGAGCTTCCCGTCAGATACGGCACAAGCGCGGAAACCTTGGCGAGATATTTGGGCTTGCTTGAGGGTTCGTCATTGCCTATAGGCGGCGAAAGCACCCACGCCGTTATAACAGGGCATACAGGCTTGCCCAATACAAAGCTTTTTACCGACCTGACAGAGCTTGAGGTGGGGGACGTTTTTTATTTAAAAACTCTTAAGGATACCCTTGCTTATGAAATAGATAATATTTCAATTGTTGAGCCAGAGGACACAGAGCTTTTGAAAATTACAAAAGGGCAGGATTATGTCACTCTTTTAACCTGTTATCCCTATGGAATCAACTCCCACAGACTTCTCGTCAGGGGAACAAGAGTGCCTTATGAAGAAGCGGCGCAAAAGCAAATTGAAATGGGCGATCAAACATCCAGTCAGTGGGACAGAGAATATTTTAAGAGCGTGGTTGTCTGTGTAATCGCTTACGGAGCAATCTTTTTGGCTATACTTTTTATAAGAAAGAGACGCAGTAAAAAACAGAGGTGATTTTTATTAAAAGGGTAGTTATATGGACTTTTATAATAATTATTTTTGTTGTGGGTTTTGCTTTTTTGCTTTATTCCCCTGTGGCTAAGTGGTTTTCGGGCAGGGGTCAGGAGGTTATTGTTAAAAAATATTTTGAAGATACAGAGGATTTAGACAAAGAAAATATTGATGAACTGATTGACAATATAGCCGGCTACAACGCCATAATTGCCGGGCTTAAAAACAATATTGACGGGCAGTCTACAGACTATAAAAGCTATGTAAACAGCCTTGACATCGGCGGAAACGGCGTTATATGCGTTGTGGAAATTCCCAAAATCAATGTCAGGCTGCCGGTTTACGCAGGCACCTCGGACGAAAGCCTTCAAAAGGGCGCAGGGCATATCGAGGGAACCTCTCTCCCTGTGGGTGGACTTGGCTCACACTGCTGTATTTCGGCTCACAGAGGGCTGTCAAACGCCGTTATGTTCAGAGATATGGATCAGGTTGAGACTGGGGACGAGTTTTACATCTATGTTTTGGACAGAACCCTTAAATATGTTGTTGACGACATAAATGTGGTTTTGCCCGACGATGTAAGCAGTATTAAAAACGAACCCGACAAGGATTATGTTACACTTGTAACCTGTACCCCCTATATTATAAACAGCCACAGGCTTTTGGTCAGGGGCAGCAGAGTAATTGAATAAGGGGCGGTTTTGTGAGAAAAGCGGTTAATATTTTGGGCTTGGTTTTTATTGCTTTGGGGATATGTGTGTTTTCATATCCGAAGGCGGTAAATTATTATAATGAAAAAAACACTGAGGTTAATATAGAAAAATTTGAAGAGACGGTTTTGACACAAACGGAGGAGAAAAATCCACTGCTTGAAAGGCTCAGGGAGGAAATCGAAGCCTATAATTTAAGTCTCTTTGAAAACGGTCAGGAAATTAGCGACCCTTTCTTTTATGAGGGAGAAAGCGTTGACCTGACGGAATACGGCTTTGAAAATAATATGTTCGGCTATATCGAAATTCCGAGCATTGACATAAAGCTGGGCATATATTTGGGGGCGACCTATGAAAACATGAATTTGGGGGCTGTTCACCTTGACAACACCTCAATGCCTGTGGGAGGAAACAACACTAACTGCGTTATTGCCGCCCACAGAGGGGCAGGGCGCTTCGGAGATATGTTCAGAAACATAAATAAAATTCAGGTGGGTGACGGGGTTAAAATAGTAAACCCTTGGGAAGAGCTTGAATACACTGTGACAGAGATTTTCGCCATAGACCCCGGGGATATTGACAAAATTTTAATCCGGGAAAATAAGGATATGCTGACGCTGGTCAGCTGTCATCCCTACGGGTCAAGCAAATACAGATATATTGTCTATTGTGAAAGGGCAGGTGAGGTTCAATGAAAAAGTTTTTTTTGGCGGCGGTGTTTGTTTTCTGCCTTTTGTTTTCGGCGGCGGCTTACGGTCAGGAGGCTAGGCTGACTATTGACAGCGAGCCTTTTGACAATAAATATTATATAGCGGATTTCAGTATTTATAAAATTGCCGAAAGTGACTTTGAAATGGAGCAGGACTTCAAGAGACTTGACTTTAGCATAAATTCTATTAAGACTGCGGCACAGGCTGAAGCAGCCGCAGACCTGTGCTTGAGTTATATAAAGGAAAATGATATAACCTATATGGATAGAAAGAGTGCAGAGAAAAGCGTTGTTTTCGAAGAACTTGACGAAGGATATTACTTTCTTTCCTTCAATAAAACACAGAACGTTAATATGGAATCTTTTATAATAGGATTGCCTGAATACGATTCGGGAGCGTTTAATTATGACGTTGTGGTTTTTGCCAAAATTTCAGCAGATAATGTAGATGAAGGATCCTATAATGAGGATTCGACGGAAGTGACCACTGATGAGCCTTCCGACGAGCCTACCACAAGCTCAGGGGGCGGCGGCGGAGGGGGAAGCGACCCCGACGACCCGGACGATGACGACAACAGCGAGCCCTATAAGCCCTCAGGCGGCGGAGGAGGGGATTCATACGTTATAGGGGGCGGCGAAACAGAGACACGAAGCTCCTCTACACAAACCTATCAGCCCTCTTCACACACAGACCACTCTGATAAGCCGTCAGATGATCCCTCTGATGAGGATGAACCCTCTGAGCCCGACACAACGGATGAACCGGAGGAGGTCAGTCTTGACGAAAACGGTGAGCCCGTTGAAGAGGTAAGCCTGCCGAAAACCGGCGGCGACAAGACCGCTCTTTTGTGCGATTACTGCGGCGGCGTTTTGGGAATAATAGGCGTACTTATTTTGATTGTCAATAATGTGAGGAGACGCTCTGAAGCATAAAAAGAAATTCCCCGACCGAATGATTTTTATAACAGGTCAGGGAATTTTTAATTGTCTTTTTTGTTTTTGCCGATGCGGTTAATACGGAGAAAAACGACTATGCTCAAAAGAAAAGGAAAGAAGTATGTAACCGAACGGTATAAAATCAGCGCAGAGGAGACTTGAATTTTTTCAAGATATGCCGAGAAAATCAGCATAAAGGAAAATTCTGCAGCGCCTATTCCCGCTGCGTTTGGAAGAACCCCTGTTATCAAAAGCATAATTGAAGCCAAAACCTGTGTCTGAATAAAGGCAGGGGAGGAAAAGCCCAAAACCTTAATGCACACAAAGGGGATTGTGTAAAACCACGAAAGCTTAATTAAATTTACGAAAATAATTTTTAAGCAGCAGCTTGGGTTTTTAAGCACGTTTTTTGATTCTGTATAAATCGATTTAAGGTTATCGCTCCAAAGACTTTTTCTGCGGTTCCATTTTTCGGTTTTCGGCAGTCTTTCAATTAGCTTAAGAAGAGCTTGCTGAACGGCAGGGAGAGTGCAGATGAGTATAAGAAAGGCTATAATGACTGCGCACACACCGAAGCCAGTATAAATATATTTCATAAGACCGGGAATTTTAACCCCGGCGAAGCTGTGAATAAGAAGCATAGCCGCCGCATAAATAAATATTGAGGATTTATGAAAAATGTATTTCAGGTTCATAAGACCGACGGTTTTTCCCACCTCAATATTATATTTGCAGAGATAATAGCTTTGAAGGGGAATGATGCCTGCGGAAAAAGCCGCTGTGTTTCCGAATATGCCGAGAAATGTCACGCCCAAAGCCTGTCTGAAGCGGAAGGAAGGAAAACGTGAGCGAAGCAGTATATAACAGGCTGTCGAATCCAGAAGCAAATATATTATTTCCATACACAATAAAACCAAAAGACCGACAGGAGAAATATTTTTTATACAGCTTAAAATTTCTTTATAGTCATTTTTAAATATAAAAAAAATAATTGCCAAAAGAATTGCCAATATTATGAAATTTATAAGCGTTTTTTTGACCTTATCCTTTTTCATATAAACATCACCTGAATATTTAGAGTGTGAATGAAATTATAAAATTTTGTGTCCGGTTCCTCCGCAGCAGGGGCAGGGGGCTGTCAGAATTTTGGCTATGGGAAGCCCTGTTTTCTTTCGGGTAATTAAAACAAGCCCTAAGTCGGTCATACCCACAACGGTGGTTGAAATGCGGTCGTGAGCGGCACCTTCGGTGAGAATTTGAAGGACTGTCTGGTTGTCCTCTTCCGACGGCATATTTATAAAGTCGATTATTATCATTCCCGATAAATTCCGCAGGCGGATTTGGCTTAAAATTTCAGCCGCCGCTTCTTTATTTGTTTTTAAGACGGTGTCTCTGTGGGAGCGGCTGTTGTTCTTGCCTGTGTTTACGTCGATAACAACCATAGCCTCTGTGGGCTCTATTGTGATCCAGCCTCCGCTTTTAAGCCACACTTTTGTTTTTAAAAGCTTGTCTATTTTGCTTTCTATAAAATATCGGCGGAAAAGGGGTATTTCTTCGTCATAAAGGGTGGGAGTGAAAGTCTTTTCCGGGTCGATAAAGCTTAAATAATCTTCAGATGAGTTTGTTATGACCTCAATGCCCTCACCTGCGGAAAAAGCCTTTATAGCTGTCAGAGTTTCGCTTTCGGCTTTTTTAAGAAGGGCAGGGGCTTTGCGGAACTGCCCTGTATTTTCAATTTGTTTAAGCTCTTCTATAAGGCTTTCGGCTTCGGTCTTTAAAGCCGACAGAGGAAAACTTTCTGCCTTTGTTCTTATTATAATGTCGAAGCGGGAAAAGGGGTCGCCTGAGAGTGCTTCCCTTATATCGGAGCGGATTTGAGGGTCGGTTATTTTTCGCGAAATGCGAATTTCGCCCTTGCCCTTTGACACAACGCAGAGACTGCCGTTTAGGGTCAGGGCGGTGGTTACTGCAGCTCCCTTTTCGCCCTCGGCTTCTCTTATTATCTGAACAGCCAAATCGCTGCCCTCCTTAATCTTAATTTCCTTCAGGGGCAGCTCTTTTTTGTCGTTAAAAAAAAGAAAGGCGGCTTTTTCGCTGCCTATGTCAATAAAGGCAAAGCCGCTTTTTAATATGCGTTTTATTTTGCCTGTGAAAATATCTCCTACGGAAAAGTCAGTGCTTTTTTTGGACGGTATAAGCTCAATGAGACTGCCGTCCTGCAAAAGAGCCGTTTTTATGATATTTTCACAACATTCGATTATAACCTTTTTCATACCTCAATTATCCTCAATTATATTAGGCTCAATATCATCTCTTGGAACAAAAGCGTCCTTTAAGCCCTCTGTAATATAAACCTCTCCCTCATCCGTTATAAAAACAATGTCGAAGCTGTCGGGGGAGTTCCGCCAAAACTCGGAGCCCTTTTCAAGCCCCATAACGAACACTGCCGTTGAATATGCGTCTGCTGTAAGTCCGCTGTCGGAAACGATTGTAACGGATGTCAGACCGCTTCTTGCAGGGGCGCAGGTCTCAGGGTCGATAATGTGGTGATAACGCACTCCCTCAAGATCGAAATAGCGCTGATAGCTGCCTGAGGTTATAACAGCCTTGTTTTCAAGGCTCAAAGTGCCTATAAGGCTGCTTTCGTCAGAGGGGTCGGTTACGCCGATTTTCCAAAGGCTTCCGTCGGTTTTTACGCCTATGGTTTCCACGTTGCCCCCTAAGGACACAATGCCGCTTGTTATGCCCGTATCCTTCATAATATTGCACACAAGGTCTGAAGCATAGCCTTTTGCCACAGAGCCTAAATCGACCTCAGCTAAACTGTCGGTTAAAGTGACGGTATTGTTTTTGCCCAAAACTACATTTTCGGCGTTTACGTGGGTTTTAAGCTCCGAAAGATCGCTTTCATCGGGAACTCTGTGTTCCCCCGTAGTGAAACCCCAAGCCTTAACGGCAGGGTAAACCGCAGCGTCAAGAGCACCGTCTGTTTTTTCGTAAAAATCAAGAGCAGAGCCTAAAAGAGAATAGGTATCGTCACTGACCTGAGCTGTTTTTTCGCTGTTGAGCCTGTATATGTCGCTGTTTTCATTGTTGACGGAAAACAGCGCGTCAAGACGGTTTATCTCGTTAATTGCGGCGTCTACGGCGGCTTCACAGCCCTCTCCGTAAGCCGTAAGGGTCATTGCTGTGTCCATAGCGAAAATCGTCTGTGAGTATTCCTGAGGGCTTTTTGAAGGGGCTGAAGAACAGCCCCCCAAAAGCATTATAAGCCCGAGCCCCAAGCAGAAAAGCTTAAATTTCATAATATGTTCATCTCCGAAAAAGAGAAATTATTCAGCCTCTATGCTGTCATAGATTTTTTGAAGATATTCACAGTCCGAGTGGTATCTTTCCGGTGTGGAACATTCCAAAAGCATAGTTATATAAGGCTTTTTGGTTTTAAGGTTTGTGAGAACAGGCTCATAGTGAAGAAGTCCGTCGCCTACGTGTTCAAACTTAACCTCGCCGTATTCAAGCTTAAAGTCCTTCATATGAATAACCGAAATTTTTTCGGAATAAAGCTCAAAGGCGCGGTTTATAATTTTGTCCTGATCCTTATAATTTTCGCCGTTAAGAAGGTTTACGGGGTCTAAAATAACCTCTACGTTAGGCGAGTCAATGTCTCTCAGGAAGCGGAGCATCATTTCTGGCGAGTAAAGGGTATGTGTTGCAACCCCCTCAACGCCTACAATAACCCCGAGCTTTTCGGCTGCGGAGACGATTTCTCTCATTGACTTTAATAAAAGCTGATAGCCTGCCTCTGTGTATGTGGCGGGGTTAAGCTTAAGATTAGGGTCGAAACGGCCTGTTTCCGTTCCTACCATATCTGCGCCTATTGCTCTTGCGTATTTAAGGTGCTCTATAAACTTGTTTACCTCAGCCTGTCTTTTTGATTCGATTGGGTTTGTGGGGTTTATGTAGCAGCCCAAAACCGCAACGTGAACGCCGTATTTATCCAGTGTTCTCTTAAGATAATTGCCTAAGCCGGGGGAATACATACCCGGGTCGAACTTAATATCTGTTATTGACTTTTTGAAAGCAAGCTGAACGTCTGTTACCCCCAGCTCCTTAACTGCCTGACAGAAGCCCTCAAAGCTTCTTTTTGAACACAGGTCGTGTCCTCTCATACCGAATCCCATAAAAATTGCCTCCTTTGTTTATATGTTGTAGGTTTCCCTTAAAATTCGCTTTCCTTCGTCAGTTTCAAATATTTTTTCGGCGGCTGTTTCAACTGCCTTTTGACTTAAGCCGTCCTCAAAGGCGTTGACAAAAAAATCCGCCTCCAAAAGTATGCGGTAATCTATACCCTCTACATCTGTGTAGGTGTGGTGGTGAGCTATAAGAAAGCATACCCTTTCCACAAGCTCTTCATCATCTGTCAGCTCCTTAAGCATTGCCCTTGCAGGTTCAACGCCCAGCTTCTCCTGATATTTGCCGTCGGATGAGCCGTATGCCTTAAGGGCAGGCTTTATGCCTATGTCGTGCATAAGAGCCGCAGTCTCCAAAATAAGCTGAGTTCTTTCGTCAAGCCCCTGTTTTCTGCCTATAAAACGGGCATAGCCCCACACCTTCAAAAAGTGGTTTATACGCAGAGGGATGTCCTCATATTCCGTCATTTTAACAAATACGCTGTCAATAAATTTGTTATCCATAGTGTGCCTCTTTACTTGTTTTGATCTATAAAGGTTATTTCGTTGGGCATAACAAGCCCTAACTTTTCCCTTGCGATTTTTTCGTAATACTCGTCCGACTTATAATAGTCGCCTTCCATCGAAAGCTCGGCGTTGCGTTCCGTTTCTTCTTCAATGGACTTTTCAAGCTCGTTTTTTTGAGCAATAAGCTCTCTGCTTGAGCTCAGGTTTGTTATCATAGCGTAAGCAAAAATCACAAGCATAGCCACTATAATTAAGGCATAAACCGCCCAAAAACCGGGGATTAAGCTTTTTTTGTTTTCTTCCTTTGTTTTTTTTGTGTTTTCCGTTTAAAACACCTCCCAAACGGGGCAAAAAATACTTTGAAAAACTTTCTTACTGCTATTATCCCACATTTTGCATATTTTTTCAACCGTAAATTTATAAACTTAACAGGTTTTAATAAAGCTTTCACAACAGGGGATAAAATCAGCTTCAGAAGCCTTTTAATGACTTTGAGAGCTTTTTCGGAGTAAAATATAAAATAACCGCTTAAGGAGTTATAATAAACAACCATTCCAACCATGAAGCCCAAAACCATATAAATTCTGACCTCTCCGTAGTTTACGCCCAAAAGAAACCAAAAAACGGCGGCAAAGGCGCAGACCCAAAACACAAGGTCGGAAACAAGCCCGAAAAAACCGCCGCAGTGAAAGCATCTGCGGAAAAGCCTTAAAACGTCATAAACAAAGCCGAAGCAAAAGCCCGAAAAGCAAATAAACAGAAACAAAAGCCCCTGTTCCTTCATAGGCAAAATCACTTAAAGAGCCTCCCGAAGAATGACCCTCTGCCCCCGGTTTTATCCTCATAAACAAGGCTCGTAATAAGCCCGTCAACGTCAATATCCCCTTTGTCAAGGTCTAAGCGGCTGACGTGGAGATTGTCTCCCTTTATATAGAAAACTCCCTTTTCACATTCACATATAATCTGCTGTTCGTCAAAGGCGAGAACGTCCAAAACGCCTGTGACAGAAAGCTTTTCCCTGTTTTCCAAAATAACAACATTTTTTAAAAGCCTGTTTTCTTCCGCCATAAATATCCTCCGAAGGTCTTTTTTAAAAAGTATATTCGGAGAGGTGAAGGCTTATTCGATTAATTCTGTTTATTCTATACTCTTGAAAAGTGTGCCGGCGTCGTCCTTTCTGACTGCTTCCGCAACCTTCAGCACTTCTACCTTTGTTACGTTTTGACCGAAGCGGATTTCTATTATGTCGCCTACTTTAACCTCCGCTCCGGCTTTGGCGGCTTTGCCGTTTAATAAAACCCTTCCTGCGGAACAGGCTTCGTTGGCGACTGTCCGCCTTTTTATAAGTCTTGAAACCTTTAAAAATTTGTCTATTCTCATATTAATCCTTTCTGATAAAAGCAAAAAGAAAAGGACTGCAAAAACAGCCCTTAGCTAAAACCTTCGGTTTATTTATCTTCCGTTTACTGCGTCCTTAAGAGCCTTGCCTACGGCAAATCTGGGTGACTTTGAAGCGGGAATCTGCATAGGTTCCTTTGTCTGGGGGTTTCTGCCCTCGTGAGCTGCTCTTTCTTTAACGCTGAATGTGCCGAAGCCTACAAGTCTTACTTCGCCGCCTGCTACAAGCTCTGAAGTAACGATTTCTTCAAAAGCCTTAACAGCCTTCTCTGAATCCTTCTTGCTTATGCCTGTTTTTTCAGCTATAGCTGCAACTAATTCTGTCTTATTCATTTTTAAATATCCTCCTAACATTTTATAAGAAAGTAAGTATAGACGTGTGAAAAAATAGGGCGTTTGAAAACGCTTACAACGGATAAGAACCGCTGTACTTTAGTTGAAAGAATTATCCTTAATGAGGGATTTTCTTTCCGGGTCAAACACGTCTAAAACTAGTTATAAACTTTTCTGAACGATTTGTCAAGACAAATTCAGGATTTATTTTAAAAAAAGTTGATATTTTCACTGTTTCAAAGAGCATCTCGCCAATATACTCTTCTATTTTTTCATTATCGACATTATCTGAGTTCTCCAGATTATCGAGAATTTCTCGAATATTCGCTATGATGTCTTTGGGGTTCTGCTTGTTGTTATTAAGCTTATCCGCTTTTGAAACAAGCTTTTCCGCACGCATTAAAGCGGGCAGGCAGGAGGGAATACTTTCCAAAACATCCTTGTCGCTTTTATAGTGCTTCTCTTTTTTCTTGATTTCGTCCCAGTTTGTCAAAACCTCGTCGGGGGTATCGGCTTTTCCTTCGGCAAAAACATGGGGGTGGCGGTCAACCATTTTTTTGGAAACCCCTTCAACAACTTGGTCAAAGTCGAAAAGACCTTCCTTTTCCGCAAGCTTTGAGTGAAATACAACCTGAAGAAGAACGTCCCCCAGCTCCTCACACATACCCTCAGGGGATTTTTTGTCTATAGCGTCAATAACCTCATAGCACTCCTCAATAAGATAGCGCTTAAGGCTTTCGTGGGTTTGAACCCTGTCCCATGGGCAGCCGTCATCGGCTAAGAGCCTGTCCATAATTTCAGAAAAATCGTCCATACTTTTCATTTTTATGTACTCCTTTATTCTTTCCATTTGAGCCTGTGAAGGCTTCCCTTTGTATTAAGACCTTCAAAATCGTGCTGACGAAGGGCTTCATAGAGAATTATTGCCGCAGAATTTGAAAGGTTTAATGACCTTGTGTCGCCTATCATAGGTATTCTTATACAGGCGGCTTTGTTTTCAATGAGAATTTCCTCGGGTATTCCGGCGCTTTCCTTTCCGAACATAATATATGTGTTTTCGCTGTAGCTTGCATCGGCATAGGTTTTCTCAGCCTTTGTTGTGGCGAAATAAAGCTCTATATTGCTTCCGTTTTTCTCCAAAAAGTCCTCATAGCTGTCATAATATCTAACGTCCAAATCGTGCCAATAGTCAAGACCGGCTCTCTTCAGGGCTTTGTCGTCTACAGAAAAGCCCAGCGGACGGATTAAATGAAGAACCGACCCCGTAGCGTGGCAGGTTCTGCCGATGTTGCCTGTGTTTGAGGGGATTTCAGGTTCTAAAAGAACAATGTTCATAATAATTTGCCTTTCTATGTACGGCGGAAAACCGCCGGTTTTTACTGCTCGTCTCTGTTGCAGTTGTTATTAGAGCTGTTGTTTGAGTTTTTAGACGAATTCTTGCTATTTTGTGAATTAAGCTCGTTTGAAAACTCAACTCTGTTAGACTGTCTGTTGTTCTGAGAGCTTCTGCCGCTCTGGTTTTCTCTGTTTGTCTGATTTTCTCTGCTGCTTTTCTTATCCATTTTCGTTACCTCCGAATTGAAATAAAGACACGATTTCTATGAAACGAAAGCTTATTTATAAGATAAGTCCTCGTTTCATAGTCATAGTATTACACGAAAAAAGATAATTATACGAAAAAAATTTAAAAGATATATTTCCTATGAACTCAGAGAAAACTTCAGAATTTCATAGCTTTCGCCGAATGTAAATTTCGAAACTGATATTTTTTTATATCCGCAGGGATATTTTGTAAAAATATCAGTAAGGCTTGCGCTTCCGTATTGTGTGTTGAACAGAATTTCACCTTCTGAAGAATTTTCCGCAATATTTCTGTAGATCTGCTCCAAAATCTCCGGAGTGACGGCGTATAAGCCGTTTCTGTAATACCAGTGGGCTTCGTCTATGGTGTAAACAGGCTCAAAGGGCAGCTCCGAAAAAACGTGGTCTGCTGAAATTATGTTATAGGGGGCATTAAAATAAAACAAGCCGTAGCCCCTGTCAGGGTCGGAAATTCCGTCGTCAAAGGTGCAGTCTACGAAATAATATCCGCCGTTTATAACAATATAATTAAGGCTGTGGTCTACTCCGTCGGCAGTGCAGGTTATTCTTCCGCAGTTAAAGCCCTCAAGACCGCACAAAAGTGAAAATGTGTCTGTGTATGCCTGACAGTTGCCTAAGCCGTTTATAAGCCCTCCGTAGCAGTTGGTGATGTCGGAATCGGCTTCGTCCTTTGAATAGGTTATTTTTTCGCAGACGTAATTGTGAATGGCAAGCTCCTTTTCATAGTCCGAAAGCTCCGAAATAGTTGAAAGAAAGCTTTGGGCGGCGTTGTATGCCGCAAGCTTTTTTGCGTCTAAGCGGTCAAGGCTGTTGTTTTTGACGGCTGTTAAAATGTCATAGGCGTAGGTGTAGGTAAGTGTATAGCCCATAATCTTTAAACCCCTGTCGGGGGGATAGGTGTAGATTGTCACTGCGGAAATGTCATAGAATATCAAAAAATAATCCGTGTCGGGTGTCATTTTCTCAGGCACTTCAAAGAAAATGTGAACATAGCCCTTTTTTATGCAGAAATCCATATAGCTTTTCCATTCATCTTCGGTGTTAAGGGTTTTCACCCCCTTAAACTTAAGGGAAGAAACATCTAAATCGGGGTCGGTCAGGTCATAGCGCAGTTCAAAATAAGTCTCTTCAAGGACTTCGCCTTCATCATATGAAACAGGCTCGTTAAAATAGGCTTGGGCATAGTCCTTCACTGACTGCAAACCCTTTTCATATGAAAGCTTAAGAGAAAAAGGCTCGAAAACACAGACAGCCGACACAATAACAGCCGAAAACAGCAAAAACTTAAAAAGCTTCATAGCTTCAGCCTTTTATGCCTTAATTACGGCATCTCTCATAGCAGTAAGCTCTTCGTGGGTCTGTGTCATAGTTTTGTATATGAATTTCTTGTCGTCTTTATAACGTGGTATAACGTGAATATGGAAGTGAAAAACGCTTTGCCCTGCCGCTTCCTCATTGTTTTGAAGTATGTTTACACCGTCGCAGCCTGTGGCAGCTTTAACCTTTTTAGCTATTTTCTGAGCCAAAATCGCCGCTTTTGACAGAATCCCGGGGTCTATTTCATAAATATTCATTGCGTGGGCTTTGGGAATAATGAGACAGTGACCGGGGTTAGCCGGAGCAATGTCTAAAATTACTCTGAAATCATCATCTTCATAAACTGTGTTTGAGGGAACTTCGCCCTTTGCCATTTTGCAGAAAAAACAATTATCCATTTTGTACCATCCTTTCATTGAAAAACTTTAATGATTGAATTGCTGTTAGTTAAGTGAGGCCATAACCGCTCCACCTCTCAGTCACACTACGTGTGACAGCTCCCCTCAAGGGGGAGCCTAAGCTGCATCTGTTTCAAAAAATTCTTTATGCCAAACAAGGAACATATATACCGTCCAAATTTTTCTCGAATTGTCAGCTTTGCCCTTTTTATGATTATCCAAATAAGAAACAAGCTTGTCCGTATTAAAATATTCCTTAGCCGCAGGGCTTGTAAAGGCTTCCTTAACCTTATTATAATATTTGTCCTCTTTAAGCCAAATTCTTATGGGAACGGGGAAGCCCAGCTTCTTCTTTGAGCTGACCTCGTCGGGCAGATATTCCTTGGCTGCCATTCTGAAAACATATTTTGTAGCCTGTCTGTTTACTCTGTAGTCAGTTTGAATTTTAGAAGCTACCTTGAAAACCTCTTTGTCAAGAAAAGGCACTCTGACCTCCAGAGAGTTAGCCATACTCATTTTATCGGCTTTTAAGAGAATGTCTCCCACAAGCCACAAATTAAGGTCTATAAACTGCATTTTCGTCACATCGTCAAGGTTCTTTGCCTTGTCATAATAGGGCTTTGTGATTTCCCTGAAGTCGAACTTACCCAAAGGCTTTTTGAGGATTTCTTCACGCTCTTCCTTTGAAAACATTTTTGCGTTTCCTATGAACTTTTCTTCAACGGACTGTGATGCACGAATAAAGAAGCTTTGTCCCTTGAAGCTGAAGGGAACAAGGCTCACAGCTTTCGCCATAAGCTTTCTCAAAGGCTTGGGAAGCAGCTTTATAACGGCTAAGTCCAAAGGCTCTTTATAAATATTGTAGCCGCCGAAAAACTCGTCTGCGCCTTCGCCGGAAAGGGCAACCTTAACATACTGGGAAGCAAGGTTAGCTACGAAATAAAGGGCAATAGCTGAGGGGTCTGCAAGGGGCTCGTCCATATGATACTGAACCTTGGGGATAGCCGCCCAGTATTCCTCGGTGGTGATTGTTTTGTTGTAGTTGTCAATGCCGACCTTCTCGGAAAGAGCTGTGGCATAGCTTATTTCGTTGTATTTGTCATAGTCAAAGCCTACGGTGAAGGTCTTGTCGCCGTTAAAGGTTGCGGCAACATATGAGGAGTCAACTCCGCTTGAAAGGAAAGAGCCTACCTCAACGTCGCTGACCTTGTGAGCCTCGATTGAGTTTTGCATAACGTCCTCAACGCTTTTGATTGCGTCCTGAAGGGGAGAGGGTTTGGGGCTGAACATGGGGTCATAATAACGTGTAATTTCAACCTTTTTATTCTTATATTTTAAATAGTGACCGGGCTTAAGCTTGTAGACACCCTTGAAAAATGTTTCGTCAAGAACGGAATATTGAAAAGTCAGATAGTTTTCAAGGGCAAGAGTGTTTACCTCTTTTTTAAAGTCCGGATGGGGCAGAAAGCTTTTGATTTCTGAGCCGAAAAGAAGGTTTCCGCCGAACTCGCCGTAATAAAAGGGCTTTATGCCGAAAAAGTCTCTTGCACCGAAAAGGCTGTTGTCCTTTTTGTCATAAATCACAAAGGCAAACATACCTCTCAGGTCGTTAAGCATTTCTTCGCCTTTTTCTTCATAAAGGTGAACCAAAACCTCTGTGTCGGAATTGGTTTTGAACTTGTGCTTGCCCTCTAAGGTTTTTCTTATTTCCTTGTAGTTGTAAATTTCGCCGTTAAAGACTATGGCGACTGTGCCGTCCTCGTTATAAATGGGCTGGTCGCCTTCCGAAAGGTCTATAATACTTAAGCGTCTGAAGCCTAAGGCTATGTCTTTATCTAAATATGAGCCGCTTGAATCAGGGCCTCTGTGGATAATTTTATCCATCATTTTATTGATTATTTTTTGCTTGTCATTAATATTTCCGGTAAATCCGCAAAATCCGCACATTTCCCATTCCTCCGAAATAAATTTGTCTGTATGTTTTTTCGTGTTTAACTTATTTTGAGTTATATTTTAACACGAAAGTATTTATATTTCAATCTTTAAGCTCAAAAAAATAATATTTTTTTGAGCCACATAAAAATTTTAAAATTTTTATGCCCAGCAAATTTTTTTATTTTTTTTGAACTTATATATTAAAGACATTTTTTTAATTCTGCTGAAATATATTTTTATATACAACCCCATAGTGTGGGTGTGTAATTATAGGAAACGGGAGGTTTTTATAATATGGAAGTTTTAGACGAAAGGGTTCTTGCCGGGTTCGGAATTGAGCCTAAATATATCCGCAAGGTTAAGTATATGTACATAGTTAAGTGCAGCAGGGGCAGCTTTGTTATAAGAAAAGCGGACGCCGACAGCAAAAGAATTATGTTTGTAAGCGGCATCAAAAACGGACTTAAGCGAAAGGGCTTCAGACGTTTTTTCGACTTTGAAGCCGCTGTTGACGGAAAGCCCTATTTTGAGTTTGAAGGGGCAAACTACATTATGACCCCGTCGGGCAGAGACACAGTCAGCCCCGAATATACAAGAGAGGGAGATTTCAGAGAGATTTTAAGGTCATTCGGAGCTTTTCACAGAGCCGGAGCTTTCGGCGAAAGCTCTGAATTTAAAGATTTTTTCGGAGAGGACATAAAGTCGGTGTTTTCAACATATGAGGAAAGGCTTAAAAGAATGAGAAAACAGGTCTACAGAAAGCGGCGTCTTGACGATATTGACTATATTTTTCTTAAAAACTACGAATATTATTACAAAGCCTGTGAAGAAAGCCTTGAAGGGCTTGAAAAATTCGGCATTGACAGAGAGGAATTTTCCGCAAGAAATAACGGAAAAATTGTTTTGAACAACGCCGATGAGGAGACTATGTCACTTTATCCCACAGGAGTGTTTTTTAACGATATGCTTAGGCTTGAAGCCGGAACACCCCTTAAGGATCTGAGAATTATTATAAACAGATTTCTCAAAAAGAACAGACAGCCTTTTTTGAAAATAAGTGAAATTTTGGAGGAATACGGCAGAAGAAGCCCCTTAAGCCCCAACGCCGTCAGACTTCTCTATTATATGCTGATTTTCCCCGAACGCTATATTAAAACCTATTGGGACTATTATAAAAAGGGAAGAGCCTTTACCCCTGTTTATGTTAAGGACTCTATTAAAAGAATGGTGGAGGAAAGGGAAAGAGACAGGGGGTATATTGAGGAGATTAAAGGGTTTTAGCGAAAAAGGGGAAGCTTAGCGGCAAAGCACCTTATTGTCAACCCGCCCTCTTTAATCTGAGATATTATCTTGAGCCCAAGAGGGCGGGTTTGTTCAAAAAAGTTGTTGAATGCTTACTTTTATTATTTCGGTTTATTGTATCACGTTGGGTTGTTGCGGTCAATAAGTTTTTGTAAATTTATGGGATTTCTTTGTGGTTATTGGTTGAATTGAAATTAAGACTCCCTTTTTAGTCCCTAATTTATACAAAAAGGGAGTCAAAAATGTTGCATTGAAAAAGACCTCTTAATTAGACTTTAAAGGTCATTGATTTTCATCTAATTTTAGCTCATGGAAACATCATATCCAACGGTACCAGAATATTCATCATAGGCTGTTATCCATCTCATACCTGTCCATTGCCAGTAGTAGTATTGCTGATATTTATACTCACCATCCCACGAGGGTTTATCTACTTTGGTTGTATTGCTTGAAATTGTAAGCACTTGATCATTTATTGCCATTTGGTCAGATGTATCTTTACATAAGTAAACGTATTGAAGATTATTGTTAATTTGCTCGTCTGTTAGACCTGCGTTCTTGTAGGCTGTGACTGTTGTGTTCCATGAATCATAATAATCCTCTCCGGGGTTGGGACCGTTGTTGGCATCGTAGCCGAGGTCTGTGGCTGTATATAAACCAAGAGCTGCTAAAGCAGGATCACTTGTCTCAGCGCTGGGTGCCGGTGTGACTTCGCCGGTAGTGCCGGAGGTTGTGAGGTAGATTGTCTTTGTGCTTGCTTCATATTCGACTGTAGCTCCAAGAGCTTCGCTGATGGCTCTGAGTGGAAGGTAGGTATAGCTGTCTACAATGACGGCCTGAGTGCCTTCGGCATCAATATTTTCTTTCTGCCCATTAATAAACAAAACCGTTGAACCTATGGGGACTTCTATGGTTGTAGAATCCTTTGTCAAGATAGCGACCTTTTGGCTGTCCCACCCTACGTCTGCTCCGAGGATATTTCCTAAGTCTCTGAGAGGTATTAATGTTCTGCCATCTGTTGTGACTTTAACGGTATTGCTGAAGCTGTCTGTAACGTCTGCTCCATTAAGCATTACTGTAAAATTGCTGCCTTCTTGGACGTTGTCTGTTCTGTAGTTCGTGTTTACTTGCTCAATTGCTAAGGTGCTTGCGGTTGCTGCGTAGGCTGTTGAAACTGAGCCTAATGTCATTGATGATATGACGATTGCTGTTAATACCTTGGTTACGATAGTAACCTTCTTTAAATTACGTTTCATTTTGATTGCTCCTTTCGAGTTTTTATTTACAGCAGAAGAGGTGCAGTATTATTCGTTGCACCTCCGACAGATAGTTTATTCGTTGGCTAATTGAACATTGTTTAATAAACGTTCCTTGATTTCGTTAATTTTTTCCAAAGAAAAGTGTGAAATTGTACTGATCAAGGAAGGCTCAAGGTTGTTTTTAATCATCTCTATGACCATTTCTTCCTTGCCCTCTGCTCTGCCTTCAGCTCTGCCTTCTTCCTCAACCTCATGTAAAAACATTTCGTAAATCTCGTCCTGACTGTACAAGCTTATCATAATGCTGAAAATCCCCTCTGATTTTAGTTCTTATATAACCTCCGAACTGCCGTTTTATGTTATTCGTTGGCTAATTGAACATTGTTTAATAAACGTTCCTTAATTTCGTTAATTTTTTCCAAAGAAAAGTGTGAAAATTTACTGATTTTTGAAAGATCCTCATTATCTTTGAGCATCTCTATAACCATATCTTCCTTGCCTTCCGCTTTGCCCTCTGCTCTGCCTTTAGCTCTGCCTTTAGCTTCGCTTTCTCTCCTGACTTCATGCATATACATTTCATCTATTTCCTCTTGACTGTACAAACTAATCATAATATCAGCGACCTCCTTTTCATGCTCCTTGAGAAATTCCTTCAGAATATCATAGCTTTCGCAAATCCTTAAGGTTTCATCAATTGCCTTTTTTGTATATCCGTATGCTTTAACCTGTTCATCGAGAACCTTGGTAAACAAGATATACTGTTCAATAATACCATTGCTGTTCTTCTCTGTAATTACCTTCACGCTTACCTCTATAGCGGTTTCTTCACCGCCGAAAAACTGTTCCGACAGTGTCAAAATATCCTTGTCTATGTTTGTGTCACAGCTGAAAATAACATACAACTCCGGCTTGGGAATTATAACCGGCTTTGTTCCGTACAGGGTCTGCTTAGTCTCCTTGAAATGCTCCTGATAGGTGTGGGCAAGGTACATAAAGCTTCTCACGATGATATTAACAGATGCAGTTGACTGTGCTTCCACAAGAATAAACAGCTTGTCTTTAACGGAAAAGCCCAAATCGTTAGTTATGTCTTTTACAAAAATAGGCTCAAGGGTAATTGTCTTTAAATCCTCTTCTGTAGTGTCTGTATCTTCAGGGTGCAAAGCCTGATACAGCTGCAAAAGATATTTCTTTTCACGAAACAGCCTTGTAAACACTGTGTCTTTAATGTTTCTTTTCATTCTGAAAACCGCAGCTTCTTTTTGCTCCATACTCCTAACCGCCTTTCTTTCACACCTTTATTATAATATAAATCAGCTTAAATATCAACTTAAAATATTAAAAAACTATGTATCAGTTTGGCTGTCGGCACAAAAAAATCTCCCGTCACATCGGCGGGAGACTTTATAAAATTTAATATTTTCAAGCTGTTATCAGTGGCGGAGGTCGGCTGACTGTGACATAAACTTATCGTGGATGGCGTTTGCGGCATAGTCTGCGTCCTTTTCGTTTACAAGAATGGAAATTTTAATTTCAGAGGTGGAAATCATATTTACGTTTACCCCTGCGTTATAGGTTGCTTCGAAGAAGAGAGAAGCAACGCCGGCGTTGGTCGCCATACCTGCGCCTACGATAGAAACCTTAGCTACGTCCTCCTTATGGTCGAGAGACTGGAAGTTGATTTTGTTCTTGATATTTTCAAGGGCTGTCAGGGCTTCGTTTAAGTCTGAACGGGCAACTGTGAAGGAAATATCCTTCTTTCCGTCTCTGCCTATTGACTGAAGAATAATATCTACGCTGACATTCTTTTTAGCAAGCTCGGAAAAAAGCTTATAGGCTGTGCCGGGCTTATCGTCTACGCCGATAAGAGAAATTCTCGAAACATTTTTATCTACGGCTACGCCGCTAATTAACATACTTTCCACGTTGGTTTCCTCCTTAACAATTGTACCCGGTGCGTCTGTAAGGCTTGACCTTACCACAAGGTTTACTCCGTATTTTTTAGCAAGCTCTACTGAACGGTTGTGAAGAACCTGTGCTCCGAGACTTGCAAATTCAAGCATTTCGTCATAAGATATTTCTTTAAGCTTTTTTGCGTGTTTGATTATTCTGGGGTCGCCGGTATAAACTCCGTCAACGTCTGTGTAAATTTCACACATATCCGCCGAAAGCTTTGCCGCAAGGGCAACAGCCGATGTGTCAGAGCCGCCTCTTCCCAAGGTAACCACGTCGCCTCTGTTGTTTATGCCCTGAAAGCCAGTAACTATAACTACCTTTTTAGCGTCAAGCTCGTTAAAAATTCTGCGGCAGTTTATATCCTTAATTCTTGCGTTTGAATAGTCGCATGTGGCGTAAATGTGGCACTGGTTGGCGTTCATAGAAATAGACGGAACGCCTATTCTGTCAAGAGCCATTGACATAAGGGCTACTGACTGCTGTTCGCCTGTAGCAAGAAGCATATCCATTTCACGCTTTGAAGGTGAGGGGTTAATTTCCTTAGCCTTTTCGATAAGCTCGTCTGTGGTGTCGCCCTGAGCCGACAAAACTACGGCTATTTTGTTTCCTGCCATATATGAGCGCTTTATACGCATGGCAACATTGTTTATTCTTTCGGCATTGGCAACAGACGTACCGCCGAACTTCATAACTATTAACATTTTACATTACTCCTCTGTTCTGATAGCTGATAAAATATTTTCAATACCCTCTTCCGAAAGAAGTCCGCTTAAAGCCTTGTTAAGGTCGATTTCTCTCATCACGGGGGTTAAAAATCCTATTTCGTCCTCATAATCCGAAAGCTCTATAAAAGAGGTTTCGCCGAAAAGCTCGGTTATTGCTTTTTTGGCTGCCGGTTTATCATATGTTTCTATTCTTATAAACTTGCTTGTTTTAAGAGTGTCTATGGGCATAAGCTCATATTTTTCTTCCGACCAGTTTATGGAAATTGTCTTGTCCTTGCTGCGGACTGCGTCTATAATATCGGAAACAACCGCTGAGGCTGTAGCTTCCTTTCCTGCGCCTTTTCCGTAGAACATAACCTGACCCAGCATATTGCCCACAACGGAAACGGCATTGAAAACGTCTCTTACCATATAAAGAGGGCTGTCCTTGCCTACCATAAAGGGAGCAACCATTGCCCAGCTGCCTTCCTCGGTGGTCTTGCCCTTTCCTAAAAGCTTAATTTGTCTGCCCATCGCCTTGGCATAGTCAATATCCGCCTTTGTTATGTTTGTTATGCCCTCTGTCATAATATCGTTATAGTCAACCTGTGCTTCAAGAGCCAGCGACATAAGAATAGCGATTTTTCTGCAGGCGTCATGTCCCTCAACGTCTGCTGCCGGGTTTCTCTCGGCATATCCCTTAGCCTGTGCGTCCTTAAGAACGTCCTCATATTCAAGACCCTCTTCAGACATTTTAGTCAGCATATAGTTTGTTGTGCCGTTTAAAATACCCTTTATTTCTTCTATTTTATCCGCTGTAATTGAGGTCAAAAGAGGACGGATAATGGGTATGCCGCCGCCGACACTTGCTTCGAAAACATAGCTTGCGTTATTTTCCTTTGCAATCCTTATAAGCTCAGCACCGTGGGAAGCCACAAGCTCCTTGTTTGAGGTGCATACACTTTTGCCCTTTAACAGACAGGCTTTCGTAAATTCGTAGGCGGGCTTAACGCCCCCCATAACCTCAGCTACTACGCTTACTTCGTCATCGTTTAAAATATCGTTAAAATCGTGGGTTAAAACCGCTTCAACGGGGTCGCCGGGGAAGTCTCTTAAATCCAAAACATATTTAATTTCCATTTCCTCGCCGGACTTGTGTTCAACGATTTCCCTGTTTGTGTTAATAACGTCATAAACTCCGGAACCCACTGTTCCGTATCCCAAAATAGCAATTTTTGCCATAAATAATTCACTCCCGTGCAATAATTTTGAGAGCAAGAACGCCCTCAGCTTCTTTAATCTTTAAAACAAGGCTTTCTATGCCCTCGGTGAGTGCGCCTACCTCGGCGCTGATAGTAATGTTTGCAACCCCGTTTATGGGAATTGTCTGGTTTATGGTGAGAATATTAGCTCCGAAATCCGCAATTGTGTTTAACACGTTAGACAAAAGCCCGGGGCGGTGGTCTAAGCTTAAGGCAATAATTACCGTAGTTCCCCGGCGGTTTTCGCCAAGGGGAAAGACCTTGTCACGGTATTTATAAAAAGCCGAACGGCTTATGCCCACAGAAGCGGCTGCGTCTGAAACCGACAAGCCCTCAACAGACACAAGGAGCTTTGTTTCGATTACCTTTAAGAAAACCTTGGGCAAAACGTCTTTGTCTACTATTAAATATTTTGAAGTATCATCCATAATTGTGTTCACCTGTGACATACAAATGTTTTCTAACGAAAGAATTTTATCATATTGAGGGCTTAAATGCAACACTTTTTTTGCAATTTTACAAAAATTTAAAAAACAGGCGTAAAATTAAGAAATATTGAGTAAAATAAAGCATATATTTAAAAATAAGTTAAAAACAGGTCAAAATAGAATTATGCGGATATTGCATAAGGGGAATGAAAAGACTATTATATAAATCAAGATGTTAGCACTCGATAGAGGTGAGTGCTAACAAAACAATCATAGGAGGTAATAATTTATGAAATTAGTTCCACTCAGTGACAGAATTGTACTCAGAGAATTTAAAGCAGAAGAAAAAACCAAAGGCGGTATTATTCTTACAACCGCTCAGCAGAAAAAGCCCCAGGAGGCTGAGGTTATTGCGGTAGGCCCCGGCAGAGTTGAAGAGGGCAAGGTTGTGCCTATGGATGTTAAGGTAGGCGACAAGGTAATTTATTCTTCATACGCAGGCACAAAGGTTGATCTTGACGAAGAGGAATTTATTATTGTAAGAGCCGACGACATTTTGGCAATTGTAGAGTAATTAAATTTTAGGAGGACTGATTAAAAATGGCAAAACAGATTTTATTCGGATCAGAGGCAAGAAGCAGTCTTGAAGCCGGTATCAATAAGCTTGCTGATACAGTAAAGGTAACATTAGGACCTAAGGGCAGAAACGTAGTTTTGGATAAAAAGTTCGGCACACCCCTTATTACAAACGACGGTGTAACAATCGCCAAGGAAATCGAGCTTGAAGACGAAGCAGAGAACATCGGCGCACAGCTTGTTAAGGAAGTTGCCACAAAGACAAACGATATTGCAGGCGACGGAACAACAACAGCTACTGTTCTTGCACAGGCTATGATTAACGAAGGTCTTAAGAACATCGCAGCAGGCGCAAACGCAATTATCTTAAGAAAAGGTATGGCTAAGGCTACAGACGCAGCTGTAGAGGCAATTAAGGGAATGAGCCAGAAGGTTGACGGAAAGAACCATATCGCTAAGGTTGCTTCAATTTCAGCTTCAGATGAACAGGTCGGTCAGCTTGTTGCAGACGCTATGGAAAAGGTAACAGGCGACGGCGTTATTACAGTAGAAGAAAGCAAGACTATGCAGACAGAGCTTGACCTTGTAGAAGGTATGCAGTTTGACAGAGGTTATCTTTCACCCTATATGTCAACAGATATGGAAAAGATGGTTGCAGAGCTTGACAACCCCTATATTCTTCTTACAACAAAGAAAATCGTAAATATTCAGGATATGCTTCCTCTTCTTGAACAGATTGTTCAGCAGGGCGCAAAGCTTCTTATTGTAGCTGAGGACGTTGAAGGCGAGGCTTTGGGTACACTTGTTCTTAATAAGCTCAGAGGCTCATTTACATGTGTAGCCGTTAAAGCCCCCGGCTTCGGCGACAGAAGAAAGGAAATGCTTCAGGATATAGCTGTTCTTACAGGCGCAACAGTTATTTCAGAGGATGTTGCTCTTGACCTTAAGGACGCAACAATCGATATGCTGGGCAGAGCAGGCAGCGTTAAGGTAACAAAGGACGCAACAACAATCGTTGACGGCGCAGGGGACTCAGCAGACATCGCAGCAAGAGTAAATCAGATTAAGGAATCTATTAAGACAACCACATCCGATTTCGATAAAGAAAAGCTTCAGGAAAGACTTGCCAAGCTTGCAGGCGGCGTAGCCGTAATCAAGGTAGGCGCAGCTACAGAAACAGAGCTTAAGGAAAGAAAGCTTCGTCTTGAGGACGCTTTGGCAGCTACAAAGGCAGCTGTTGAAGAGGGTATTATTGCCGGCGGCGGATCTGCTTATATCCACGCTATTCCCGCTGTTGCAAAGGTTTGCAGCGAGCTTGAGGGCGACGAAAAGACAGGCGCAGCTATTATTCTTAAGGCTCTCGAAGCTCCTCTTAAGCAGATTGTTGAAAACGCAGGTCTTGAAGGCGCTGTTGTTGTAAACAAGGTTAAGGAAACAGAGCAGGGCGTAGGCTTTGACGCACTTAAGGGCGAATATGTAAATATGGTTGACGCAGGTATCATCGACCCCACAAAGGTAACAAGAAGCGCTCTTCTCAATGCCAACAGTGTAGCTTCAACAATTCTTACAACAGAAGCAGTTGTAGCAGACATTAAAGAACCCGAGCCTCCTATGCCTCAGCAGGGCGGCGGAATGATGTAATAGGGCTTCGCCTTTCAAAAAAATGCTTACACATTCAAGCGTATAAATGCATTAAACATTTAAACTGTTATAAAATTAATAAAAAAGTACAGCCGCAGAATTGGTTTTTAATCAGTTCTGCGGCTGTTTTATTAAAGGCAGCAGCTGTTTTGCGAAACAGTCGGCTGAACTGCTGCGTTCTTTCAACAGATTTTATTAAGAATTTTTAAATTTCGGTTGCAAAAAATATGCCTGCGGGTGTATAATGGTTTTATCTTTTTATCGAATTTAGGATGGCAGAATTTTGTTTTTTCGGAATATTTTTTGAAAGGATGAGAAATATGAAAGTTTTAATTACGGGAGGGTCGGGCTTTATAGGCTCTATGATTTGTTATGCCCTGTCAGATGTGGGCATAGAAATGGCGGTTTTGGACTCAGAGGTTTTTGAAGAGGAAAAAGATATTAAGGGCTGTAAGTTCTATTTGGGCGACATAGCCAACAAAAAGCTTCTGACTAAAATTTTTGACGAGAACCCGGACATTGAAATAACAATCCACTGTGCGGAAAAATCCTCGGTTGCACTGTCAATCGAACACCCCTATGAATATTATTCTCTGAATGTGGTTAAATCTATGGAGCTTTTCAACAATCTTTCGGAGCTGGGCTGTAAAAAGCTTATTTTCGCTTCTACCGCCGGTATGTATGACGATCTGCCGGGGTATATGGCGACTGAGCTTTCACCCATTAAGCCCAGAAGCCCCTTCACACGTTCAAAATATATTACCGAGATGATTTTAAGAGACTTCTGCAATGCATACGACTTTAAGTGCATTTCTTTGAGATATTTTAACCCCATAGGGGCAGACCCCAAGGGCAGAACAGGCCCCAAAGGCAGATATTCGGCTAATCTTCTTACAACCCTTTTCAGAATTATGCAGGGGCAGGAAACAAGCTTTACTATTTCGGGCAATGACTGGCTGACCCGTGACAGCACCTGTATAAGGGACTATATCCACATTTACGACGTGGCTCAGGCAAACCTTAAGGCTATCGAAAACTTTGACTATGCCTTTACACAGAAAAACAGCCACACAGACCTTAATTTTATAGCCCTTAACATAGGTTCGGGGGTTGACGTTACTGTTCGTGAATTTATTTATGCTTTTGAAAACGTAACTGGGGAGAAAATTCACATAAACTACGGTCCTCGACGTCCCGGCGACATAGGCGGCTCATATGCAAATATAAACCTTGCCAAAAGAGCCATTCACTGGGAGCCTAAGCTGTCTGTTGAAGAAGCTATTTTAGACTATATTAACTGGGAGGAAAAGAAGGAGAAGCTTAAATGAATCTGAGATTGTTTAAACTTTTTTGCCTTGGGGTTGTTTTGAGCCTTTTTTCGGGCTGCGGAGCTTCTCAAAACGAGACAGTTTATGAAAAGGCGGAAACAGATGAAGAAGCGGCTCAGGAAGAAGCCGTAGAAGAGCCTGTTCTTTCGGCGGCTGAAAAGGTTCTTTCCGAAATGACTACAGATGAGAAAATATATCAGCTTTTTTTCGTAACTCCCGAAGCCCTGACAGGGGAGGAAGCCGTAACAACAGCCGATAAGCTTAAAACGGCTCTTACAGACTGCCCTGTAGGCGGCGTTATATTCTTTGCGAAGAATTTGGAAAGCGTTGAGCAGACAAAGGCACTTCTTGCGGAAACAGCTGAAGGGTCGGAAACCCCTCTGTTTTTGGGCATTGACGAAGAAGGGGGAACGGTTTCACGTCTTTCGGAGCTTGAGGGGCTTGCGGCTGCGGAAATACCCCCTATGGCTGAAATCGGAGCAACGGAAAACCCCAACCGAGCCTATGAGGTGGGGCAGATTATAGGCTCTGACCTAAAGGCACTGGGCTTTAATATGGATTTTGCCCCTGTTGCGGATGTTTTGACAAACCCGAATAATACGGAAATAGGCTCAAGAGCCTTTTCATCTGATCCCTCGGTGTGTGCTTCTATGGCGGCGGCGGTTATAAAGGGCTTGCACTCTGAAAATATAGGGGCTTGCGCAAAGCATTTTCCCGGACACGGAAGCACGACGGACAATTCACACGAAGGCAAAAGCGTAACCAAACGAACCTTAGAGGAATTTCGCTCTGAGGAGTTTGTTCCCTTTAAGGCGGCAATTTCCGCCGGAACGGACTTTGTTATGGTGTCTCATATGACTGCCGAAAGTCTGGACGGAGTTCCCTGTTCGCTGTCGGAAAAGGTTATTTCGCTTTTGAGAGATGAGTTGAGCTTTGAAAATATTATAATAACCGACGCTCAGAATATGGGGGCAATAACGGGCTTTGCAGACCCGACCGAGGCTTCTCTTATGTCCCTTTCCGCCGGGGCTGATATGGTTTTAATGCCGCTGGATTTTGAAGCGTCTGTCAATTCCGTAAAACAGGCTGTTTCCGACGGAACTCTAAGTGAAGAAGAGCTTGACGAAAAGGTTTTGAGAATACTGACTATTAAAGAAGAAAGAGGACTTCTTGCGAACTGAAAAAAGGGGAGTAAACAAATGAGCAAAATAAACGAGGCTGTTTTCAAAATTATTGTTTTTATGAATGTAATACCTGTTATTGGTATTTTGCTGGTTTTAGGTTCGATTTTAATTTATGAGTTTGGCTATATAGACTTAGGTGTACTTGAAACAGTAGAAATGATTTTCGATTTGCTTATTATTTACTGCTTTTTCGGTTTTCATATTATTGATACTACAGCACTGATAATATATTATTTGTATAACCTAAAGAATTTCAAAATCGAAGAATATATTATAACTTATTCTTTGGTGTTTTTGATAAGTATTGTAATAGATTTTATTATGACTTGCCTTGTATATATACTTCCTCATATGATTGGCTAATGTATTAATGATAATTTACATTTTTTCGGCAGACAGTAAAAATAGATTTTATACGGGGAGATAAAACAAATGAACAAAATAAATAAAGCAGTTTTCGGAACGATTGTTTTAATAAATTTTATACCTGCTGTTTTTATGCTTTCGATATTCTTTGCACAGTTAAAGCCCGGAAATTGGGATGTGCCCGGTGTTATTATAAACGGGATTTTATTTTATGACTTTTTAGGTATACATATTATTGACACAGCAGCTTTAATAATATTTTATGCATATCGTTTCAAAAAGACAGGTCAAATGAATAAAATAAATAAAGCAGTTTTCGGAACAATTATTTTTATAAATATTATACCTGGATATTATAGGCTTGAGAGGGTCAATACTATATTAAGTGGCTGGATGTCGGTGGTCGCCGTAGTATTAATAAAAGGGATTGTGGTTTGGGGGGTTTTG